>CAYOBW010000232.1:3557-7331 GCA_964402115.1 uncultured Victivallales bacterium
GCGTGTCAGGCGGGCCTGCGGCGTGCGAGGCGGATCAGTACGCGGGGAAGCACGCCGGGCGGCTGCAGGAGCCGATACCGTCCTTTTGTCCGTCCGATCCAGCCTCTCCGCATGAGCTTGTTCAGGTGCCGGTGCAGCGCGTCTGTCGACATGCCGGTGCGGCGGCGCAAGGCCGTCACGCCGAGAAGCGGCTCGCGCCCCAGCACATACACCAGTCGAACACGCCGCGGGTGCGTGAGCGCCGTCAGGGCGGCGAACAGCCGGTCCGCCGGACGCCGCCCCCGCCGCAACTCCTGGCGCAGTGCGGCCACCAAGTCCGTCGCCTCGGCCACGGCCGGATCAGCTTCCAGCCGATAGTAGACCGCCGAGCCGACGCGCTCGACGGCCAGCAACCCCCGTGCGTTCAGGCTGCGCAGGCTTTGACTCGCGCGCGGCAGCGACTGCCCCGTCAGTCGCGCGAGGCGCGAGACCGACTCGGCTGGATGGTCCCACACGCAGCGCAGCAAAGCCAGGCGACCTCGGTTCGCCAGCGCGCGGCACGTACGCCAGAGCGTGGGACTGAGTTCAAGCGACGCGGTTCCTGGATCGTTCATGACTATTGCACACTTTATGAAGTGTGCAACAGTTAGGCCAGCGGAATCGACAGGCTTTGAACCACCGGCGCACGGCCAGCTTCGCCCACACGCATGCGGACCGGCCCCACCTGCGGGCTGGCAAACGCGGCCAGCCGCCTGCGTCGGTAATCCCCGCAGGGGGGAATGCGCTACGACAGCCCCGCCCTCCCGGAAGTCCATCCACCGGGATGCCGCACACTTCATGAAGTGTGCGGTATCCTGTTCATGCGTCGACAAGGGGGATGCGGAACCGTCGCGGGGGGGGGCAGCAACGCATGCCGCGGGTCAATCAGCTTACCGACAGCCAGCGTTCGATGCGGTTCCCGGCCATGCTCACCCTGCCCGCTACAGCGCATCGGGCGCGTTCATCACCCTGGCCTGGTGGTTGATGGACTCCTCGTGGATGGCCTTCAGGAGCCGGGCCATGAAGTCAGCGCTCAGCCCAAGCCCCAATCCCTGCGCCTGGCGCTCGCTGACGATCTGCTCCCACCGCGGCGTCTGCAGGATGGTGACATTGCTCTCCTTCTTGAGTCGCCCCATCTGCTCGGAAATGTGCATGCGCTGGGCCAGTTTCGCGATGACGTCCCGATCAAGCACATCCACCTGGGCGCGGAGCTCATCGAGGGTGTAGTGGAACTGCCGGTCGGTCGTGTCGGGCGCGCGGAGAACCAGCCGGTGCAGCACATCCGCCAGCGCCGCCGGGGTCACCTGCTGGCGCGCATCGCTGAGCGCCGCATCCGGGCAGACGTGGGACTCGATCATCAGACCGTCGAACTGCAGGTCCATCGCCTCCTGGGCAATGCCGTAGATCAGCGCCTGCGTGCCGCCCATGTGACTGGGGTCCGCGAGCAGCGGCAGCGTGGGCATCCGGGTCTTGAGGTCAATGGCGATCTGCCAGTGGGGCGGGTTGCGGTAGGGCGATTGCTCGCGACTGGCGAAGCCGCGCAGGATCGCCCCCAACCGCGTCAGGCCGGCCTTCTGCAGGCGCTCCAGCGCCCCCACCCACAGGTCGAGGTCCGGGCTGACCGGGTTCTTGACCAGCACCGGCAGGTCCGCGCCGGCGAGAGCGTCCGCGATCTCCTGCACGGCGAAAGGGTTGACCGTGGTCCGCGCCCCGATCCAGAGCAGGTCCACGCCGGCGGCGAGCGCCTCGCGCACGTGGCCGGCATTGGCGACTTCGGTGGCGGTCAGCATGCCGGTTTCCTGGCGCACGCGGCGGAGCCACTGCAGCCCGGGCGCACCCACCCCCTCGAACGCACCGGGCCGGGTGCGCGGCTTCCAGATCCCCGCCCGAAACACCTTGATCCCGAGCGCGGACAGCGCCCGGGCAGTTTGCAGCGTCTGCTCCTCCGTCTCGGCGCTGCAGGGACCGGCAATGACCAGCGGGCGGCGGAACGTCGCATGCAAACGCGTGAGAGCCTCTCCCGGAACAGCTGGCATCGTTATGGGCACTCCCTTGGGTTGCGCGCCTCACCCCAACCCGCTGCGCGTGGCGCGTTCCTGGATGATCTCCAACACCGTCGGATCCACGGAAAACAGGCCCTCGAGCGTGACCCGGGCGAGGTTGCGGATAGACTCCTCCGCGGTCTGCCCCACGACGCCCTCGCCGGCCGGCAGGCCATAGCCTTGCAGCGCCATCAGGCCGGCGCGGATGGCGGCATCCACGCCGGCGATCGCCTTCATCGAACAGCCCAGCGCGGGGAAGACCTCGTGAGCCAGAATCGCTTTCAGCACGTTCATGGGAGCCCCCTGCCCAAAGACAGCCGCAGAGAATACGTCCCGTGCCGTCACATTGTCTATAGCGACGTCAGGCGGATTCCGACACAATATGTCAGCCGCTATCCACGTTATGGTAAGGGGTATCCGCGTGCCTTGGCTGCCCCGGAAGCGGCGGCGACGCCAAACCGCAAGGCAGGTACATCTGGTTCCGGGAGAAGATCATGAGACAGTTTTGGCCCCGTCTGCTGCTTGCCGGCTTGCTGTACGTTCCGACAGCGGCGCTGGCCGAGACCAGTCTGCCACAGCTGCAGACCACGTACGCGCAGAGTCTGGCCGACGCGCAGAATGAAGCCGCGCAGGCCAGGCAGGCATGGCCTGACAGGTACACGGCCAAGCTGGAAGAGGTACTGAAGCAGTTGCAGCAGGCCGGCGATCTCGATGGCGTGCTGGCTGTCAGGAAGGAACTGGATCGGTTCAAACAGGAGGGGAGCATCCCGGATAGCTCACCCGCCGACACCCTGGCAACCGTGAGGAGCCTGCAAGCCGTCGCCCGGGCGGCGGCGGGGCGGGTGGAGACAGACGCGGCCCGGAAGATCGTCACGCTGACCGGCCAGTACATCAAGGCGTTGGAGAAGCTGCAGGCCACCCTCACCACCAAGGGCAGCCTGGAAGACGCCCTGAGCGTGCGCGAGGAGATTCAGCGGGTGAAGTCGGACGCCGCCGTCACCGCAGCCCAGTTCGCCCTTTCGGACGCGGAGAGCAGACAGCCCAAGGCGGCGCCAGCCGAAGCCGGACCAGCCGACACCCAGGCCGCGAAGCCGGAGGGCGAAGCGCGCCCGGATGTGGCCCGCCTGAAGCGCATTCCCGAGGCTTTGCGCGAGGGCGTAGCGCTCTATTACCCCTTCGACACGGACGAGCGGCTGACCGTCACCGACGCCAGCGGCCACAAGCACGCCGGGCGCCTCAGCGGGGTGAAGTGGACCGCAAAGAGCGGCGTCGAGGGGGGGGTCACGTTCGACGGGCGCACGGACGCCATCACGATACCCGATAGCAAGGACTGGGATTTCACGGCCGACGACAACTGGACGTTCGCCTGCTTCGTCCAGCCCGCCGTCAAGCTGGAGGATGCCTGCCTCTACGGCCGCACCACCGAGAAGCGCACCCCGCGCGGGGGCGACAACTACCTCGGCTACCAGACGGGCGGAGACGCGGAGGGGCTCGTCTGGGGCGCCGTCAACGGCGGCTGGAAGACGGGCGTCAGACTCCATGCGGACGTGTGGCAGCACGTGGCGGTCGTGTACGCCGCGGCAGAGAAGAAAGCCTATGTCTACATCAACGGGCGCGAACGCGCGCAGACGTACGTGAAGAGCGTGGGGACCTCCTCCGGTCCGATCAGGCTCGGCGGCGAAGCCGGCTCGGGGTTCTTCAAGGGGGGCATGGA
>CAYOBW010000232.1:7431-11230 GCA_964402115.1 uncultured Victivallales bacterium
GGCGGCGGAGGCCGCGGGGGCGGCAAACGGTAGTCCGGCAGACCTTCCACCCCGCGTCGGTTCAACCGCCCACGGCCTTGCACAGCAGGGTGACCAGAAGCCCCGGCAGGAAGCCGGCCGTCCCCGCCGTTAGCGCCCTCCCCCCTTGCGTTGCTGAGGCGTGACTGCCGCTCGCGGCGGCCGGTCGCCGGGATCCGACCTGTAACCAGCGGGCCGGCCGCCACGTATGGCAGGGTGAGACGACTTCCATCGCGGGGCGGACTGCGCTCGCGTTGCACCCGGGATTCCGGCACGCTCATGACCATGGCTGGACGACAGACACATCGACGTTCCGCGCGCGGGCCGGCCCTGGCGCTCGTCCTCGCGCTCGGGGGCGCGGCGGCAGGTGCAACGGAGACCGCCCCCACTCTCGACCTTGTCGTGTCCACAACGCGGGCCGGGGGTGCGGGATCCCTGGACGCCGCGCTCCGGCAAGCCAACGCGGCCAGCGGCCCGGTGCGCGTCGTGTTCGCGATTCCACCCGCCGATGCGGGGTTTGACGTTCGGACGGGCACGTGGACCGTGCGCCTCGCTACGCCGTTGCCGCCCCTGACACGCAGTCGCGTGATGCTGGATGCGGCCACGCAACCAGTCGCGCGCGGCGCCGACGCGGGCCGCCCGCGCCTCGCCCTGGCAGCCGCGCGACCGGGCCTGGAGCAAGCCATCACCATCGCGTCCGCCGACAACACGATCCGCGGCTTCGCCGTGGGCGGCTTCAAGTACGGCATCGTGCTTTACGGGCCCGGCGCAAGCGGGAACACCGTCGAAGGGAACTACATCGGCCTGTCGCCGGCAGGCGACGTGCCGCAGCCCAACGAGACCGGCATCATCGTGGTCGAGGGTGCGCACGGCAACGCGCTGGTCCGCAACGTCGTCTCCGGCAACACCCGCATCGGCATCTACATCGGGGGAAGCGACTCGACGCGAAACCGGATCCTGGGCAATTGCATCGGGTGCGATCCCACCGGCAGCCGGCGCGTACCCAACGCCATCGGCATCATGATCGCCCGCGCGGCCGGAAACGTCATCGGCGAACCGGACAGCGGCAACGTGGTGTCCGGCAACGCTGACATCGGGATTCTGCTCGCCGGCAAGGGAACCGAGCGCAACGCCATTCTCGGCAACCGCATCGGCACGGATCGCGCCGGCGCGCGGCCCGTTTTCAACAACATCGGCGTCGTCGTCAAGAGCCTTGCCAACCGCAACAGCGTCGGCGGCGCCGGCCGCGACGAGGGCAATACCATCTCCGGGAACATCGAGATCGGCCTGTACATCGAGGCGGCGGACGGCAACCGCATTCTCGGCAACCGCATCGGCACCGACGCAGCGGGGCGCCGCGTCGTTCGGGAGGGCGAGGTCGTCCAAGGCAACGGCGTGGAGTTCAACACCGTCGCCAAAGACAACGTCCTGGGGGGACTCGCGCCGGGCGAACGCAATGTCATCTCCGGCCACAAGGTCTATGGCGTCGTCTACTACGGCCACTGCGCCCGCAACGCCACCGTCGGCAACTACATCGGCACCGACGCGAGCGGGCGCAGCCCCCTGCCCAACGCCACCGGCATTTGCGTGGATTGCGCCTCGCACCACAACGACATCGCGGACAACGTCATCTCCGGCAACCTGAGCTACGGCCTGTTCTTCGTGACGCGCGGCACCGAGTACAACACGCTCCGGGGCAACCGCATCGGCACCGACGCGGACGGCAGCGCCGCGGTGCCGAACGATATCGGCGTGGTGATCGGCACCGGCGCCTCGCGCAACCGCGTCGGCGGCACGGACCGCGCCGACCGGAACATCATCTCGGGTAACCGGCAGGCCGGCATCATGATCACCAACCGCCTGACGGAGGAGAACGTCGTCGAGGGCAATGTCATCGGCGCGGACGCCCGCGGCACGACGCCGCTCCCCAACCGGCGGGGCGTCATCGTCTCGACCTACCCGCGGCGCAACCGGGTGGAAGACAACGTCATCACGGGCAACACGGACGTGGCGGTCGTCCTCTGCGAACAAGCCGCCTCGAATACCGTGGCCCACAACGTCATCGGGGGTTCGCCCGCGCTCGTCGTGCAGGACCGGGCCGGGGCCGGGAACGTCGTCGCCGACAACCCCGGCAGGGGGGCCGCGCCATGAGCAACCTGTGCTCAGCCTGCGCCCTCCTGCTGCTGCCGTGGGCCTGCCTGGCCGCGACCCCGGCCACTTTCACCGTCACGACAACCCGCGATGCCGGCCCCGGCTCGCTGCGCGAGGCCCTGGTTACCGTCAACCAGCGGGGCGGCCCCGCCACCATCGTTTTCAGCATCCCGCGGACAGACCCCGGCTTCGCCGCCGGTGCGGGGACCTGGACGATCACGTTTCTCGACACACCGCCGCCGCTTACAGCCTCGCACGTCGTCATCGACGGCGCCAGCCAGGCGGTCAGCCAGGGCGACACCAACCCGCGCGGGCCCGAAGTTGTCCTCTGCGGCAACCGCCACAGCGTGGAGCACGCCTTCTGCCTGCTCGACACGGCGCACTGCACCATCCGGGGCTTCGTCATCGGCCAGTTCCTCTACGGGATCCAGGTCTATGGTCCCGGCGCCCATGCCAACCGCATCGTCGGCAACTACCTCGGCATCGACGCCGGCGGAGCCGCCCCGTTCGGCAACTACAACGGGGTGGAGTTCATCAGCGGCGCGCACAGCAACGTGGTCGGCGGCGCGAGCGCCGCGGACGGCAACCTGATCTCCGGCAACGAACACATCGGCGTGAAGTTCAGTGACGCGCACGACAACGTCGTCCTCGGCAACCGCATCGGCGTCGACCGCGCCGCCGCGCGGGCCGTGCCCAACTACGACGGTATCTGCGTCGAAGGCCGCGCGCGGGCGAACCGCATCGGCGGCGCGCAGCCCGGCGAACGGAACATCATTTCGGGCAACGTCGCGTATGGGGTCGATCTCTTCGGCTGGGGCGTCAGCAACAACCTGGTCCTCGGCAACTACATCGGCGCCGACCTGACGGGAACGCGCGCCGTGCCGAACACCTACGGCGTGCTCTTCGACGACCGCGCCAGCGGCAACACGCTCGGCGGCTTCGGCGCCGGCGAGTGGAACCTGATCTCGGGCAACACGGCCTTCGGGGCCTACTGCTACAACAACGGCACCCGCGCCAATCGCATCCTCGGCAACCGCATCGGGACCGACGCCTCCGGCGCCTGCGCCCTTCCCAACGAGACGGGCGTGCATATCGACGGCGGAACGGTGGAGAACGTCGTGGACGGCAATCTCATCTCCGGCAACCTCGTCGCCGGCATCACGCTCTTCGCCTCGTACACCGACCGGAACCGGATCGTGCGCAACCGCATCGGCGTGGACCTCACCGGCCGGCGCCCGCTGGGCAACGGCGCCGACGGCGTCCGCATCGCCTTCGGTCCCGCAGGGAACACGATCGGCGGCGACCCCGCCGAAGCCAACACGATCGCCCACAACGGCGGCTATGGCATCATGATCGAATCCGGGGCCGAGAACCGCATCTCCGGCAACGCCGTCCACGACAACGCGCGAGGGGACATCCAGGGCCCGGCGTGGCCCCGCGGCGAACGGCGGTGACGCGGTGGTGAAACGCCTTGCGGGCCTGTTGGGCCGGGGCTAGACTCGCCGGCTAGAGGAAAGGAACCGGGGGCGCCGATGAGAAGACTCGCCAGGATCTGCATTCCGCTCCTGCTCCTGCTCGGCTCGTTGCCGATCCTGAACCTGGCACTGTTCCACGCGTGGGCCGCGGGGGG
>CAYOBW010000233.1:0-11196 GCA_964402115.1 uncultured Victivallales bacterium
CGCGCGCGTCCCGCGGGCACTGGAACAGCAGCAAGGCGACAGCCCCCGCGACCGGATAGGCCTGCAGCCGGTTCATCGCGCCTCCTTCTCGAACAGCTGGAACTCGTTGATCGTAGCAACGAAGTTGGGATCGGGGTTGTCCTTGATCTTCAGGATGTGCAGCCGGATGCGGCGGGCCCGAACCGGGGCAAAGGTCACGGCGTTGTCGGAGCCGATCGTCGTCCCGCTGGCAAACGCCTTCCACTCCTCGCCATCCCTGCGTTCGAGCGCGAATTCCGCCACGTTCGGGTACGTGGTCTCGTCAAGCATGGCCCGATCGATGAGGCAATCCTTCCCCAGGTCCACCTCCAACCAGCCCTCGTGCGTGCCCGCATCGGCACTCCACCGCGTGTCGGGATCGCCATCGAAAGCCTTGTCAGCCTCGTAGCCGGGGCTTCGCACGTAGGTGCTGAACGCGGCAGCCACCTTGCCCTGCGACACGGGTACGGGCGGCGGCGCAAGCGGGCCGATGACCTGCACGTCCTTGCGGCGCGCTTCCGGCGTCACGTCGAGCTTGACGACCTTCCCGCCCCGCACAACGCACGCGACGGTGGTGCTGCGCGGCGCGTGGAGCTTGAAATCCACGTCCCACTCCCGCGGCCAGGCGGGCAGGACCAGGAGCTGGTCGCCCGGCGTCTGCAGCAGCATCTCCTGCAGGCCAATCATGGCGCAGCCGCCGTGATCCATGTCGGGAAACGCGTCGAAGGGATACGTCACCCAGAAGGCCGGGAAGCGGGCGGTGAACGGCGCGCAGTTGCCGTAGTGGGACGTGGCGCCGTTCTCGGCCCGCGGATAGAGGAACTTCCGCAGCGCATAGCTTTTCGCCTCGTGGGCCAAGCCGAGCTCGGCGACCGCGATGCCGCCGTACTTCCAGCAGAGGGCCTCCTTCTGGGTCTTCGGATCGAAGGCGCCCACGCGCCACGTGTCGCGCGCAAGTTCGAGATCGGGCAGCCCGACGCCGTACAGGTGAAAGGGGAAAAGCGTGTAAAGCTGTGGGAACTCGTTCGGGTTCGCGATCTTCCGCCACGACTCCGCCAGGGCGATGTAGCGGCGCCCGTTCTTCTCGGCCGTCGGGACGGGGGGAATCCGTCGCGCGAAGGCCGTCAGCCACGCGCGGTCGGCGGCGGGCAGCGCGCCGGCCGGCAACTGCAGCAAGCCGTCGGCCAGCGCGCGCAGCCCGGCGACGGCATCGGCGTGGTTCCTGCAGCCCACGCCCATCTCGCAGGAGTTCCCCGGCTCGATGACCAGCCGGCCCTGCGCATCGAGGGGCTGGCCGGTGCGCGCCCGGCACTCTTTCTGGTAGAACTCGTCGTAGAACCGCAGCACGCCCAGCATGGCGGGCAGCGACCGCTCAAGCTCGTCGCCGTTGAAGCGCACCTGCTCCAGCATCATGAACGCGAACTCCAGCGCGCTCGTGTAGTGGTACGTCAGGTGCTCGGCCCCGTGGTGGCCGTTCGCCGAGGGGCAGGCCGCCATCAGGCCGAAGAGGCTGAGGGACTCCGGGAACGGCGTGCCGCCAACGCCAAAGTAGTGCCGGGCGCGCGCCTCCTGCAGCGCGGCGCGGTCACGGTAGAAATCCAGGCCGACCTTCAGCAGGTCGAAATCGCCGGCCTTCAGCATCGGCCAGTACACGAGCCGCTGGTTCTGCGCCATGAAGTGGCAGCCCCACCAGGCGCGCTCGTCCGGGTTGGGCCCCGCCGCGCCGAAAGCGCGGGAGTTGGCCAGCGGATTGTCGAACGTGAAGATGCCGCCGTTGAAGAGCGTGGGGGCGCGGCCGGTGCGGTTGCAGGCCAGCAGGTAACGGAAGAGCTGATAGTTGCGCCCGACCTGCCAGCCGGTATCGCCGGGACCCGCGCCGGGGTTGATGGCGATATGGCTGCGCGCCCAGAACGCGCGCCACCAGGCGACGGTCGGCTGACGGTCGACCGGGAGGCGCTGCAACTTGTCCAGCTCGCCGCGCCAGGCCTCCACCGACGCATCCTGCGCCACGCGCAGCAGCACGCGCAGGTCGAGCTTGCGCACCGGCGCGGCGGTCTGCACGCGCCACGCCTTGAACGGCGTTCCCATGTACGTGCCTGCGCCCGTGCCGGCGTCCACCAGCCCGTCCGCGACGAGACGTCCGCCCAGGGTCAGGTTGTTCAGTAGGTCGGGCACCTGGTTGGAGAACGCCCCCGCGCCCTGCTCCCGGATAACCTGCGCGCGACGGTCCTTCGCCGGGTCGTTGCGGTGCTGCCACTCCAGCCCGCCGCGCACCGGCTGCGCCGTGAACAGCCACGACTCGTACGCCACGGTCGCGCTCACGGGGGCGGCGGACTCCAGCTCGCCGTGCACGACGGGCTGAAACGCATCGACCCAGAGCCTCAGCGTCACACCGTCGCCGGAGATGCGGATGAGACTCTCGGCCAGGTCCAGCTCCTGGCGGAACCGCTGCTTGAACGGTGACGGGGTCAGCGTCAGCCGCACGCGTCCCAGCTTGACCAGTTTCTCGTCCTCGGTGCGGCTGTCGGGATGCCCGATGTAGAACAGCACGTCGCCGCCCTCGACCCAGACATTGAGCCCGAGGCTGCCGCCGCCCAGCGGCATGGAGCCGGTCGCATTCGTGCTGGGCGAGTCCCAGACGATGTTGTAGCGGGGCAGCTCGGCAAATGGCTCCGCCGCGGCAGCCGCTGGCGCGCAGCATGCGGGCAGGAGCGCAGCGGCGACGGCCATTCGCGCGGCAACGGGTATGGCGCGCGCCCGGCTCATGGCGCAGCTTTCTCGAACAGCTGGAACTCCCAGATGGTCGGACCCTCGGTGGCTTCGGTGATGTGCAGCCGGACCAGGCGGGCGGTCACGGGCGCGAAGGTCGCCGACGTCGCGGCGCCAATGCGTCCGCCGGCATAAGCGGTCTTCCACTCGTCGCCCGCGCGGTACTCGATACGGAAGGCGCGGAGCCGGTCCAATTCCGGGTAGGCCGCCGCGATCTCGGCCCGGCTGAAGGTCCGGGGCTCGCCCAGGTCCACCTCCAGCCACGCGTTGGTCACGCCGTCATCCGTGGCCCAGCGGGTGGCGAGCGAATCGTCGGCCGCAGCGGCGGCTCCATACTGCGCCTGCCCCTTGTAGACGTTCGAGGCCTTTGCCGGCTTGCCCGCGGTGAGCGGGGGCGGCGGCGGGTTGTCTATGAACTGCTTGACCTTCATCAGGGCCGCCACATGCTCCGGGGGGATCCGACCGGAGCGGTCCGGCGGGACATCGAGCAGCAGGTTGCCGCCAGCGGCGACGGTGTCGCGGTAGAGGCGGTACAGGAGGCGCGTGTCGCGCGGCGGGTCGTTCGCGACCCAGAACCAGTTCTTCGCGATGCAATCGCAGTGCTCGTACCCGATGTAATACGACTGGCCCTGCCACGTCTGCGCGGGCGTGAAAGCGCCCGGCCGTGCGGGATGGCGCTCGGTGTTCAGGACATCGGTCGGCCAGGCCGCCTGGCACTGCGCGATCCCGAGGGAGCCGCCCGGCTGCGCCGTGCCGTGATTGAACAGGACCACCGTCCCCGGCCGCAGGCGTTTGATGTGGTCGTAGAGCGCCTGCCGCTCCGCCAGACTCGCCGCGCGCGGGATGTCTATCCAGTAGTAGGCCACTTCCGGGTAGCGCTGGATCAGCTCGGCAAACTGGTCCCTGGCCAGTTGGAAGAAGTCATCCGGCAGGTCGCCCTTGGTCCACTGGGGCCCCGGCGGCACGGAGTTGTTGTGGTAGTCGAGCAGGCACCAGTACAGGCCGGGCAGCAACCCGTACCGCCCGCAGGCATCCACGAACGCGCGCACGACATCCGTCGTGTGGCCGCCAGTCGCGACGTCGTAGTCGAACTCCTTGCCGCGAAACGCGACCTTGCTGTCCCACAGGCAGTGCCCGGCCACGTGCTTGGAGGTGAGCACGGCGTAGCGCATGCCGGCATCGCGCGCGACGCGGATCCACTGATCCACGTCGAGCCGGGTCGGCGCGTAGGTCGCGGACGGCCGGTCGCCGGCGTCGATCTCCCGCCCGGTGAAGGTGCTCATGCCGAAGTGGATGAACATGCCGTACTTGAGTTGCTGCCACTTCTGGATGGCGGCGGCGGTTCCGGGATCCGCCAGGGATACCGCGGCAACCGCCGCAGTCACAACAGCCAACACAACGGATATAGACGGGTTCATGTTGAGTCTCCTTACCACAGGATTAAGCGCAGCGGCACAGTCTGGGGAGCAGATTCCGTCGGCGCCGCGAGGGCGCCGGTCACTGGAGGCAGAAGCGTCGCCACCCGCGTCAACGCACCACGGGCCTTCATGGCGCCCCCTCTTCCGACCCGCTGTCGGGGGCCGGCCCCCGGGTGCGTTCGTTCTTGCCGTACTTGGTGAGAACGCCGTGCATCAGCCACTTCGCGGGAACGTTGCGACTGTTCCACTCCGCGTATGCGGCTTGAAGCGCCTTGAACCGGTCCGGCTCCCGGCTGGAGAGATCGTTCTTCTCGCCGATGTCCTGCGCGAGGTTGAACAGCTTGAAGCCGCCACCCATATCGACGATCTTCCAGTCGCCCTGCCGCACGGCGCGCTGTGCGCCGAAGCGCCAGCCCAGCAGCGCGTGAGGCGCGCCGGTCTTCTCGCCGGTCAGGTACGGCAACAGACTCACCCCCTCCAGCTTCGCGTCCCCGGGGGCGCCAATGGCGGCCAGGGCCGTGGGCTGGATGTCGAGGGTGCTGACCGGTTGGTCGTACACGAGCCCGGACGGGAGGTGGCCTTTCCACTGGACGATGAACGGCTCGCGGATGCCGCCTTCGAGCAACTGGCCTTTGAAGCCGCTGAGCGGGTCGTTGCGCGACGTGTTGTCGCTGGTCGGCCCGCCGTTGTCGCTGGTGAAGAAGATCAGCGTCTTCTCCTCCAGCCCGCACTCGCGCAGCTTGGCCATGACCGTGCCGACGCCCTCGTCCATAGCCGTCAACATGCCGGCAAAGATACGGCGCTTGCCTGAAAGCTCCGGGAAGCGTTGCATGAGCGCTTCCGGCGCACCCATCGGCCCGTGGACGGCGTTGAACGGCAGGTAGACGAACCACGGTTCATCGCGATGCCTGCCGATGAACGCCGCCGCGTCGCGCGCGAACAGGTAGGTCGTGTAGTCGTAGACCGGCACCTTCCGTCCGTCGTGAACGACTTCGTCGCCCCCGCCGGGGAAGTACGAGCGGCAGGCGCCGAAGAAACACTCCCATTCATCGAACCCGCGCCGGGCCGGGGCGAGTGCCGGCAGAAAACCCACGTGCCATTTCCCGAAGATGCCTGTCTTGTAGCCGGCGGCCTGGATGCGTTCGGGGAAGATCGCTTCCGTGACCGGCAGCCCGGCAACGTTCCTGCCGCCCTGGGCAGATCCGCCGACATTGAATTCGAAGCCGAACCGCGTCCCGCTGCGCCCGCTCAACAACCCCGCGCGCGATGGACTGCACAGCGGTGCGGTCACGTAGCCGGCGGTGCAGCGCACCCCGTTCTTCGCCAGCAGATCGATGTTGGGTGTCGGGACATCCCGGCAGCCCTGACAGCCCACGTCCGCATAGCCGAGATCGTCGGCCAGGATGACGAGGATGTTGGGCTTGCCCGACGGCCCGGGCTGCGGGGCCGCGGCGGACGCGCTCAGCGCCAGCGCCGTCAGAACGGTTACGAGGGTGTGGAGGGGGTTCACAGCGGTTCGGTCCTTCCCGCGTTCATGGCGCGAATGCCAGCGCTTCTCCCGCGCGGGTGTCGCGTTCGACGACCTTGCCGCTCCAGGGGTCGACCAGCCGCAGCCTGCCGCCGACGGTGGACGTGACACCCACCCGCACGACGCGTCCGCCCTTCTGCTCCGCGCTGACGAGGAAGCCGCCCTGGGCGCGCAGGTTCGCGAACTGCGCGTCCCGCTCCTTCGGCCAGCAGGGGAAGACGCGCACCGTGCCCGGCCCTGAGCTCGTCGAAGGGTCATCCACGCTCTGCAGCAGGAACTCCGAGACCATCGCCGCCAGCCCGACGCTTTCGCTCAGGTAGAAGCCGTGCGAGGGCCAGTGGAACATGCCGTTGGGCTGGACTTCCGGCTTGTAGTAGCGGCGCGCGTCCTCCAGCGCGTCCAGCATGGAGAAGCGCGCCTTGGCCACGCCGAACATGACGGTCGAGTTACAGCCGCGGTGCTTCGTCTGGCGGATCGTGTTGAGGAAGAGCTCCTTCACCGGCTCGGGCGAGAACCACGTCACCTGGTCGCCCGGGAACACCGGGATGACCGGCACGATGATGTTGTGCACGCCGATCTGGCGGAACTTGCAGCCGGTCCAGTCAACGACGATCGGCCGGCCCGCGCCGTCGGGCGCGGTGGGATAGTCGGGCAGGAGCGCGAGGGCCTGCTCGAACCGCGCCGCCAGCGGAGCGTCGCGCCCCAGCTCGCGCGCGGCGCGGATCGCGGCCCGCAGCGCGTGGCGGGCGTAGGCGAGGTCGAAGGGCACGTTGTCCACGCCGAAACCGCCGTGCTCGGGGCTATAGCTCGGGCCGAACTTCGCCCTGCCGTCGGCGGTGCGCGGACACTTCTCCGCGAAAGAGCAGTAGAACAGGGCGACCTCGCGAATGACGGGGTAGAGCGTCGTCGCCAGGCGCGCCCGGTCGGGCCGGTACAGGTGATCGTACCACAGGATCTGCGCCGACATGCCGGCCATGCCGAGCGTGTAGCCGTAAGGCGGAATCGCAACCTGCCGCTTGTTGACGCTCTTGCAGCCGGCCGGGTCCGGCTCGAACGCGAAGGAGGAGATGCCGATGCAGGCGCCTTCGCAGTCGTACGTGTTCTTCGCCAGCCACTGCATGCGCGGCAGCATGGCGTTCATGTAATCCACCCACGGCTCCGCCTGCTCGGGATGGTTCAGGATGAACGGCGTCCAGTACGGCTGCCAGGCGTTGTAGTTGT
This sequence comes from uncultured Victivallales bacterium, assembly GCA_964402115.1. GTDB lineage: Bacteria > Verrucomicrobiota > Kiritimatiellia > UBA8416 > CAYOBW01 > CAYOBW01. Next base: position 6,955 of record CAYOBW010000233.1, read on the forward strand.
GGTGATAGTCGCCGTGCCAGCCGGGGACATCGTTGGGCAGGACGCCCCAAAGGCCGGCCGGCACCGAGCCGGGCTTCGCGAAGCAGCGGAGGAAGTAGGACATGCGATACCACCAGGGCTGGAAGTCGGGGTCGTCCAGCACGACCCCGCTGGCCGACCAGTAGCGCGCCCACTCCGCCTCGTGGCGCGCGATCAACTGCGCGGCCGCGGCGGCCGCCGTCTCGCGGGCTATGCGCATGGCCTCGTCCCGCACGTTCTTCCGCGTGTCCCGCGAGGTCACCACGGCAACCACCTTCTGCGTGCCGACGGAAGCCGCGGCCAGCGCGTACTCCATGCCGGCGTAGTCCGGGTCGCCAGGCAGCGTCATGTGCAGCCACTTCACGCCGTCGGTTTCGCCCTGCTCCGCGGCGGGCAGCTCCGCCGCCTTGATTTCCTCCAGCGAAACCTCCCGGTCGGTCTGGATCAGGAACGCATTCCGGTCGGCCAGCGACCGCACGGAGGCGCCCGGCGCCGTCGCCACGGCCCGCCGCAGATCCAGCCGGGCGAAGTTGGGCCCGCGGTCCGGCATGCCCGCGGTGACGGCCAGCGGCGCCGGCCCACCCACCAGCCGGATGTCGCGCACGCGGTTCTCCACGCGCTTGCCGTCCGTCGTCATCACGTAGAACTCGACCGCCGAAACAGGCGTCCCCGCCGCGAAGGGGAAGGCGACGGAGGCCTCCGCCCGCGGCGTATCCCGCCAGCCGCTCGCAACCGGGTGATTCCCCGTGCGGGCCAGCACGTTCACGTAGTACCGCGCCCCTGGCGTGCCGACTATGCGGAACGTCAGCGCCGTGCAGGCCCCGCCCAGCGCCGGGTCGAGACTCCACCGGTACCCGGCCGACGCCCCCGCGGCGCCGGCGATGGCCATGACACCGGCCTCGTCCTTTTGCAGCCATTCGTTCACCTGGCCGCCCGACCGGATGCACTGCCAGGCCCCGGCCTCGCCCGTGGCCGCGCCGATCCGGATGATGGCCGCACAGCGCGGCTGCGGATAGGGCTTCTTCCAACTCGGCGGATAGCTGCCGCCCGACCACTTGTTGTTGGGCACATCCACCTTCAGCAGCGGACCGTCCTGCGACGTGTCCACGCGCGCATCCCACACATCGTTCTTGGTCACGCGGATGCACAGCGCCCCCTGCTGCTCCCACAGCAACCCGGACAGGTCGCCGTTGCCCAGCACCAGCCCGTGGCGGTTGATGTCGGCCAGCGTGGCCTCGTCCACCGCGGCGGCGTCGAGTGCTGCCGGGAACGGGATCGCCTCCGCCCCGGCCAGCGCCCCGACACAGCCCGCCCATACAAGCCACGCTACCAGTAATCCGTGCGCCCGACCATGCATGTTCCCCTCCTCGCGCCGCCAAAAGCCAGGCGCGCCAAACCCACCCCCGTACATCGTGCGGGTATGCATGAGTTCGCGTCCGGATGCAATCCAGAAAGGAGGAGGAGCACCAGACGATCTGGACGCTATTGCTCAACGATAGCGACAGCGGCAAAGATCTCATCCGGGCACACTCGACCCGGTAACTGGGAGCGGGGGCGTCCCGCCCCCGGTCTGCTCGTTACGGGGGCGGGACGCCCCCGCTCCCAGTGCTGCCTGATAACGCCATGCAACTCGCCACGAATCACCTGGCCCTACTCGGCACTACTCGGCACGAAAGAGGTCTCGGCAGGAACGACTTGCGAGAGCCAGAGCCGGGTTGGTACGCTCATCGGCACGGTGCGCTGTCGTGGGGGCTGCGCCGTGAAAGGCAACGGATGAAGAAGCGTGGCCGGAAGGCGGGACCGTGAACGCATGTGGGCGCTGGGCGCGCTGGTTCTTTCTGCCGACCGCCCTGTTGCTCGTGGTGGTATTGCTCCCCTGCGCGCTGGCGCTTGTCAAGCACCAGTGGCTGCAGAGCGTGCACTGCTTCTGGCACAACGCCGACTTCTGGGTGCCTTGCACGGGCAGCCTGCTGTGCGGCTGCCTGTGGGTGTGGACGGCTCACACCGTGGCGCCCGTGCGCAAGCTGACGGTGGCGGCGGTGAGCCTGCTGCCCGGCGCCTGGCTGGCGTGGGTGCTGGTGGGTGAAGTGCCCTTGCGGCTCGGTGACGGTTTTACCGGGCCGTGGTTCACCACCCGTACGCCCGTCTACCTCGCGTGGTGGGCCGGGCTCGGCACGCTCGCCCTGCTGGCTTGGCGCTCCCGGCGCAAACCCGTCGCCTTGCGCGCCCCGGTGACGCCGGGCCGTGCGCGGGCCGTTGCGGGTCTGGCCTGCAGCATCCTGCTCTGCGGCGGCGTGACCGTGCCGGCCGGCGCGCAGATGTATCGCTGGACGCTCTACCGCACGGCGCTTCACGCTGTCGTCGAGCGCGACGACAGCGCGGCCTTGCGGACGCTGGAGCGCTGTGCACGTTGGCCCGGCTTCGATCCGGAATGGACGCCGGGACGCGTGCTGCGGTTCATCCCGCACGGCTATGCGCTGGACGACGCGCTGTTCGGCTGCCCGAGCTGCCGGGGCATTCACAGCCCGCTGCTCGAAGCGGCGGCCCGGCACGGATGTGCGCGCACCGTCGCCGCGCTGCTGGCGCGGCGGGGTGGCGTGGCGTATGGCGGCGACCGCGGCGCCAGTCTGCTGCTGGCCGCCGTGCAGGCAGGCAGCCCGGCCGTTCTCGACCTTTTGCTGGAGCACGGCGCCGACGCGAGCGCCACCAACACCCTGGGTTCCTTGATGCACATGGGCGGATTCATGCATCTGGCCGCGATGACGCAGGATGTCCCCGCCGCCGTCCTGGAGCGCCTGCTCCGCGCCGGCGCCCCCATTAATCGCGTATCGCGCAGCGGCCTGACGCCACTCGACTGCGCCCACATCTGGAACCCCGGTGCGATCCCGTACCTGCGCGCGCACGGCGCCACGAATGCCGCGGTGCGGCAGGGGTTGACGCCCTGGCGCGAAGCGGAGCGGCTTTACCGCTTCGCGGGCACGCCGTTCGGACTGCGGCTGCCGGAAGGCTTCGCCCCCTGGAACCGGCTGCAAACACCCACCAACAGCCTGGCCTGGGAAGTGCGGAACGACGCCAACTCGTCCCTCCGTTTCAGACTGGGTCCGCCGTGCCGGGGGGAAGGCACGAATGGGCTCATGCGGGGACTCCCGGTCCTGATTGCCCGCGAGGAGCGGGACTGGGGCCACTGTTGGTGCGCCGAGGTCGCCGTCTATTTCGATTCCACGGCTGCGCAACACGCGACCAACCCGCCCCCGGACGCCGTGCCGCACTACGACGCCATACTCGGCTATAAGGCCTTCAACCGCCACGACCGCATCGCGCTCGAACGCGCCATCGGGACACTGTTCTGCATCCAGGACGCGCCTTGAGCACTCAGGGGCTACGAGCCAGACGCCCCAAGCCATCGAATCGCGGATGCGACATCCGCCTCGACGCCCACCGCAGACCCGTCTATCCTTTCGACCATCGTGGAGTGCGGATAATGAAACCGTTCTGCAAGCTGCTGTTGGCCCTCGCACTCGTCGGCGCGTTACGATCGACCGCGGTCGAATCCGTCCCCGACCCGCGCCACATTTCGAACGGCCGCATCATCCCCAGCGAGGGCTACGCGGACCAGCCGTTCATCGTGAAGACCGCCGACGGCGCATGGCTGTGCGTGATGACGACCGGCGTCGGCAAGGAGGGCGCGGGCGGCCAGCACGTCGTCTCGATGCGCAGCACGGATCGGGGGCGCACGTGGGAGCGGATCGTGCCGATCGAACCGGCGGACGGGCCGGAGGCGAGCTATGCGGTGCTGCTGAAGGTTCCAGCGGGACGCGTCTATGCGTTCTACAATCACAACACCGACCGCGTGTTGGAGGTGAAGCGCGAGGATGGCGGCGCGTACAAGCGCGTGGATTCGCTGGGCCATTATGTCTTCAAGTTCAGCGATGACCACGGCAAGAGCTGGTCGGCGCAGCGCCACGAAGTTCCCATCCGCGAGTTCGCCTGCGACCGCACGAACGTCTACGGAGGCAAGCTGCGGTTCTTCTGGAACGTCGGACGGCCGCTGATCGTCGGAGACACCGCGCTCATGGTGCAGCACAAGGTCGGCGCGATGGGTGCGGGATTCTTCGCGCAGTCGGAGGGCGCGTTCTTCGCGAGCAAGAACATCCTGACCGAACGCGACCCGGCGAAGATCACGTTCGAGACGCTGCCCGATGGCGACATCGGCCTGCGCACGCC
>CAYOBW010000234.1:0-3176 GCA_964402115.1 uncultured Victivallales bacterium
GGCGCCTGCAGCGCGCCCCGCAGCAGCTCGCCCGCGTCCGCCAGCAGCGTGGGCTGCTCCGCCTTGCGCAGTGTCGCCATGCCGTCTCTCCCTATGCGCCGGCGGCGGGCCAGCCGCACTCCTCCGCCAGCCGCGCCAGGCCCGCCGGACCGCGGCTGCCGAACGGGTAGGCCTCCGGCCGGATCCGGTCGGCCTCGATCCGGTGCAGCAGCGGCGTGAAGACGTCCCAGGCAGCGGCCAGCTCGTCGCTGCGGATGAACAGGCCCTTCTCGCCTTCGATGACATCCAGCAGCAGGCACTCGTATGCGTCAGGGATCAGCTTCTCGTTGAAGGCGGCCTTGTAGCTCAAGTCGAGATTCGTCGTCTGCAGGTCCATGGTCAGACCCGGCACCTTGCTGGTCACCGCCAGGCGCAGCGCCTCGTCGGGCTGCACGCGGATGAGCAGCTCGTTCGGCGCGGGGCCGCCGGCCGAGCCGGCGAAAAGCCCGCCGGCCACGGGGCGGAAGCGGATGCGGATCTCCGTGCAGCGCGTGTCCGTGGCCTTGCCCGCGCTGACCAGGAACGGCACGCCCTGCCACCGGGGATTGTCCACGCGCAGCCGGGCGGCCGCGAACGTCGGCGTCAGCGAGTCGCGCGGGACGGTGGGGTCGTTCGTGTAGCCGGGCAGCTCGATCCCGCCGCGGGTGGCGGCGGCATACTGCCCCAGCACGACGTCCTCCAGCCCGACCGGCGGCATGGCGCGCAGCACGGCCACCTTCGCGTCGCGCACGGCGTGGCTGTCGAGGTTCGCGGGCGGCTCCATCGCCACCAGCGCCAGCATCTGCAGCAGGTGGTTCTGGATGACGTCGCGAATAATGCCGTAATCGTCGAAATAGCCACCGCGCCCCTCGACGCCGATGTTCTCCTTCCAGGTGATGGCTACGCCCTGGATGTGGTTGCGGTTCCAAAGCGGCTCGAACACCAGGTTGGCGAAGCGCAGCACCATGAGGTTCTGGATAACCTCCTTGCCGAGGTAGTGGTCGATGCGATACGTCTCGCGCTCCACGAAGACCTTCCCCAGTTCGCGGGTCAGCGCGTCGGACGACGCCCGGTCGTGGCCGAACGGCTTCTCGATGACGACCCGCGACCACGGTCGGGCTTCGCCGCAGTAGACCAGGCCGGCGGCGCCGAGGGAGCGCGCGACGGCGAGAAAGATGGCGGGCGGGATCGCGAGATAGAAGAGCCGGTTGGGGCGCCCGGCGGGTTCCACGCGCTGCAGCTCCTGGTAAAGGTCGAGGAAGCCGTCCGCCGCGTCGTACGCCCCATGCACGTAGAAGCAGCGGTCGAGAAACTCGGCCGTGCGATCGGCGCACGCAGCCCCGGGCACATAGCGGCAGGTGAGGTGCTCGGCGATCCGCGCCCGGAAGGCGGCGAGGTTCAGCGGCGAGCGGGCATACCCCATGACCGTGAACCCGGCCGGCAGGTAGCCCTGGCAGTAGAGGGCGAACAGCGCCGGGTAGATCTTGCGCCGGGCCAGATCGCCGGAGGCGCCAACGATCACGATGGTCAGGGGCTCGGCGGGCGGCTGGCTCATCGCGGCGTCACTCCTTGGGTTGCAGAATCACGTACGTCGGCAGGCCGACGGCCCCGAAGTGGTCCATGACCGCCTTGACGGCGGGATCGCCGAGATCCTCCGCGCGGTACTTGATTCGCACGTACCCGTCCAGGCGCGCCCGCACGCCCGTATCCTGGAAGGTCGCCTTCTCCATTTTCAGGCAGTTCTTGCACCAGCTCGCCCAGAGATCGATGAACACAGGCTTGCGTTCGCGGCGGGCGAGGGCGAGGCCCTCGTCGAGCGACGTGCGCCAGCCCGCCTTGGCGGCGAGCTCGACCGCCTCGTGCGCGGTCACGGAGTCCGGCGAGACACGGGCCTGCACCAGCGTGATGCCAAGGTAGCCGTACCACAGCGCCATGAGCAGGATCAGCACGCCGAACGCGTACTTGACCCGGTTCATCCAGCGGCCGGGCTTGGGCAGGAAGGCCAGCCCGGCGCCCGCGAACGGCCAGGGCAGAGCCATGCCCGCGCCGAGCAGGAACGGCAAGAGCAGGCCGGCCGCCTGGCCACGCGCGTAGAGGTCCGCCGCGAGCAACAGCACGGAGATCAGCACCGGCGCCACGCACGCGCCGGCGAGCAGGGCCGCCAGGCCGCCCAGCACCAGCGCCGCCGCGAAGCCGCCGCGGCGCGCGCCGGCCGGCCCCTGGCCCTGGAAGCGCGAGAGGTCAATGGCGAAGACATCGAAAAGGCCCAGCCCCATGACGCCAAACACGAGCGCGATGGCGAGATTGAACCACGGCGATGCGTTCAGGGCCCCGAACTTGGCCCCGGCGAGCACCACGGCCAAGCCCAGCACACCGTAGACCACCAGCATGCCGATCCCGTACGTGCCCCCCAGCAGGAAGCCGCGCCACCGGGAGCCGGCCCGCGCCCCAGCCCCGATGATGGCGAGATTGACCGGGATCATGGGCAGGACGCAGGGCGTGAGATTCAGCAGCAGGCCGCCCAGCAGGATCAGCAGGACCACGGCCCCGAGGCCGCGCTTGCGCCAGGCGGTCTGCAGCGCGTCCGGCGCGGTCCCCTGCCCCGCAGCCGCACGGTCCAGGAACGCCAGGAAGGCGGTCTTATCGAGGTACCCGCTTTCGCGGCCGGCCAGCGTGAAGTGCTCCGCCTGCGCGGCCCACCCCTCGACCGGCGCCGCCGACGCGGGCGCCGCGGCCGGAGCCGTGACGGCAACCGGCACGAACGCCCCGCCCTGCAGGCGGAAGCGCACGAGCTCCGGCGGATAGCAGAGGCCGTTGCCGCACCCCTGGTACGCCACGCCGATGGCCAGGTTCGCGGCCGCCCCCGTCACCTGATAGGCAAAGGTCGTGACGTGCGCATAAGTCAGCACATTGGTTTCCGCGAACTCGTCATATTTCGCGACGGGCGGGGGCACCGTCTCCGGCGCCAGAACCGCCGGCGGCTCGACCGTAACCTGGAATTTGTCGGCGTAGACGTAGTGGTCGGGCGCGGGCGTCAGCGTCACCGTCAACCGCCCCGCACCCGCGCCGCCGGCTTGCCAGGCAGGCGCGACTTTGAAGGGGGCTTCGGCACCGGCCGTACCGACCGCCAGCGCCAAGCCCCAAGCCAGGAGGATGGC
>CAYOBW010000234.1:3276-11183 GCA_964402115.1 uncultured Victivallales bacterium
CCCCGTCACACCGCCGCGGCGGCGAGGTCGGGCGGCATGACGAACGCGCGCGCCGCCAGTTCCTTGTCGATCATGAACAGGCCGCCGCCCTTGTCGCCCGCGAGGCGCAGCTGCGACAGGATGTTGTTGACGTTCTCTTCCTCCTCGACCTGCTCGTTGACGAACCACTGCAGGAACACATCCGTGGCGTGGTCCTTGTCCGCGCGCGCCAGGTTGACGAGGTCGTTGATGAGCGCCGTCACCTTCTTCTCGTGCTTCAGGACCTCCTCGAACAGGCCCTCAGCCGTCTTGAAAACGGCCGGCGGCTTGGCGATGGCCTCCAGCACCACGGGCTGCCCGATCTTGATGAGGTAGAGATAAAAGCGCCACGAGTGCGTCAGTTCCTCCTGTCCCTGAACAAACAGCCACTTGGCCGTGCCGGGCAGGCCCGCGTTGGCGGCCCACGCCGACATCGCGAAGTAGAGGTACGCCGAGTATGTCTCGGCGTTGATTTGTGCGTTGATTGCCTTGACCATCTTCGTGCTGGCCATAACCGTGTTTCCTTCCCTTGTCTCGTGTCTCTTGTGTTCGCTTGTTTTGAAACTGAAACCGTCTACCAGTTCTCGCCGAGGAGCTCGAAGTGCGCCTGCGCATGCTGGCAAGCCGCGCACTTGTCGGGCGCGGCCTTGCCCTTGTGCAGGTAGCCGCAGTTGCGGCAACGCCAGACGACGGGCTTGTCGCGCTTGAACACGATGTCGCGCTTCAAGTTGCGCGCCAGGGCGCGGTAGCGCCGCTCATGCTGCTTCTCGGCCACCGAAATGGCGCTGAAGGCCTCCGCCACCTCGGCGAAGCCCTCCTTGCGCGCGACGGCCGCGAAGCCGGGGTACATGTCGCTCCACTCGTGGTGCTCGCCCATGGCGGAGGCCAGCAGATTCGCGGCCGTGTCGCCGATGACGCCAAACGGGAAGGCCGCCGTGATCGCGGTCTCGCCGCCCGTCATGAACTTGAAAAAGCGCTTGGCGTGTTCGCGCTCCTGGTCGGCGGTCTCCTGGAAGATGTCCGCGATCTGCACGAGCCCTTCCTGCCGCGCCTTGGCCGCGAAGTACGTGTAGCGATTGCGGGCCTGCGACTCGCCCGCGAACGCCGTCATGAGATTCTGCTCCGTCTGGCTGCCTTTCATTTCCATACCCGCCTCCTCGCTGTTAATGCGTCCGTCGCACCTTTGTCACAAAACCACATCGTCCCCGCGTTGCGGCAACACCGCGGCGGCGGCGCGGCGCACGTCCGGAATCCGGCGCGCGCTGATGCTCACGCGGCTGATGCCGGCCGCCAGCAGGCGGGCCGCATACCGCGGTTCGCCCCCCACCTCGCCGCACACGGAAAGCGGCTTCCCGGCGCGCCGCGCGGCGGCGGCCAGGCCGGTCAGCACTTCCCACAGCACGGGATGATCCGGGTTGTAGTCCCCGGCCACGCGCTCGTTGTCGCGGTCCACAGCAAACAGGTACTGGATCAGGTCGTTCGTCCCCACGCTGGCGAAATCGGCCAGGCTCAGCAGCTCATCCGCCTGCCAGCAGGCGGAGGGCACTTCGAACATCGTGCCGTGCCGGATGCGGCAGCCCGTCAGCCCGCGGGTCTCCTCCTGGAACGCGGCGCGCAGGGCCCGGAACTGCTCCCCGTCCACGACCATCGGGTACATGACATCCAGCGGGGCCATCTGCGCCGCCCGCGCCAGCGCGCGCGCCTGCGGCCCGAAGAGGTCGCGGCGCCCCAGCAGCAGGCGTGCTCCGCGCCAGCCCAACGCGGGGTTCTGCTCCTCCGGCAGCCCCATGAACGGCAGGGTCTTGTCGCTGCCGATGTCCAGCAACCGGAACACGACGGGACGGCCGTCCATGGCCTTGACCACGGCGGCGTACCGTTCGTAGAGCTCGTCCTCGGTAAAGAACCGGCCGGCGGCCATGATCTCGAATTCCGTCCGGTACAGCCCCACCCCTTCGGCCTGCATGGCCAGCGCCTCCGGGATCTCGCTGACCAGGTTCAGGTTCGCCTGGACGACGAAGCCGTCCACGGGACTCACCGGCAGCCTCACCACCGCCGCCTCGCGCCCGGGTACGCCGAGCCCGGCCAGGGTGGCGGCGGTCGGGTTGAGAATCACTTCGCCCAGCGTGCCATTGACCACGATCTCGGCATTGCACTCGACCAGCCCCCGGATGCCCGGGATCCCACTGACGGCAGGCACGCCGAGCCCGCGCGCCAGAATGGCCGCGTGCGAGTTCACGCCGCCGCGCTCCGTGACGAAGCCGCGCGTGTGGCCGACATCCATCTCCACCGTCAGGCTGGGCGTCAGCTCGACAGCTACCACCACCCGCTCCAGCCCCTTGGCGCAGGCCTGGTCGTCACACTGGAGCGTGACACGCAGGTTGGCGGCCGCATCCAGCAGCCGTCGGCGCACCTCGCCGATGTCGCTCGCGCGCTCCCGGATGTACTCGTCCTCCACGGCCTGCAGCCGGCGTTCAAACGCGTTCAACACCTCGCTGATGGCCGTTTCGGCATTGTCGCGCTTGTCGCGGATCCGCTCCGCCACCTGCTGCAGCAGCGTCGGGTCGTTGAGAATGGCCTTCTGCGCGACGAAGATGCCCGCCTCGGCATGCCCAACCTTGGCGGCGACCGTGTGGCGCAGCCCGTCGAGCTGCTCGCCGGCGGTGCGGATGGCGCGCTTGACGCGATCCATCTCGCGTTCGACACCGGCATCCCCCACCTTGTAGACGGGCAGCGAGCGGTGCCGGTCTTCGTTGAACAGGCACACGCGTCCGACGGCCAAGCCGGGGCTCAGCCGCACACCCTTCAGCCGGATTTCGGGTTGACCGGACAACGCCATGTAACGTCCCCTATGTGCCCGCGCCCAGCTCGAGGGCTCGCCTGGCGAGCTGCCGCCCCGCCTCGCGGCAGAGCTCCAAGTCGGCGGGTTTGGGCACGAACTGGACTTGCAGCGGCTCGCGCAGAAGCTCGAACTTCATGAACCGCAGATACTCTTCCACGTCGGCGGCGCCGCCCTTGGCCCAACCGTACGAGCCGAAGGCGAAGCCGGCCTTGTTGACCGGCTTCAGGCCCTTGAGATAGGTCAGCAGGCCGGCGAGGTTGGGCATGAGCGTCATGTTCAACGTCGGCGAGCCGAAGGCGATGCAGGCGGCATCGAGCACCTCGGTCACCAGCGCCGTGTTGCTGCTGTGGCTGACATTGGCAACCCGGGCCTCCACGTTCAGCTCCAGCACACCCTCCAGGATGGCGTTGGCCATCTGTTCGGTGCTGCCCCACATCGTGTCGTAGATGACCAGGACTTTCGCGCGGGGTTTCTGCCGCACCCACTCGCGATAGCGGGCCACGATCTCCGGCAGGTAGCGGCGCCAGATGACACCGTGGCTGGGCGCGATGATCTCGATGGGCAGCCCGGCCGTCTTGTCGAGCACGCGCTCGATCGGCTTGCCGTAGAGCATGACGATGTTGGCGAAGTAGGTCTTCAGCTCCTCCATCAGCACCTCGAAGGGCTCTTCGTCGTCGAAGCGGTGGTCGCTGGCGTAGTGCTGCCCGAACGCATCCATCGAGAAAAGCAGGCGCTCCTCGGGGACGTACGTGAACATGGATTCGGGCCAGTGCACCATGGGCGTCTCGACGAACGTCAGGGTGCGCCGGCCGAGCTTGAGCTCGTCGCCGGAGGTCACGATCTTCCAGCGCCAGCCGGTCGTGTCGTAGTGCAGGCTGAGCGCCGTCTTGCACTTGGCATCGCACACGAGCTCAGCCGCCGGACAAGCCTGCATGAGGCGCGGCAGGCTCCCGGAATGATCGGGCTCGGCATGGTTGCAGACCACGTACGAGACGCGGGCCGGGTCCACGTGAGCCGAGATGTGCTCGAGCAGCTTGTCGGCGTACGGCGCCTTGACCGAATCGATCACAGCGATCTTCTCGTCCTGGATCAGGTAGGCGTTGTACGAGGAGCCGCGCTCGGTCCGGTAGCCATGAAAATCGCGCACCCCCCAGTCCACGTACCCCACCCAATGAATACCTTCCCGCAGCGTCGTGTTCATCGTCGTGCCTCTCCCCCTCAAAACGTCAGCCCGGTCGTCCGCGCGCCCCCCCGTTGCCGCGCGTCACCCGGATTGCCCGTAACGATACCCGTTCACACCCGACGGGTCATTGCTTTTCTGCCCGTCCTATCGTCCTTTTTTCAAATCCGGAAAAACAAGTGGCGGAGTCGCTGCCGACACCGCCACGTTCGCTACAGTTAAGAGGCGCCGGACGTATGCGTGAGGGGCGTGAGGAGGTTTGCAGGAGCCTGCGCATCCGTCCGGCTAGTTGTTTGTCCCTTGCACCCTGCCAGCCTATAAGCTGGATGTGTGCCAAGTTGGACACAGCCATGCAAGTCTCGCTTAATCGTCTCTCTGGCAATGCTTTGCGAACGAGTCGGTCCCGAACCGTTGTGCTTCGCGACGTGTCTCACATGCTCCGTACGGCAGCGACACACTGAGATCTGAGACGCTGGAAGCGCCGTCACACCCGCGTGTCGTGCTTTGCCGTCTTCCGTAGCCGCGGGCGCCAGCCCGTGGAGGACACGCGCGCCACGCCCTGGCGGGCGCGGCTACGCCGGCGTGCCAGCGTAAGGAGAGCTGACGGGCAGTCAGGCCACAGCGGGTTGGCTGGAGACGGCGGTCCTCAGCAGCTATCGCCCCCTCCGTCGCCGGCCCCTGCGCCTGAGCCTCGCTTCTCACTTGCACACCACCGGCTGTCTGACTACTAATACGCATACCCATGAGTGCGTGGGGCGAAGAGACAAGCGACACGACGCCGTGTCGATGACGAGGTGGATCATGCGCTGCATGCCCGGCCTGACGGCAATTCTTCTGGCGGTCACTCAACTGGCGATGGCCGACCTGGTGCATCGCTACGACTTCAGCGGGTCCTGCACGGACCGGGTCGGCACGGCCCACGGCACGCTGGTCAACGGAACGGGCCTGGCCCTGATTACCAACGGCTGGCTCCGGCTGGGCAACAACGGCACCCAGCTCTCGAACAGCCCCACCAACGATTACGTGGACCTGCCGAACGGCCTCGTCTCCGCCCTCGGCAACCGCGCGACCTTCGAGGCCTGGGTCAAGTGGAACGGACCGGCGGCTTCCAACTGGCAGCGCATCTTCGACTTCGGCACAAGCGACACCGGGGAAGGCGGGTCGCCGGGAGCGGCCAACCAGTACTACATCATGCTCACCCCGCGCGCCAATGTGGCGGGCAACCCCTTCCGCTGCGGCTACCGCAAGGGCGCGCCGGACCCGGTCGAGCGGGTGCTCGATCGCCTGCCGGCGCTGCCGGTCGGCGCGCCGCAGCACGTGGCCGTGACGTGGGACGGCGACCGCCAGACGGCGAGCCTCTTCCTGAACGGCGTGCAGGTGACGCAGGATACGAACACGCACATGCGCCTCGACCAGATCGTCGACAACAACAACTGGCTGGGGCGCTCGCAGTTCAAGGATGCGATGTTCGCGGGCGCCTACGACGAGTTCCGCGTCTACAATGCGCCGCTGTCGCCGCTGGGCGTAGCCGCCAGCCGCCTGCTGGGGCCGGACACGGTCGGGGGCACCGCCAACGTCGCGCGCGTCGAACGCGGCGGTCTGCGCTATATCCCCGTGCACTTCGAAGCCGCCGTCGCGGCGGCCAAGATCAACTACAACCACCCGGTCCTGCGCGCCGGCACGCAGGTGCTGGGCGGCGTCCCCTTCGCCATCTACGAGGACCCGGCGGGCGAGGAGTGCTGGAACAGCTACACCGACGGCGGTGTCGGCGCCGACGCGCGGACGCTGACCATCCCCGTTAACCAGCCTGGCGTCATCGAAGCGCACGTGCTCGTGAGCACGTTCTGGGGCGAGCTCGCCACGAACAAGCTCGCCACCCTGATTTTCACCGCGGCGGACGGCGCCGTCCTGCGGGTGGACCTGGACGGCGGCAACGACATTCGCGACTACGTGCAGGGCGGCTACGCCAACGCCATCAACGGCGTGACCACCACGCCGGTGTTGAGCAGCCCCGACAACCAGCGCATCGACAAGCTCCGCGTGATCCTGCCGGACGACTGGGCCGCGCGCACGCTCGCCAGCGTGGGCCTCGAAGACCGCGGCGCCAACAACGTGCAGCGCATCCTGGTCGGCGGCCTGACCGTGGCCACCGCGCCCGCGGCGGACCTCCCCGCGAACGACGCGCTCGTGGACCTCGACGCGCGCGACCTGGCGCCGACGCTGCCGAACGGCGCCCCCGTCGCGCTCTGGACGAACGCCGGCACGCTGGATGACTTCGTCCAGACCAACGCGGTGCAGCAGCCCCTGTTCAACACCAACGTGCTGGGGGTCGCAGCGGTGGTGTTCGACGGCGCCGACGACTGGCTGGCCTCCGCGGCCGCCCCGCGCGGGCTCACCGGCAACAGCGATTTCACGATCGAGGCCTGGGCCTGGAATCCCTCCCTGCTGCCCGAGGAGTGCATCTACAACTGGGCGCGGCGCGGCGGGCCGAACGGCACGTGCGCGCAGTTCAACTACGGCAGCAACGTGCTCTGGGGGGCCTGCACGCACTGGGGCGGCGTCGGGCCCGACATGGGCTTCGACGGCGGCGTGCCGGCGGCCGGCGCGTGGCACCACCTCGTGCTCGCCTACGAGGGCGGCAATGCGGCCGAGAAGCTGTACGTGGACGGGCGCCTCAACGCGTTCGCGGTCAAGACGCTGGCCATCCACGGGACGAACGACGGCAGCTCCATCAGCCAGACGCTCGGCGCGTCCACGGAGGCCACCGGCGCGAAGTCGCTGTTCTTCTCCGGCGCCCTGGCCCGCCTGCGCGTGCTGGACGGCGCGCTGACGCCGGCGCAGGTGCTGGAGAACTACAACGCCGATGCCGGGCTGTTCGGCCGCCAGCCGCTGCGCGCACCCGCAACGGACCCGCTGGAGAGCGCCCTGGCGGTCTGGCAATTCGGCGATCTCAACGACAGCCGCGCCGCGCCGCAGAACAGCGCCCTCACGCTGGTTGGCGAGCTGGCGGTCGGCAACACCGCCAACACGCGTCCCATCCGGGCGCGCAATGCCGACGGGTACACGGCGCGCGAGGACGGGACGACGAACAGCTACGCCGGGCGCGCGTTGGGCGCGGTGGGCGTTGAGGAGCTGCACCTCAACCGCTCGCTGTCGCTCTTCGCCCGCGTGCGGCTGGAGCAGTTCAACGGCATCGACGACATCGCGCGCGTCGGCAACACCGCGAACGCCAGCCAGGACTACTACGGGCTCGAGTTCGACAACGGGCGCGGCCGCTTCATGGTGCAGTCCTCCGGCATGCTCGCCGGCGGCGTGGACGAGACGGCCGTGACGCATGCCGAGCCCCTCGTCGCCGGCGCCTGGTACGACCTGACCGGCGTCTTCGACGCGGTCGCGCGCACGCTGACGCTCTACGTGTACGATCCGGGCGCCGGCGCCGCCGTCGGGGCGCCCGCGACCTTAACGGTTGCGTTCAACGCCCTCGAGCTGGCCGCCGGCATGAACGTGCTGTTCATGGAGGCGCCAAACAACGCCAACGGCCACAACCAGGGCGAGCAGCTCGAGCTGGCCGCCGTCTGGGACCGCGCGCTGACGCCGGCCGAAGTCGCCCGGCTCTCCGACATCGTGCCGGCGATCGGCACCGTGCTCATCGTGCGGTGAGCGCTGCGATCACCCTAGCAACGGAAGTAGCCCGCTTTCATTTCTCCCATGTCATTCGCCATAATATACTTATGGTGCGACGCACGACGACCGTGTGGTGACGGCTTGAGCCGCCGAGCGGAAGCCCCCCGCCGGCTGCCAGCCGTTGCCAACGCTGTGGAGTCTGCAGGGTGCGCGGCCGGCGTGAGACCCTCCCTCTCCCCGGCGGGG
>CAYOBW010000235.1:0-11166 GCA_964402115.1 uncultured Victivallales bacterium
ATCTCGCTCCTCCCGCCATCCCCTCTCTCAGAAGTCCTCATCCCCGCCCGCCAACGCCCGCCGTCACGGTGCCGAGCTGGCGAGCCTACCGTGCGCGCCGTGTTGGCTGCCCGCTGGTTCCCGTTGCCTGCGCTGCTCTACCCGGACAACGACTAAGTGAGGCGATTAAGCGTATCCGACTAAGGGTGGCGGTTAAGTGAGGCGATTAAGTGTCCGAACCGGCCGGAGGCCACACTTGCTCGCCACACTTCGTCCCCACACTTGATCGGTTACACTTCGTCGCCACGCTTACTCGATCTCTTCTTTCCGGGCCAACGCCTGTATAAGCCGCCTCAATGTCGCAAATACGGCAAGCTGTCTTCGTTCGCCCTTCTTTGGCCCCCGGCGCCGGCGGTGCCGCCCGGGGGTTGGGGGCAATGTAACCATCCGCGAAAGCGGTCGCAAGCGAGATGCGGCATCCCAGTGGTTGTGTGCAGTTGACACGGCGAAGCACATGCAATAGAGTAGGGCGCGACAAGGGGAAACGGATGCGTGGCAAGCTGGCCATCGTGATGAGTGTCGCCGTGAGCCTGGCGCAGATCGGCGCGCGGGCGGCAGAGCCCCGGCCGAACTTCGTGCCCTGGCCGAAAGCGGTGCAGCCTGCGCCTGGCAGCCTGCCGGTCACGGCGGCGGCGCGGATCGTGACCGGCGATCCGCGGCTCGCGCCGCTGGCGCTGGTGCTCGCCGAGGAGATCTACCGGTCGACGGCCGTGAAGGTGGCGCCGGCCTCGGGCGCGGCGCGGGCGGGGGATATTGAGCTGCGGCTCGACCCGGCGCTGCAGGGCGAGGCCTATGCCTTGAGCGTCGGCGACAGGGCCGTGGTGCGCGGGGGCAACTACCGGGCGGTGGCCTGGGGTACGGTCACGCTGCTGCAGGCCCTGCAGGCGGAGGACGGCCAGGCGCCCGCACTCCCGAAGCTGACCGTGGACGACGAGCCGGCGGCTGCGTATCGCGGGCTGCTGATTGACTGCGGTCGGCAGTGGCATCCCGTGGAGACCATGCGCCCCCTCATCGAAATGTGCCGGCTGTACAAGATCAACTACCTCCAGCTCCACCTCAACGACAACACGGAAGGGAACGTCATGGCCTTCCCCTCGCAGGCCTTTCCGCAGCTGGCCACGGAGCGGAAGGGGAACCGGACGACCTATACGCGGGAGGAGCTCGTCGGGCTGGTGCAATATGCCGACGACCGCGGCGTCACGCTCGTGCCCGAACTCTCGGGGCCCGGGGCGCACGCCGGGCCCCTGCGCTCGCTGTCGCCGCGCGGCAATACGCTCGATGTCTGGAACGAGCAGACCTACGAGAAGCTGGCGATTCTCTTCGCCGAGGCGGCCGAAGTATTCAAGTCGTCGCCCTACATGCACCTGGGCGGCGACGAAGGGTCCTTCGGCCACTTGGGCAAGACGCCGGAAGAGCAGGCCTACATGGCGGCCAAGGGGGCCAGGAATCCGCTCAACTACTACCTCCGGCGCATGGACGAGATCGTGAAGAAGCTCGGCAAGCAGACGATCTGCTGGGAAGGCTTCGGCGGCGATGGCGGCGGTCTGCCGAAAGATATCATCGTGATGCCGTACGAGTCCCAGTTCAACACCGCCGACAAACTGGTGAAACACGGGTTCAGCGTGATCAACACGGCCTGGAAACCGCTCTACGTCGTGGGCGGCCGGAAGTGGGAGCCCGCGTACATCTACGATAGCTGGAACATGTGGCTGTGGGAGCACCATATCAACACCAAGTGCCATATTCAGCTCAAGGAGACCGATCCGGTGCTGGGGGCCCAGATCTGCGCCTGGGAGCAGCCGGCTGCCGTGGAACTGCCCAGCACGCGCCACCGCATTCCCGTGTTGAGCGAGCGCACGTGGAACCCGAAGCTCGGCAAGAACTATGCGGACTACCTGCCGCGTGCGATCCGGGCCGACGCCTTGCTCAACAACGTGCTCGCGCTCGTGAACGTCCAGGCCGGCGGGGTGACCGGCGAGGAGCGCGGCGGATACGAGTTGTTCGACAAGGCCCTGACGATTACCCTGCGTGCGCCCCCCATCGGGACCATCCGCTACACGACCGACGGGAAAGAGCCGACCAGTGCAGCGCCGGCATACACGGGACCGTTTACCATCGGAGGGAAAGACACGCATTTCGCGAAGCTGTTCTACAACCGGCGCGTGGGGGCGTACACGGCGGAGGGCTACGTGTGCACCCTGCAGGCGCGCATCTTCGACGACAAAGGCGTGGCGCTGGGGGACGCCGCGACCAGCAAGGACTACTGGTTTAACGGGGCCGAGCTCACGGCGCACGCGGAGGGGCTCAGCGGGGAGCAGGAAGGGAACGTCGAGAAGTTCAAGGAGGCGCTCACCGTCACGCTGGCAGCGTCGGGCCCCGGCACGATCCGCTACACGTTGAACGGCAAGGAGCCGACCCGGGACGACGCGGCGTACGGCAAGCCGCTGGTGCTGACCCGCCAGGAGTGCCGCACGCAGGGCATTCTCTTCAGCCGCGCTTCGAAGCGCTTCACCAAGGAGGCTCCGGTTGTGATTTTGCGGGCACGCCTGTTCGGCGCGGACGGCCAGGCCTTGCCGGGGCTGACCCTCGAGCGCACGTACTGGTGCACGGGCGCCGAACTGCCGCAGCCCGCGGCGGCGACGGATGCGTCCGGGCGCGGAAGCGGCGCGGAACAGCAGGCGCCAGGGCAGGGCCCGGCGTCGGTCGGCCAGTGGCAGGTGTACGAGGTCAGCCTGACGGCACAGGGCGCGCCCGTGTCGGCGCCCCTCGCTGTGACGGTGGAGGTGCTGTTCACCGGCCCCTCCGGCGCGACCCGCGCGGCCGATGCGTTCTGGGACGGGGCGCGGACGTGGCGTGCGCGCTTCTGCCCGGATGAAGTCGGAACCTGGATCTGGCAGAGCCGGTGCACCGCCGGCGGCGCCGGGCTCGCCGACGTGCGCGGGCGCTTTGCCTGCGTGCCGTATACCGGGGACAACCCGCTCTACCGGCACGGTCCCCTGCGGCGGTCGGCCGATCGCCGACGCCTGGAGTGGGCCGACGGCACGCGCTTCTTCTGGCTGGCCGACACGGCCTGGAATGGCGTGCTGTGCGCGAAGGGACCCGACTGGGAGCGTTACCTGGAGACGCGCAGCCGCCAGGCCTTCACCGCGATCCAGTTCGTCACCACCCAGTGGCGGGCCTTCGACAAGGACCCGGACGGTCGCACGGCCTTTGTCCGGGACCCTGTGTTCCGCATCGTGCCGGAGTTTTTCCAGCGGCTGGACCCCAGGGTGGCGGCCATCAACGCCCACGGCCTTGTCGCGGCGCCGGTCATGATCTGGTCCTGCTCCCCCTCCGATCCGGGGCGCGTGCTGGCGGAGCAGGAGCTGGTCCTGCTGGCCCGCTACATCCGGGCCCGCTGGGGCGCCCACCAGGTCGTGTGGATTCTCGGCGGCGACGGCAATTACGAGCCGGAGCACGCGAAATGGCAGCGCGTGGGCCGGGCCGTGTTCGAAGGGCGGCACGACCGCCTGGTCACCATGCACATGGGCGGGCAGCAGTGGACGGCCGAGTACTTTCGCGGCGAGCCGTGGTTCGATTTCATCGGGTACCAGAGCGGGCATTCCGACGGACGCAAGAGCCTGAACTGGCTCGTGCAGGGCCCCCCGCTCAAGTTCCAGGACGTCCAGCCGGTGCTGCCGATCATCAACATGGAGCCGAACTACGAGATGCACCCCGCGTACGGCGCCCAGAGCCGTTTCGGGGCGCGCGAGGTCAGGCGCGCCGCCTACTGGAGCCTGCTCCTGGGCCCGCCGGCCGGCATCACTTTCGGCGTCAACCCGACCTGGTGCTGGCTGGAGGCGAAGGCCCCTTCGCCCGGCCATAACCTTGGCCTGGTGGATCCGTGGCCGGCGGGGCTGGAGACGCCCGGCACGGAAGCCATGACGATCCTGCGCCGGTTCTTCGATGCGCTGCCCTGGGAGCGCCTGCGGCCCGCGCAGGATGTGCTGGCCGCGCAGCCGGGCGCGGCCGATCCGGCGGGTTTCGTGGCGGCCGCCGCCAGCGCGCGGGACGGGCTGATCGTGCTTTACCTGCCCGTTGGCGGCTCGCTCCAGCTGCAGCCCGACAAGCTCGCGGGCGCCCGGAGCGTCCGCTGGTTCAACCCGCGCACCGGCGCCTGCACGGCCGCTGTCGCCCTGGCACAGCCGGTGGGCGCGCTGGCGGCGCCGGACAACGAGGACTGGCTGGCGGTGCTCAGCGCCGGGGCGCTCAGCCTGCCGTTTCCCGCCGCCGCCGTCCCCGGGCCGCGGGAACCGCCCCGGGATCCGCCGCCCGGCACTGACGGGGCTTCAGCCCGCGCCCGCAAAGCAGCGGGTTCGTAGCCCCCGCTTTGCGTTGTGCTGGTGTCCGCCGTACAGCAGGCGCTACGAGCCTGCTGTCTGGGACATCATGATCGCATGCGAATGGCTGATTGCCACGCTTGTGCGCAAGCGCCGGTTTGGAATATGATGGACTTTTGCAAGCCGGTGTATCCGGACTGGCGGCAGGCAAGCAGGTGCGTGCCCCATGGGGGTGTCGATGTCCTTCGGTCCGCGTGCTGGGCGATACCGTTTACGGGTGGCGAAAGACCGCCAGGGGCGTGCCGTCGCCCGTTTCACGGGATGTGTCGTCGTGCTGGCGACGGCTGCGTTCACCCAGGCCGCCAGCTACACATGGAACGGCGCCAACGCGGTGGGCAACTGGAGTGTTGGCGGTGCGGGCGGCAACTGGTCCGAGGCGGCGGCGCCCGACAGCCGTGCGGACAACGACCTGGTCTTTGCCGGCAACGCCAGCGGCCAGGTCGCCAACAACGATATTGCCGACCCGTGCGACGTGCGCACGTTGCGCTTCGCCACTCCCGGCCTGGTCCTGACGGGCGGACGGCTCCGCTTCCCCGCCACCGCGGCCACGAACCTGGCGTTCGGCGCCTATGCGGCGACGTTCAGCAATGCCCTGGAGCTGGCCGCCGACTGTACGCTGAGCACCACGACGGCCAACCCGATCCAGTTCTTGGGGCAACTCATGGGGCCGGGCAAGCTCACTTACGTGAACGCGGGGACCAGTGCGGGCACGCTGTTCACGTTCGCCTCCCCGGTCCCGAACACGATCAACGGCTTCACGCTGGGTAACGCGTCGATCGGCAGGGGCAAGGCCACGCTCCAGATCGCGATGGACAACCCCTTCGGGGGCGCGGGCACGCAACTGCGCTTCGACAACTCCGACGCGAGCATCCAGGTGCTTGACGGCGATCGGACCGTGGCCAGCGACGGGTACCGGCGCGCCAACCTGACTTTCTCCGGCAGCCATAACCTGACTTTTCCGGGCAGTTGGACCGTGTTCACCGGTGGCAGCCGGACGTTCGACAACAACTTCGCCGCCGGCAAGGTCCTGACGCTGGCCGCCGCCGCGGGGGCCACCTTCGACTCCTCGCGCACGAGCTGCGGGGGGACGGGGTACACGGTGGTCGAAGGCGCCGTCGTCGATACGGTCGCGGGCGCGACCGCGGGCTACCAGGGCTTCATCAAGACCGGCGCCGGCACCTGGCGCCTGAATGGCGCCAACACCTACCGGTCCCTGACCACGATCAGTGGCGGCACGCTGGCCCTGGGGCCCTCCGGAACCACGGGCAGCAGCCACGTGCGGCTGACGACCGCCGGCGCCGTGTTCGACGTGTCTGCCGTGGCGGCGCCCGGCTACACGCTGGGGGCGGGCCGGACGCTGGCGGGCATCGGCACCGTCCGGGGGGCGTTCACCGCGGAGGCTGGCGCCGGTGTGGAGCCCGGCAACACGGTGGTCGGCGCCCCGGCCCTGGGTGCGCTGACGGTGAACCTCACAAGTGGCGTCCAGCGGGTGACCTTCGCAGCGGGCGCGGCTTTTGCCTGCGATCTCGGGGCCCCGGGCACGAGCGACACGCTGGCCTTCACCGGGCTGACCAACGGCGTTGCCGCAGTGGCGTTCAATGGCAATGCGGTCAACTGCCACGATGTTGGCGGCCTGGGCAAAGGGCTTTACACCCTCTTCACGTTCGACGCGGCCAACGCCTACACCGGCACGCTCACGATCGGCGCCGGACTGGAGGCGTTCGGGGGCAGCCAGTTCATCTTCGGGGCGAGCCGTATCCAACTCAACGTGGCGCCGACGCAGAAGGGCATGGTATGGATAATCCGATAGTGCCTTAACCGCCGGGAACGGCGAAGAAGAACAAGATATTTCCGCCCTCTCCCACTGGGAGAGGGATGGGGTGAGGGTTGTGGGCAAAGCCCACATTGGGGAGGGTTGCGATGAAAGACACGACAAGAGGGTTTGCGGCCGTGCTGGCCGTGCTCGTGATGCTGATCGGCGCCGGTTCCGCGCGCGCCACCACGTACACGTGGAGCGGCGGCGCGCTTGACGGCGACTGGAACGACACGGGGAACTGGGATGCCTTGCCGGTGAGCGGTGGGGGACACACCCTGGTCTTCAATGCCAATCCGCAGGGGTGGACCGCCAACAACGATCTTGTCGATCCATTCTCCCTGAACGTCGCGACGTTCGGCACGAGCATGACGTTCTCCGGCGGTGTCATCGAGTTCGCAGGCACGACGCCGGCCGCCAATTTCGCCGCGGGCATCACGCTCACGTTCAATTGCGGACTGAAGATCAGCACGGCGAACACCACGTTTCGGAGTTCGATTGCCGCCGCCAACACGTCGACGATCATTTTCAATGGCCAGCTTACGGGCGGCCAGACGCTGCGCTACGCCAACAACAGCCCGGCCACCACCGCCCCGAACCCCACCTTCAGGTTCGCCTATGCCGGCGGCGCCAACGCGATCAACGGATTCACCATGGGCGATATAAATGCCGGCCGGGGCGCCGGCAAGGTCCAGATTGCCATGGACGACCCGTTTGGGGGAGCGGGTACGACATTGTGGCTGAACAACGCCGGCAACGTCACCGTCGAGGGCCTCACCACCGCGCGCACCATCGCCAGCGGCATCACGCAGCGGGGTAATCTGACCTTCACCGGAAAGAGCCTGACCTTCAACGGCAACTTCGTCACCGAAACGGGCGGTGGCCGCACGCTGACCTGCAGCCTGGATGCCGGCGAGACGCTCACCCTCGCGGGCGGCGCCGGCGCCACCTTCAACGGCTCGCGCAACACGCTGCAAGGCGCGGGCACGATCAGCATACCGGGCGTGCTGTCGGATGGGACGAGCGGGTACATCTGGGCGAAGTCCGGCACGGGCACCCTGCGGCTGACCGGCGCCAACACCTATGCCTCGCAGACGCAGGTGCCGAGCGGCACGCTCGAGTTCAATTCCGTCGAGAACAAGAGCGCCACCCCCGTGGCCTGTGCCCTGGGCAAGCCCGTGGCGAACGGCACGGTGGAAGTCATCAAGCTGGGCCTGACGTCCGCGACCACGCTGAAATACATCGGCACGCTTCCAGCCGGCCACAGCAGCGACCGGCCGATTGACCTCGCGGGCACGACCGTTGGCGTTACGCTGGATGCCTCGGGCGTGGGCCCGCTCAGCTTCACCGGCGGGGTGACGGCGGGCGGGGTGGGCGCCAAGACGCTGACGCTCCAGGGCGCCAGCACCGGCCTCAACACCATCGGCGGCGGCATCGCCGATAGCTCCGGCGGCGCGACGGCACTCCTGAAGGACGGGACGGGTACCTGGCGGCTGACCGGGACGTGCGGCTACATGGGGGCGACCACGGTCAAGGCAGGCACGCTTCTGGTGGATGGCGCGCTGAATGCCGCGACCACGGTGACCGTCCAGAATGGCGGCCGCCTGGGCGGGGCGGGTATGCTCAATGGCGCGCTCGTCGTGGACGGCGGCGGCACGGTGGCCCCCGGCACGAGCGTGGAGACGCTGACCGTCAACCTGACCGGAGCCGCCACGGCAGCCTTTGCCGGCGGCGCGAAGCTGGCCTTCGACCTCGCGGCCCCCGGCGCGGGCGATGTGCTCGCCTTCACGGGGCTGAGTGCCGGTGTCGCGGACGTGACGTTCAACGGCAACGCGATCGACTTCAGCAATGCCGGCGGCCTCGCGGAAGGCCTCTACACGCTGTGTACGTTCGACGCCGCCAGTGCCTTCAGCGGTGCGCCGACGATCGGCACGGGGCTCGAGGCGTACCCGGCGAGCGCCATCATCGTCAACGCCAGCAGCATCCAGCTCGCCGTGCAGGTCTCTGCCGGGGACACAGAGGCACCAACCGTACCTCAGAACGTGGCCGCCACGGCGCTTTCCTCCACCTCCATCCGGGTGGCCTGGGATGCCTCCTCGGATAACGTGGCCGTGGTCGGCTACAAGGTGTACCGGGATACCGTGCTGATGGATACGGTGACGGGGACGAGCTTCACGGACGGGGGGCTGACGGCCGACACGTTGTACAGCTACACGGTCAGTGCCATCGACCTGGCGCCCAACGAGTCCGCCCCCAGCGCGCCCGCGACCGCCCGGACGTTCGTCTTGGATACCGAGGCGCCGACCGTGCCGCAGAACGTGACGGCGACGGCCCAGTCGGTCAGCGCCATCCTCGTGACGTGGGACGCCTCGACGGACAACGTGGGCGTGACGGGCTACCGCGTGTACCGGGATGCGGCACTCGTGGCGACCGTGGGCAGCGCCAGCCACACGGATGCGGGCCTGGCGGGCGACACCCTGTACGCCTACACGGTGACGGCGATCGACGCGGTGCCGAACGAATCGGCGCCGAGCGCGCCCGCGGCCACGGCGCGCACGCTCATGCCGCCGACCGGCCCCTGGAACGGCGCCCATGCCAGTGGCAGCTGGAGCATGGGCGGCAGCGGCGGCAACTGGTCCGGCGGCGCGGCGCCGGTCAGCAGCACGGCGAACGACCTGGTCTTCCAGAGCAACGACAGCGGCCAGATCGCCAACAACGACATCGCGGACCCGTTTGACGTCAATACGCTGACGTTCAACGTCGCGGGCCTGACCCTCGCGGGCGGGGCCATCCGCTTCAACACCGCCGCCGCCACGAAGCTGACGCTGGGCGCCAACGCCGTCACCTTCAACAACGCGCTGGAGCTGGCCCAGGATGTGTTGCTCAGCACCACGACCGCCAACCCGGTCACGTTCAACGGGCAACTCCGCGGGCCCGGCAAGCTGATTTACGTCAACGCCGGGACCAGCGCCGGCACGCGCTTCAGGTTCGCCGCCGGCGCCACCAGCACGATCAATGGGTTCACCCTGGGCAACGCGACCCCCGACAAGGGCCAGGCGACGATCCAGATCGCCATGGATGACCCGTTCGGCGGCGCGGGAACAACCTTGCACCTGAACAACGCAGGCAGTGTCGCGATTGAAGGCGTCACCACCGCGCGAACCATCGCCAGCGGGATCACGCAAAGGGGGCATCTGACTTTCACCGGAAAGAGCATGGCCTTCAACGGCAACTTCAGCACCGACACCGGCGGCGGTCGCACGCTGACCTGCAGCCTGGATGCCGACGAGACGCTCACCCTGGCCGGGGGCGCCGGCGCCACGTTCAACGGCTCGCGCAATACGCTGCAAGGCGCTGGCACGCTCAGCATCCCCGGCGTGCTGTCGGACGGTTCCGCTGGCTATGCCTGGCTGAAGGGCGGCACGGGCACCCTGCGGCTGACCGGCGCCAATACCTACGCCTCGCAGACGCGAGTGCCGAGCGGGACGCTCGAGTTCAACTCGGTCGAGAACAAGAGTGCGACCCCGCTGGCGTCCGCGCTTGGCCAGCCCGTGGCCAACGGCACGGTGGAAGTCATCAAGCTGGGCCTGACGTCCGCGACCACGCTGAAGTACATCGGCACGCTTCCGGCCGGCCACGGCAGCGACCGGCCGCTTGACCTCGCGGGCACGACGGCTGGCGTCACGCTGGACGCCTCGGGTGTGGGCCCGATCAGCTTCACCGGCGGCGTGATGGCGACGGGCCTGGGGAACAAGACCCTGACCCTGCAGGGCGCCAACACCGGATTCAACACGCTCGGCGGAGTCATCGAGGACAGCACGGGCTTCAAGACTGCCCTCGTCAAGGACGGGGCTGGCGTCTGGCGGCTGACCGGCACGAGCACGTTCACCGGCGCGACGACCGTCAAGGCCGGGACGCTCCTGGTCAACGGCGCCCTGGATGCGGGCAGCGCGGTGACGGTGGAGGGGGGCGGCACGCTGGGCGGCACGGGCGCCCTCAACGGTTCGCTGGCGGTGCAGAGCGGGGGCGTCGTGGCGCCGGGGGCTGGCGGCATCGGCGTGCTGACGGTCAACCTGGCCGGCGCGGCCACGGCGGGCTTCGCGGCCGACGCGTCCTTCGCGTTCGAACTGGGCGTGCCGGGCCACGGCGACGTGCTGGCATTCGCCGGGTTGAGCGCGGGCGTGGCGGCCGTCACATTCAACGGGAACAAGGTCAATTTCACCGCGACCGATCCCCTGGCCGAGGGCATCCACACCCTCTGCACATTCGACCAGAACGCGGCTTACGCAGGCACGCTCAGCGTCGGCACGGGCCTGGAGACGTTCAGCGGTGCGACGCTCAGCTACAAGGCCGACCGCATCGAGATCGAGGTTATGTCCAAGCTCCCTCCCAAGGGGACCCTGTTCCTGATGCACTGACCGTCCGGCGCGCGAGCTACATCATCCGTTCGATCGAGGCCCGCTTGGCCTCGTAGACCTTGCCGAAGCCCAGGGCCAGTGCTGCGTCGCACAGGGCCAGCGCCTGCTCGAACTCCCCGTCGTCAATCGCCAGGGCGATCCCCCGCTCGCAGAAACGGATCGACGGGCTGTACGCGCGGAAGCGCTGCAGCGTTTCCGCCCGTGCCGCCGGCAGGTAGTCGGCCGCCCTGGCCACGGCGTGGCGGCAGGCTGCGAGATCGTCGGAGCGGTAGGCGTCCTCCGCGAGCAGGTCGTAGAGGAAGAACTTCACGGCATTGGGGATGGAGTTGTTGCGCTCGCAGAAGTTCAGCAGGTACTTCTTCCCCTTCTCCGCTCCGCCGAGCAGGGCTTCGTTGTGCCCATCAACGAGGTCGGCCAGGATTTCGTCAGGGGTCTTGCGGATGGGCGAGAGACGGTCAGACATGGCGCAAGGATGTCAGAAAGGCGCCCGGCCCGCAAGCCCGGCGCGGAGCGCGAG
>CAYOBW010000236.1:0-1610 GCA_964402115.1 uncultured Victivallales bacterium
GAGAGATGATACCGACGACGAGGAGGATTTCGAGTAATGTAAAACCGCCCTTGAAACAAGTTCGGGCAGGACCTTTAGATTTTTTAAGAATTAGCATAAGGTATTTTTAGATTAAATGATAATAAACTATTTTTATCATTTAATTATCTCATTTTGCAAAAAAAAAAGCAAATTTTTAGCTCCGAAACTAAAAATTAGCAGGATTAACATGTTTTATCTGTTTTATTATCTATTTTATCATTATCTCTAACATCAAGTAACCCATGGGTTACTTGATAATCAAACAACTTAAAAAGAATAACAGTGATTTTGAGCTAACTAAATCCAGCCGTGCATAATGTTCCTTAAATGTCATAATATTCTTATATTAAATTAATTTTTATTATTTCCTTTTACTTTTTTCTCAATCTGTTTCTGAACATTTTTAATCACTTCCAAATAATCTTTTTCGGCAGTCGATAAAGTTTTTACTTGATACTTACGATATTCTTTTTCAGCTTTTTCTATTGCTTTTTCATGACTTACCTTACCTGAACCTATCAAAACTCCAGCACCATAATCACCCAACAAACTATCCAGAACCCCAATATGATTTTCCATACTCATGGTTTGTTGATTCATAGCCCGAAGTTCTGCCAATTCAAAATAAGCCGAGACAAGACGATTCAATTTTTCTAGTTCTTCAGGAGTCAAATAATTCTTAGCAATACGCACTTCTTCTAATGTTGGCAAATCACCATTAAAAACAGTCAGACCCATAAACTCTTTATCACTATCAGCACGATTATAAATAACTTCCGCCGCTGTCTGTTTGTGGGTAGCATAATGTAATTTATTTTGCACAATTTTAAAGAATTTGACTGAGTGTAAAGATTTTGGATCATAGTCCACACTGGTAGAATAAAGATCAAGAACTTGCCGATATAGAACCTTTTCGCTAGAACGAATATCGCGAATACGAGCTAAAAGATTTTTGAAATATAATCCACCACCATTATTTTTCAAAAATTCATCATTTATGGTGAATCCCTGAACAAGATATTCTCGAAGTCTGGCTGTGGCCCACTGGCGAAAATGAGTCGCTACTGTTGATTTCACCCTATATCCAAGTGATATAATAAGGTCAAGATTATAATGTTCAATATCTCTAGAGACCTTTCTATTCCCCTCTTTCTGAACTGTTCGGAAATTCCGAACAGTTGATTCTGTTAATAATTCTTTTTCTGTATAAATATTTTTAATATGCTCACTAATATTAGCTTTACTTGTTTTAAAAAGAACAACTATCTGTGCTTGTGTAAGCCAAACTGTTTCGTCTTTTATACGCACTTCAATTTTAGGTTGCCCATTGTCACCTTCATAAATAAGTATTGTATTGTTAGATTCTTGATTTTTCATATCTTTGTATAACAATATTACCACAAAACCACCTTATTTCCCAATAACCCTAAACGGCTCAACGGGTTTACCGTTGAGCCGTTTAGAATATATGCTATAATATACACTATGAATAAATTTAAACCTTTTGCCGAGAGAAGTAATGAGAAAATGAAAGAAGTGCTTATGAGTCCAGAATTAGCTGGGCCAGAAGTACATTACTATATGATCCG
>CAYOBW010000236.1:1710-6132 GCA_964402115.1 uncultured Victivallales bacterium
CAACCGATCGATGATGAAATAGAAGAATTCCAAGCAGTCAAAGTAAAAGCCGGTGATAAAATATTTATCAAACCAGAGATGGGACACCTTATCGTAAATACTGGTAAAATATGGCTGGTAACTTCTGATGATAGCCCGGTCTATCCAGATGATGTGGACCCTGTCGGTCTTCCCGGTCATGCTGACTATGAAGCGGTAAAGAAAATGCAAGGTTTTGCTTATTATGTCGTCGAAAAAGACGGTTCTCCTACCCTCGTTAAAAACCCAAAATACAAAGTCGTGCCGGAAGCTAGCATAAAATAATTATCTGATTTCTATTTTATGGTCTTTTTGATCATCTATCAGATATATCACTTTGTCAGATAGAACAAGACCGTCATATATTATTTGACTATCTAGTCCGCTAGTATTTTTTACTTGAATATTATATTTCGTATTTTTATAAGTATAGATAACAGAAAACTCCTGCCACTCTTTTGGTATACAAGGGTTAATCTCTAATTTATTCCCCCTAATCTTCAGACCTAAAATATATTCCAAAATAGTTCGATACATCACCCCAGCTGACCCTGTATACCAAGTCCAACCTCCCCTTCCAGCTTGAGCAGGTTTAGCATAAATATCAGAAGCGATCACATAAGGCTCTACGGCATATAAAGAGGCTTTGTCTCTGGTATCAGAACGTTTGATCGGATTTATACTATCGAGTATTTTATTGGCTTTTTCCGCTTCACCTAAAGTTGCAAAGGCTTGGACAGACCATAAAGCCGCATGATTATACTGAGCACCATTTTCTCTTACTCCTGGTGGATAATCCTTGATATAACCGGGGTCTAAAGCTGAATCCTTGAGAGAGGGAGAAATAAGTAAAAGTAAGTTTTCATCTTGAAATAAGTTTTTATAAACAGAATTCATTGCCATCCTAATCCTATCCTCCTTACCTGCTCCAGATAAGACTGACCAAGACTGAGATAGAGAGTCTATTTTGAACTCTTTATTAGAATGTGAGCCTAAAGGACTACCATTGTCGAAGAAAGCACGTTTATACCACTGGCCATCCCACGCTTTTTTGTCTAAGGCTTCTTTTAGATTATCCATAATCGCCCGATAACGTTTGGCGATATCCATTTGTCCTCGAGATTCGATATAAGGGATAAATTGATCCAAAGTAAAATACAAAAACCAACCAAGCCAAACGCTTTCTCCTTGTCCTTTATCACCGACTAAGTTTAATCCATCATTCCAATCATTTTTACCCATCAAAGGTAAACCGTTTTGACCAAAAACCAAAGTCTTCTCGATCGCTCTTAGACAATGGTCATATAGCGAATAAGTATTTTTATCTACTTCTGGTATACCTGCCCAGTGTGGATTGTTTATAAAATCTAATAATGGTGCTTTGATATATGGTTCTTTATGATCTAAGACTGAAAGATCAGCAGTAATATCTAAATACAAACTCATCACATAAGGTAACCAGATCTGCTGATCAGATAGGACTGTTCGAATACCAAAATTATTATGTTCATGCCACCAATTCTGTACGTCACCTTCTAGGAATTGATGAGAAGCAACTTTGAAGATTATTTCTTTCGTAAGATCCGGATTAGACCAGATAAGGGCGATCGAGTCTTGGAGTTGATCACGAAAACCATAAGCTCCCGAAGGCTGATAATACCCGGTTCGAGCCAAAAGCCTAGAGGTCATGAGTTGATAAATAAGACGTTCATTGAATAAAATATTTAAGGATTCGTCTGGAGTATTGATCTGTACTTTATTCAAATAAGAATTCCATTGGTCTTTTACGACTGTTAAAGCGATATTAGTAACAGATGACTTACGATATTTATAAATCAATTCTTTAGCTTTATCGATCGAAAGTTCACCACCTAATAAAACTATTATTTCTTTTCCTTCATCAGGTTGTAAATCAAAAATGGTTTGAGCCGAAACGCAATGATCAACCCCAGATGAAATAGTATCAGATAATCTGTCTTGCTTCATAATGATCGGTTTATCTATGGTATTATTTCGGCCGATAAATTCTTCTCGATTGTTTGAGATCAAACTATCCCCCGCATTAAAATCTACAAAAGCAAAAACATTCTTAAAGGCTTCATTGTAAGTATTTTTAATAATAACAGAACCAGTTTCTTCATCCTTCAAAGTATATAAATAATCCTTAGTATATTCTCTATTTGGTCCACCAAGAGACATTTCAAATAAACCAAATAAAGAAAGTTTTTTACTAGTCTTATTGGTATTTTTAAATTTGAATTTGATTATTTTGACAGTATCGGTAACAGGAACGGTCATTAACATTTCTTGCTCTATTCCCCGGCTTTTGTGTTGAATCAGACTATAACCTAAACCATGAGTGACTTTATAAGTATGATTATTCTTGATCGGTAGTGGAGTCGGGCACCAAAAATCTCCAGTTTCTTCATCTCGTAGATAA
The DNA here is from genome assembly GCA_964402115.1 of uncultured Victivallales bacterium. Classification (GTDB taxonomy): domain Bacteria; phylum Verrucomicrobiota; class Kiritimatiellia; order UBA8416; family CAYOBW01; genus CAYOBW01. Next base: position 4,169 of record CAYOBW010000236.1, read on the forward strand.
AAGATTTCACTACTTCTATCCAGAAGTGGATCATCAAGTCTACTAGTCAGACGATTGTCATAACTATCAAATAACCAAGTATAACTACTACCACTCTCAGTGATCACAAAACCAATATCTTTATTCGCCACGATATTTACCCAAGGAGACGGAGTTTCTAAACCTTTAATATAATTTATATTCATAATATACTCTCGTTTCTCCAGAGAAAAACCACCAAGTCCATTGAAGAATTTTAACTTATCTAAGTCCACTGAAACGTCCCGACCAGCTGAGCCGATCTTTTTAGTCGCCTGAAAATCATTTAAAACAAGGTTGTGAGTAGATTGTAAAATATTTGAAATCTGTTGTTCGACATTACCTAGTTTGCTATCCAACACCACTTTAGCTAAATTAATCAGATTTTCTTTATCATAGATATCCAAATGATTTGCTTTCAGATGGAAAATATTACCTCGGACATCTTTATTTAAAGGTGGTTGATTATAGCGGATAAGAAAATCCACCTCATCTTCAAAGGATTTGATATAGCTAGTTGGATATTCATTTAACATAACTAGATCGTGAGCAATGCCTTTTTGTTTTAAATAACGATGACAGAGGAGTATATTTTTTACCAAGGCCAGATCATTCATATCATAAAAACGGACTAGAAGAATCGGTAATTCACCAGACACACCGATCCGCCAGAGAGACTGAACATCGGGTTCAGTATGAAGAATAGATTCTTTTTGATAAACAGGTGAATAATATGGTGACAAAAGTCTAGACGCTAAAGCTTGATAATTTAAGGCTTGTTCTTGGGATAGGCCGATAGTACTTATGATCTGATTACCTAATTCATCGTTTCGCTTTATCGCTTGATTAATATTTTTTGGTAAAGAATATTTCTTAATATTTTTTAATATTTCATCTTTAGAATTACCAAAAGTATTAATATAAATAATATTTATCACCTCATTTGGCTTGAGCTGTATTTCTGTTTGCAGAGAGAAGATCGGATCTAAGTTATAACCTAAACCTGAATTCACTTTCTTTAATAAAGATTTAGAAATATCCGGTTCTATAAGATTACCACCTCGAGACAAAAACTGGCCACGATCAGTTGTATAAGTAAGAATATTTTTATCTTGATTAGGAAGTAATACTTTATGAGCAAAATATATTTTACTACCTCGCTCAGCCTTATTATGTTTACTATAAACCAAAGTTTTTTGTTTCGGCCAGAATTCTGATTTAATAAATAATTTTTCAAAAGATGGATGATTCAAGTCCTCACCATAATTCGACAAAGAGACTTCACCGTAACTACTAATTTTCAGATCTTTGATTTCTTTACTATGATTAGTCAAAGTTAAATAACGAAATTCGGTATTACTATCTGGAGCCACAGAAACAAGAAGAGAACTTTCAATCTCATTAAAAATTTTATTGAAGATCGCTTTATTTTCAAAATATTCGATTTTATTCTTCTGACCACTCACATTTACTGGTTTTAAAGTCGGCGACCAAGTCAGTTTCTTATTTAAATCTTGCAAATAAATAAATTGACCATAATCTTCTAATAGTGGATCATTACGAAAACGGTTTAGATAAATATCCGAGACTTTACTATAACCAGCTCCGGTATTACTAATATTTACAGAATATTTACCATTAGAAATAAAAGCTCGGCGGGGATAAGAAGTATAAGCGGGAATGAATTGTTTAATATCGGTATCTTCTTTATTACTAACAATATATTCGGTTTGTAATTCATCAATATGTTCAACCGGTTTTTCTGGTATGGAACTTGGCATTTTTTCTTCCCATAAAGTATCCAGAGACTCCACCCGAGCATCTTTCGCAAATAAAGAATAAATGCGATCATTGTTTATTTGATTGTTCAAAGACTGCAAAGCAAAACCTTGATGATGAGCATAGTAGATTTGAGCTTTATTAGCATTTTTATTTTTCTTATTATT
>CAYOBW010000236.1:6232-11145 GCA_964402115.1 uncultured Victivallales bacterium
TATGAGCATTGATAGCCAAATGAGCGGTTTGACCAAGTAAAGAGTCTTTGTGAACCTTAAAAAAGATCAAAGAGGTTAAATATTCAAATAGAGAACCACCCCAAGAAGAAAGTAAAACACTATTCATATCCAAACGCACTAGTTTACGACCAAGATAAAACCAGTGTTTGAGTGGTATTTGTTTTTTAATAATTGAAACAAAACTGATTGAATTTGCCTCGGATGCCAAAAAATCATAATAAGAATTGTCCAATTTATCGAAGGTTGTATTATAACCAATATGGAATAAACCACGTTCTTTATTGTATAGGAAAGTAAAATCAGCTTCGTTAAAAAACTTATCAGTGAGAGATATGATCTCTGAAAAATCCTGTTGATATTTAAGAGCTGTATTCTGAGAAGAAGTAAGTTGTTCTAAAAGTTCATTATACCATTTGTTGATATTTTCTCTGACTTCATTGTGTATCTCAATTTTATTCAATAATTCTTGAAAATTAAATCTTTCGATCTCTGTTTTTAATATCAATAAATTATTTAAAGATGGAATTTGATCGATTTTATTATAAATCAGATTCAAACTTTCGGCTAAATCTTTATTTTTAATCTCATTGTGTATCACCGGTCTAGTTTTACGCATTTTATGATAAGACATAAAAATATTTAGATCATCGACTTTCTGTTTTAACAGATTGTTAAAGTGTTCAGTACTAGAGTAAATACTGACAATCAGATCTTTATTTTTGTGTGAATCAAAATGACTAACTATCTTCTTAATATTTTCATTTATATCAGATAGACTATTTAACAATTTATTTATTGATTCGATCGAATCGATCTCTAACTCAACTAAATATTTTTTATGGATAATCTCGATCTCCCGACAAATATTTTTTGCCAATTTTTTATCTAGCTTTGATACTTCTTTATTTTTTAAGACTAATAAAGCATCGTCAACAAAGACCGCAAAAATATCTTCCAAACCAGAAAGGGTTTTTTCAGTAAAGATCGGTTTGTCCATAATATCCAATACCCCCTGTTTCAAGACGATTAGATTCATTAGAAAGTTAGCACTGTCAACACTGGAAACGTACTTAGGATTAAGCGACTGTCTAGTATGTACATCATACCAATTAAAGAAATGTCCGCAGTATCTATCTAAACTATCTAGACTCTCTAAAGCTTCTTTAGTTTTATTCGAAAAAGCCGAAAAACCTAAATAACCTAAATCAAAGGCGGATAGATTGGCCAATAAATGCATACCAATATTGGTTGGTGAAGTCGCGGCGGGAGAATTTATAATCGGTTTTTCTTGAAAATGATCTGGAATAAGTTTATTTCCCTCTTTGTTAGCTAGTTCTAAAAAGAAACGAGATGAACGACAAGCGATCTTCCTTAACAATTTCAGATCTTTATCTTTGTAAGAAAAAGTTTTATCTTTACAACTAATCTTATAAGCAATAAAAGGAGAAATAAACCAAAAGCTAACAGCCAAATAAGGATAAAAACCACGATGATAAACAAATAGTAAGATGAGTAAAGATAAAGAAATAACTTGAGTCAAGATCATAGTATAGATAAATTCCCGGAGTGTTCCTTTTAGATTCTTTGAAACCTCATGTGAGTTTTGCCAACATAATAGATTTTTACGACTAAAGATCATTCTGAAACTAGATACCAATATCGCTCTGATTGAGATCAAAGCTTGATCTAATAAAAAGATAAAACGATAAGCAGTTTGTAATACTACCGAATCCAGTCCATTGAATAAAGTTTTGATTTTCATTAAAATAGTCATATCTTTTGACCAACGGAAAATCTCTAAAAGATAGGACATAATAAAAGACGAGTTCGTAATAACTAAGGTAAATAAAATGGACAGATAATAATGATCAGGAAAACAAAAATAAGCGATCAATAAAAATATGATCGCAAAGATCGGTAAAGTACTTCGTCTAAGATTATCAAATATTTTCCATTTATCGCTAAGAGAAAAATAATTATTTTTTTGTTTATCAAATCTCAACCAACTGATAATCTGCCAATCCCCCCTGATCCAACGGTTCATTCTCAAAGCAAACTCTTTATAACTCTCAGGAAAACCCTCAAATAAAAATATATCAGTCGCAAAACCAACGCGTGTATAGAGACCTTCCAAAAGATCATGACTTAGAACCTGATTTTCTGGTATATAGTCCCCGATCACTTCTTCCATCACATCGACATCATAAATACCTTTACCATAAAAAATACTATTATTAAAAAGATCCTGATACACATCAGCTACTGGACTAGAATATGAGTCGATACCGACAGCATTTGAAAACACTCGAGCAAAAAGAGTCGCCCGACCAGAAACAAATTTGGAAGTCATCCGTGGCTGGATAATACCATAACCACTTATTACTTTATGTGTTAGATGATCGACAACTGGTCGATTAAAAGGGTGGTCGATACAACCGACTAATTTGATAGCTGAGTCTACAGGCAGACGAGTGTCTTCATCGATAGTCAATACATATTTGATATAAGGTAAATCCTGTGGTAGCCCTTCGATATAGCTGGTCTCTCTTTTATTTCTCAAGAGTAAATTAAACTCTCGAAGTTTCCCTCTTTTTCTTTCCCAACCCATAAAAACCCCTTCTTGAGGATTAAATAATCGGCGACGATGAAACAAATAAAATCTTTTAACATTAGAAGGATATTTCTGATTTAGATTATCGATTCCTTTTTGGATTTCTCGAACTATCGACTCGTCAGTACTCGCAACCTCGGTTTTAGCATCTTTAAAATCCATCAATAAAGCATAATAGAGATTCTCGGTTGAATTACCAAGAAAATTCACCTCTAGTTTCCTCAATAATTCGGTAGCAGACTTGAGATCTCGAAACATCGATGGGATCACCACAAATGTCGCTTGTTCTTCAGTAAGACCAGAAGTGAGATCTAACCGAGACAAAGATCGAATAGGTAGCAGACGGTTTATAAAAATATGAACCAGATTTATAACTATATCTAAACTTAAAATAAAAATAACAACCAATAAGATATATGAAAAAACATAATGAGTCGCTTCTGGTAAAATAAATAAAAAGACAATAGATAAAAATATATTTAATAACAAAATAGAGCCTAAATACAAAGTAGTAGCCTTTTTTAAAACAAAAGACTGGATATCCTCTAAGATCGTTTTTTTATAGTTTATCTTTTTCTCAAAAGTTTCTCGTCCTGCGCCTAATAAATAATAACCAATATGGTTAGAAGGATCATTGTCAGTATTTTTGAGAGCTAAACGACATAAAGATAAAGCCGTCTTAACCACCTCAGATTCTTGAATACCCGAACGATCGCTGATCTTTACTATTTCATTACGATAAGTCGCTTGACTGTCTGGGTCTAGTTTAGCATAGATCAGAGAAGGATCTTTCAATAAGAAAGAATTGGCAATATTAACCGAATTAACAAAATCGTCCCAACGGATTTGATTGATCCAACGTAGACTATCGATAATATAGGATATTTGTTTAGAGATATCATCCTGACGGGCGTTTTCAATTTCAGCTAAATCAGAAATATTAATACCTCTTTTGAGTAAATTCAACTTTAACCATTTGACTATCGGTCTAGTATCTGGACCGTACTGAGATAGCTTTTGAAGTAAATGAAAACTTAGATTAACGGGTATAACTCCATATTTTAAAGTGAGGGCAGAGGTGATCTTGGAAAAATCTGGATTACTTTCCCCTTTTACTTTTTTTACGATTTGATGAAACCAAAAATCAGCATCTTTGTATTCGTTTAAAGAAATAACTAATTCGTGTATTACTTGATCAATCCTTTCAACTAAAATCAATTTTAAAAATAGAGGAATATAATTCAACTCACGAATAGAGAGGTGGGCTTTGGTCTGATATATTTCCAAATAATATTTCAAGATATGTTGATCAATTTTAGATTTGGAAGATTTCAATAGTTCGGAGAGAATATCATAGATTCTTGGTATAAAAATGTCAACGGTTTTTTCTATTTGCACCAATTTTTTAAAATCCTTGTCTATTTTAATATTTAAAATATCCGAGATCGCACTATCCACAATATAATAATTATCAAATAAGTTAGAGACTTCATGTGTTAAATGTTTAAATAATTTAACTTGTTTTATTAGCTTTTTATAATTATTTTTGGTTTCTTTGGCTTTATTTTTAGAACTAGCCAAAAACACATTCGCTCGTTCTGGTTTGGAGACGATAAAAACCTTTTCACTTAGCAAGTTAGCTTTTCTTTTAATAATATTCAATATTTCTAAGTCATCCTTAGGTGATTTCATATTATAAAAGTATACCATATATTAGATTAATTATGCTATAATAATTAACAATTATGAAATTACAATTAAAAAATAAAAAACTTATTGCTTTTGATGTAGATGGTACACTATCCTTAAGCCGAGAGAAAATAGATACAGAAATGGCAGATCTCTTAAAACGTCTACTTAAAGAAAAAAAGGTGGCTATTATAACCGGTGGTGCTTTTACTGATATTCAAAAACAAGTTTTAGAGGAAATTGGTGAAAATAATGAACTAAATAAAAATCTCATTCTATTACCCACTAACGGCGCTGGTTTATGGGTTTTTGATAGTGTTTGGCGAGAAATATCATGCCTTAAACTTACCTCTCAGGAAAAAGAAAGAGTAATTAACGCTATCAAACAAGTCGATCAGGCTGATCCAGAATTAGCAAATAATATAAGCTATGGCTCAGAAATACAGGACAGAGGCTCACAAATAACTTATACGGCTTTGGGTGATCACGCGCCACATGAATTAAAAATGGCCTGGGACCCAGATTTTAAAAAGAGGCTAGCTATTCAAAATAAATTAGAAAAATTATTACCAGATTTTGAAGTAAAGATCGG
>CAYOBW010000237.1:0-11142 GCA_964402115.1 uncultured Victivallales bacterium
CCACCACGGGATGATGTTGCGATTCCAGGCGTTGACGATGACTTCAACGTCTTGGTCAAGCAGGTCGCCTTCGATCACTTCCGGTTTCATCTCTGCCATAGAGGCGGTTGAAACCCGCGCCGCGCGGGTTGCGAATCGCCTCGGATGGGTGGTTCGGCAATCTCTACAGATCGTCAGACGTCAGACCCGTTCGGCGCGCGATGCGCGCAAGCATCTTTGGGCCAATCTCGTCACCCTCGTGCGACGCCGTGTTCGGCATGCTCATGATCCGCTTGCCGCGTGCCGAGTTCCCCTCGTCCTCGTCGTCGTCCTCGTCCTCGATTCTTCCGCCGTCAAAATCCGAGGACGAGGACCGTTCGCTGCGCTCACTGAGGACGAGGACGATTCGATTCCTTCCTCATTCCTTCCCGCCGAACGTTGGCGTTCAGCCTGAACCGGGCTTCCCGGTGCGGCTGGTTCGGCCAGTTCTTCGGCGCTTCAGACCACGCCAGGATCTGCCGTCAGGACACTCTCGCGTGTACTTTGTCGCCAACTACCCCGATCCGTCAACTACTCCGTTCTCTTTATCGTGAACTATTCCGATCTGGTTCACGACAAAGCTCACGAGGTAGGCACGGCGGCTCAGTTCACGACAAGGTTCACGATGTAGTTTCCCCTCCTGGCCAACCTCTGTCCTGCAGCCGTCCATGTCGGAAGTCACGGGCCCCGCCAAGAGCCAGGGACCGCCGGGGGCGTCCACCGCCGGGGTGGCGTGGCGTGCGCAGCCCTCGCTCCTCGGCTGACAAGAAAGGCGCGGGACCGGTCTCCCCGGAGCGGTTTGCTTCCGGCGGCCCTTGTCAGCGGGTCTTGGGGCCGGCTGCGAAGATGATCACGGTGCGGATCGCGGAATTGCCGACGGCGCCGGCGTCCCCTCCGAAGTCTTGCCACCTGCCGTCCTCGGCGAGTTTGCCCACCCGCAGCGTCGCGGGGGCGCCGTCGAGACCGGCGCGCGATTGCCGGTCCACGGTCAGCCAGGCGTCGCCGGCGCGGCGCTGGAACAGCACGTCGTGCTCGCCGAGCAGAATCCGGACGGTCTCCGGTTGCGAACGGGAGAGCGGCCCGCCGGAGAAGCGCAGCCCGTCGCCGGCGAGCGTGCCGAACTTCTTGTCCTCGAGCCGGAGGTTGATCTTCACCGTCCGCCCGTTGCGCCAGGTCAGCGCGAGGCCCGGTCCCCAGGTCTGACCGCCGTCAGTCCCGCCGTCGAGCTGGGCCTCGACGCTGCGCACGCCCGCGGGCAGGTCGCGCTCGAGGCCGCCATGGCGATTGGCGGGCGCGCTGAAGACAAGGGCGTTGGCGCGCGGCGCGACTTCCATGGCCGGCGCCGCGGCGCTGCGCACGAGGCGCCAGCCCGGCTCCAGCGCCGGCGCCGCGAAACCGTCCCGGAAGACCTCGACGAGTGTGGCGGCGGTGTCGGCGGTCGTGAGCACCTGGCGCGGCGTTTCGTCCAGCACCAGCAGCCAGCCCCGGCCCGGCTCGACCGGCAGGGCCGCGCCCGGCTTCCACGCGGCCTCGGTCTGGAACCCCGCTATGGGGGGCGCGTAGACGGACGCCTTGGCGGGGTCGAGCTTCAGCGCGCGCCAGTCTATGGCCAGCTGCACCTGGCAGGTCTCCGGCGCCCAGCTGGCGACGGCGACGAGGGTGCGGTTGCGGCCCTGGTAGACCGTGGCGGAAACCGTGTCGCGATCGGTCTTCACGGGCGAGCGTGGGTCGTAGAAGGGGATGAACGCGGTGTCGCGCAGCCCCCACTCGTCCCAGGCCTTCCAGATGGCGCGCGGGTCGCCGGACCACCCCATGCGGGCCGTTTCGCCGAACACGAGTCCGCGCCACGCATTCACGCCGTCGAGCATCTCGCTCATCAGGCCGAAGGGCAGCCCGGACATCTCCACCAGCCAGAAGTCGCGCGAAGCGTGGCTGGCGCTGAACCCCTCGCCGAGCCACAGCCGGTCGAGATAGGGCAGCAGCTCCATGTACATGGCGAGGTTGTTGGCGAAGCCGGCGTAGCCGTTGAAGTGGTTCCACGAGTGCAGGTCGATCAGTCGCCCGGGGCGGGTGTCGAGGATGCGGCGGGCGCGCTGCAGGCTGCGGGCGTCCAGGGCCGTGTCGTCCACGTAGATGCCGTCGAGGTCCGCCTGCGCGACCATCCACTGGAGCCCTTCGAGGTAGAAGTTGTTCCAGCGCGAGTCGGGCCGCGTGATGACCGACAGGTCCCACTCCGCGCGGGCGGTCTGCACGCGATCCACCCAGGCCGGCACGAAGTTCGTCACGAGATTCGCCACCAGCCAGGGGTGGGGGCCCTTGGGATGGATGAGCGTGCTCGCGCGGGCGCCGGGGCCCGGGAAGATGACCTCGCCGTTGAGGCTGTGCAGGGCAAACAGCTCAGGCATGTTCTGCGTGATCTCGCGGGTCGTGTAGTAGACGCGCAGGGCGGCGCCCGTCGCATGCGCGCGCTGCGCCAGGCTGCGCAGGAGGGGGAAGGTGTCGTCGCTGTAAGGGTAGTTGATATAGGGGGCGGCGGCGTGCGCCTGGTGCACGTTCAGCACGTTCGGCCCGTGGGCCGGGTCGAGCTGCGCGATGGCCCGCTCCAGCGTGGCGGGGTCGCGGGAGGCGTTGGGGTGCAGGAAGCGCACGGACCACTGCTTGGCGGTGTCGAGGGGCCGGAACGGGGTGAGGTAGAAGTCGGTGGTGAACGCGAGGCGCTCGCCGCCGCGCAGCCGGCGCGGGCCGCTGAACGCGCGGGCTTCGACGACGCCGTTCGTGGCGGCGGGGATGACGATGCCGCCGCGCCCGCCGTTGCCCCAGGAGTCGGGCAGGTTCAGGGGCAGGAACTTGTAGTAGATGTTGACCAGGGGGCGGACGTAGTTGTCGCCCTTGAAGCGCAGGCAGAGCCCGGCGTTCACGTCGCCGAGCCAGAAGCAGTCCTGGTGGCGCTGGGCCACGTCCCAGGTCCACTGGACGGGCTTGTCCGGCCGTCGGCCCCCGGGACGGTTCAGGCCCATGAGATAGGTGGCCGTGTCGGTGCGCCAGGGCACCACGAGGCGGATGTCGCTCACGTCGAGGTCGCGCGTCGCGGTCAGCACGATGCGGAGCGAGCCCGATCCCGTGTAGTCCAGCCGGCCCGTGACCGTCGCCGCACAGGCGTCCGCGGTCAGGCGCGCCTGCCATTGCGCGCCGAGGTCGCTGCGCGCCAAGTCCCCGAAGTGAGGGGTCCAGCGCACCGGGCCATCCGCCGTTTCGACAACGAAGTCCCAGGGGCGGGCCAGCAGCAGCCGGGCGTCGCGTCCGATCGCCGTGTTGGCGGCGTTGAAGGTGCTGCGGACCTGCGCGGGCAGACCATCGGCGCCCAGCTCCAGTTCGCGCCCCAGCACCTGGACCGTGCGTCCCCGCGTCTTGACGGGCACGTACGGGCGGGTGACGGTGGGCGCGACGCCGACCGTGGAATCCAGCCAGCGCAGGCGCGAGAGGTTGCCGGCGTGGCTGTCGCCGCCATCGGCGAGCGGCTCGCCCGCGACCGTGAGCGCGACGTCCACTTCACCCAGCGGAGTCGTCGGATCCGCGAGCGTCAGGCGGCCACGGTAGTCGCCGGAGGCCGCCGCGGGCGGGACGGCGATGCCGAACCAGAGCACCTGCACCCCACCGGCCGGCACGCTGAGCGCCTTGGTGAACGACTCGCCGCTCGGGCCTATCCCGCCGAGGCTCAGGCAACGGATGGCGGAGGAGGGGATCGCCTTCCCCGAACCGGCCAGGTCCGACGCGCTGGCGCGGAGGGGGCCGGTGGCGTCGCGGGCGACGAGTCCGACCTGGAAGACGTAGAACTCGCCCGGTTGCGCCTTGCCGGTGAAGGTGGCCCGGCCCGGCGCCGCGTTGGACGGCGCGCCATCCGCGAAGCGCCAGGGCTGCGTGCGGGGCAGCACGAAGAGGGCCGGCGGCGCAGCCAGGGTGGTCGTGGCGAGTGCGAGGAGGGCAGCCAGACACAGTTGCGTGCGCATGGGCCTCAGGCTTTCTTGACTGGCCGCTTCGGTGCGGGCCCGCCTTCGGCCGCGGAGGAAGCGGAGCCCGGGCGGCGGTAGCCGGTGAAGGGTTTCGAGACGGCGCGGCCCTCGGCGCCGAGCGCGGCGCGATTGCTGGCGTGGGCCTGCAGGACTTCGTCCGTCGTCTTGAAGTGGCATTTCGCCACGTCCAGCAGGATGCGGGGGCCGTGCGCCTTGAGCAGCGCCCCGGCGACGATCTTGACCTCCGCGGAGGCCCCTTTCGGAATGACCTGCTTGTACTGGTCGCGCATGTCCACGAGCGAGCGGAGGAACAGCTCGCGGGCGACGACCGAGGCCGCCGCCACGGCGATGTCCGACTCGGCCTTGTGCCGCTGCACGAGCTCGATGCTGCGCCCCTTCTGCATGAGCGCCCGCTCGACCTGCTCCTTCTTGCCGAACTGGTCGGAGATGGCCCGCGGGCAGTCCGGCACCAGGTCGAGGAGGTTCTCGATGGCCCGCGCGTGTCCCCAGGCCAGGAGGGTGTTGACGCTGCGCATCTTCAGGTAGAGGCGGTTGTAGGCCGCGGGGCCGATCTTGACCACGGCGAAGCGCCGGTCGAGGAGCTTGCGGATGTCGCGCCCCAGTTCCAGGCAGCGCTTGTCGCTCGTGATGTTCTTGCTGTCCCGCACGTCCATGCCGCGCAGCTTCTCGGCCAGGGTCTCGTTCACGTAGGCCGCGACGACGACCAGGGGTCCGAAGAAGTCGCCCTTGCCGCTCTCGTCCACGCCCATGTGCGGACTGGACCGCTCGGGGTTGAGCAGGTCCTCGTAGCCCATGCTTGCGGCCTGCAGGACGTACGGCTCCACGGCGAACAGGACGAAATCGGACGCGCCCTTGCCCTGGATGACCAGCTTTCCGCTCTTGTAGAGCGTCGCGTTGAAATCGCCGGCCGTGACGGCGACATCGGCGTACTGCACCACGGCCGGCCGGTAGTTGCTGTTCCGCAGCAAATCCGTGGCGAGCTGGCGTTGTTCAGGCGTCAGGGCGAACGTAAAGGAGGTTTTTTCAGCCATGAGTGCGGACGCTAGCACGGGGGCGCGGTCCGGTTCAAACGGAAAAACAGCGCAATCCCCGCTTGCTTACGCGCTGGCGGGTGGGCAGAATGCCACGCGAACCGACAATCGCAATAGGTTCCAACGCAGGAGGTAGAGACGATGAAGGCATCCTTGATGGCGCAGCAGTTCAATGTGAATGGCCGTCTGGTCACCGTGCAGCCGACCGGCAGCGGGAACGTCAACGATACGTTCCTGGCCATCTTCCGGACGACTTTCGACGAGCATCGCTTCGTGCTGCAGCGCATCAATCGCAACGTGTTCCCGTCGCCCGAGGCCATCATGGCGAACATGAAGCTGGTGACCGAGCACGTGCATGCCCGGCTGGAGGCGGAGGCGCACATGGCCGACCGCATCTGGCAGCTGCCGCGGGTGATTCCCACGAAGGATGGGCACGACTACGCCATGGACGGCGACGGCGAGTGCTGGCGGGCCATTTCGCTGATCGCCTCGGCGCACTCCTACGAGAAGATCCAGAACCTCGAGCACGGCCACGAGGCGGGGTTCGTGGTGGGCCAGTTCCAGCGTTTGATTAGCGACATCCCCGTGGCGAAACTGCACGACACGCTGCCGGGCTTCCACATCACGCCGGGCTACCTGAAGCGGCTCGACGCGGCGCTGGCGACGCCCGAGGGGCAGGCGCGGCTGCGAAGCGGGGCGGAGGCCGCGCGCTGCAACCGGTTCATCGCCGAGCGCCGCGAGTGGTGCTCGATTCTCGAGGAGGCGCGCGCGCGGGGGGAACTCCAGCTGCGCCCGATCCACGGCGATCCGAAGGTGGCCAACATCATGATTGACGATGCCACCGGCCGGGGGACCTGCATCGTGGACCTCGACACCGTGAAGCCCGGTCTCGTGCACTACGACTTCGGCGACTGTCTGCGCTCGTGCTGCAACCCCGCCGGCGAGGATGCCGCGGACCTGGGCCAGGTCTATTTCGACACGGACCTCTGCGCGGCCATCGTGAAGGGGTACATGACCTTCGCGCGCAGTTTCCTGTCCGAGGCGGACCTGCACTACCAGTACGACAGCATTCGGCTGATCGCCTTCGAACTGGGCCTGCGTTTCTTCGCCGACTTCATTGACGGAGACAAGTACTTCAAGGTCAAGTACGAGGGCCAGAACCTCAACCGGGCGCGCGTGCAGCTCAAGCTCTGCGAGAGCATCGAAACGCGGGAATCGCAGATCCGCAAGACGCTCGACCTGTCGCGCCGCTGACGCGCACGCTCCCCCTACGCTGCCGCCGCCCGCTTGGGCGGATGGAAGAAGGCCGCCAACGCCACGGCGGCCAGGGTGGCGCACGCCAGCGGCACGAGGAACAGGCCGTGGAAGTCCGTCACCTTCGTGGCCGCGTCCGTGAAGCGCGTCTGGATCAGCCACGGGCAGATGGTGTTGGCCGCGAGCGCGCCGACGCCCAGGATCATGACGTTGAACAAACCCTGCGCGCTCGACCGGATGTCCTTCGGGAAGTGGGCGTCCACGAAGATGTAGACCGTGGCGAAGAAGAAGGCGTAGCAGACGCCGTGGAGCACCTGTACGGCGATGATCAGCTCTTTGTGCTGCGGGTAGAAGGCGTAGACGGCGAAACGCGCCGCGTGACCGAGGATGCCGACGATCATCGTTGTCCGCCAGCCGAGCCGTTTCAGCGTGATGCCCAGGATCAGCATCGTCAGGACTTCCGCCACCTGGCCGATGCTCATGACGGGCATGATCCAGTTGCCCGGGATGCCGACGCCGCCATTGGCGACTCCCGCGCCCAGGAACGTGCCGGTCCAGTTGAAGTAGCAGTACTGCACGAAAGAGTCCACGAAGGTGACGACCCAGAGCACCAGCACGAACGGGTGCTTGAGGAGCTTCAGGGCTTCGAGCCAGGCCAGGCTCTCCGCGCCGCCTGCTCCGGCCTTCTTTGGGGGTGTGTGCGGCAGCACGAAGCTGAACGCCGCCAGCACGAGCGAGGCGATGCCGGCCACGATGAACGTGTAGCGCGTGGCCTCCTTCAGGGCGTCGCCCGTGAGCCCGGAGGCGAGGACCGCGCCCAGCCACTCGCTCAGCCCCTGCGCCTGCGCGGCGTCCACCTTGGCCCAGTCAACCAGGATGAACGTGAACGGCCAGGCCGCGAGCACCCAGCCGATGGTGCCGCCCACGCGGACCGCGCCGAACTCCTTCTCGGGGTCCTTCATGTTGGCAAAGGCGATCGAGTTGGTGATGGAGAGCGTGGGCACGTACATCAGGCAGTGCACGAACATCAGGATGCAGAACGGCCAGAACGAGCGCGTGAAGCCGAGCGCGAGCATGGACAGCCCGCCGACGAGGTGGCTGAACGCCAGGAACTTCTCGGCCGCAAAGTGGCGGTCCGCGAACTGGTTGCTGAAGAACATCCCCACGATAGCCGCAATGGGGAAGGCGTTGAGGATCCAGGACTGCTGGGCCGGGGTGAATCCCAGGCTGGGCAGGTAGCCGAAAATCAGGGGCAGCCAGGCGCCCCAGATGAAGATCTGAAGCACCATCATGGTGAAGAGTTTCGCGCGCGTGGATCCGGTTCCGGCTTGTGCGTCCATCGTGTCTGCCTCCTCTTGCGTTGACTCGGATGCATTAAGCCCGAACGACGATGGGCATGCAACACCTAAAGCCGGTCACTCCGTCAGCAACTGGCTGGCATCCTCAGTGAGGTCAGGGCAGAGCTTCACGGCCTTCTGGCGGTAGGTGTCGCTGTTGCCGCTGTTGCCCATTTCGTGGTAGAGGACGGCGAGGTTGAGGCAGAGTTCGCCTCGCTGGCTGAGGCGGATCTTCTCGCTGTTGAGGTAGTAGTTGAAGAACTTGGTGAGCTGCGGCTGTGTGACAGCACTCCACGGCACGACCTTGCCTCTCGCCTTGACGCCGGTGGCATCGGCGCCCTCGGTGTCCACGGGCGATACATCCTGGATCCAGCCAAAGTGGAACGGGTCGGCATTCAGGCGCTCGATCAGGAAGCGCTTCAAATCGCCCAGCCGTTTGTAGCGCAGCACGAGCCGGTTGATGACCCGCTTGGCTTCTTCGGTTTCGCTTCTCGCCAGCGCCGACTCGATCGACTGGAGGGCGCCCTCGAAATCGTTCTTGGGCAGCAAGGACTGGGCATTGCGGCGCGCTTCGCGGGCGTTCTCCTCCTCGGCGGCCACCTTGGCCTTGTGCCGCGCGTCGGCTTCCCGTCGCTCCCTTTCGACCCGGGCGCGCTCGCGATCCTTCTGCGTGGTGTCGCGTATCTCCTTCGCTTCTTTCAGGTCCGAGTCGAGCTCGGCCAGCGCCTTCCTGCCGGTTGCCACGCACTCCTTGACGGCCGAGTCGGTATTCTGGAGTTCCAGCAGTCGCGACTGGCATTTGGGCAGATTGCGTTCGGTCTGGATGAGATTGCCCACATGCATCGCCGTGGCCCTGTGTTCGCTGGCCTGCGACATGGCCAGGGTCAGGTCGGTAATGCGCAGCACGCTCTTATCGTACAACTGCTTGATGCGCGGATCCTGGCGGGCGGATTGGCGCTGGGCATAACCGCTGGCCAGCGCAGGCGCGGTCTGCCGGGCGGGCTCCGCGGGCGCAGCTTGAACCGAGCCGGCCTTGCGGCGCGCTTCGGCCTCCTGCTTCTGGCGGAGCAGCTCCTCGCGCGACATCATGCCGGGTGGCAGGTCGTCGTCCGCACCCGCGGCGGGCGCTGCAGGTTCGGCGGCCAGAGGCGCGGCGGCAGGGGTGGGGGGCGTCTCGCTCATGCCCGCCGCAGGCCCCGGCGCGGGGGCGGCTTCGGCCAGCACGAAACGCATCGCCTCCTCCAGGCCCTGCCGTTTTTCCTCGGCAGGATCGCGCATGGCCGACAGGAGGGTGACGGCTTCCAGGATGCCGGCTTGGATACTCCGGGCGCTTTTGTGGATCTCCCCAAGCTGCAGGGCCTCCCGACGCTGCTGCAGTTTCGTGGTATGCAGGCGATTCAGGGCAAAAACAAACGCGATCAGAATGACAGCGCTGACACCGATCCAGACGCCGTACAGCGGCGCGTAGCGCTTGGAGGACCCCATTTTGGCCTCCACGTGCCCGACCAGCTTCGGCGCGGCCACCGGATGATGACCGACAATCTTGATTTGCTTGTGTTCCGGGGACTGTCTCACAGGGATTTCCATGTCGTTTCTTGTAGGACACGCCACCCGGCCTTGTCGAGTCGAAAGCGCAGGAGGTTACAGCCCCGTCGGCGGATTGACGACCCGGACGCGGTAAAAGCGGGTCATCGCGCCGGCAGGTGGGGTGTCGCGAGCCGTGCCGAGGGTGTTCGTGGCCGTGATGGCGGCGCCGACGTTTCTCCAGTGCGGCGGGGTCAGCGTCTCCGCGTACTCCGCCTGGTACGTGAGGCCGGGCTCGGCCGGCCAGGTGATGGTTACGTTCCCGGCGCCGTCCGGCTGTGCCAGGCTGTTGCGGAGGACGGATGAGGGGTCTGTCGGGTTCGTGCCCGTGCGGTATTCCTCTTCCTCGGTTGCGCCGTCGCCGTCCTGGTCGCCCGCGCCGTCGTTAGCCGTGGTCTGGAAGTGGTAGCGCTCCCACTGGTCGGGCAGGCGATCGTTGTCGGCGTCCGCGGCCAGGTGGACATGGGCGGCCGCCGCGTTGTTCGCCTCGTTCGTCTCGGCCAGCAGGTTGTCCGGGTCCGCGACGGCCTCCACCCAGGATGGCAGGTTCGTGAAGGCTATGGCATCCCAGTCCGTGTGCAGGATCTCGACGTCGCGGCCGGGCAGCATGGCGGCCACGGTCGTGGTGGCGAGCCGGTTGCCGTCGCCGCGGAAGGCAACCGTGACGTTCGTGGCGACCCGGATGCCGTTGTTGCGCAGGCGGGCGATCAGGTCAACCTGCCCGTCACCGTGCTCCTCCACGCGCACCAGCAGCGCCTGCACGTCGTCCAGGCGGAACGCCAGGCTGCCGGTGTTGTTCGCCTCGTCGCTTTCGGCCACGCTGTTGTCCGGGTCGACGACGGCGTGGACGATCTGGACCGACCCATCCGCGGGCAGGGTCCAGGCCAGGCTGGCCTCGGCCGCGTCGCCGCCGCACAGGGGGGACGGCACGAGCGGCGCGCTGCCGAGCAGGGGTCCGCCGGAGCCCGGCGCGTCGGCGTAGAACGATACGGTCGCGTTGCCCACAGGGAGGTCGCCGGCGTTCTCCACGCGGCAGGAGAGGGTGACGGCCTGGCCCGGCAGGGGGCTGGCCGGCAGCGCGCTGACGCCGTTGCTGGCGACGGCGAGATCGGTTCGCAACGTGTACGTCACGCGGTACAGGTCGGTGACTTCGGACCCCGGCGTCTTCTTGATGCAGGCCACGTTGAGCGTAGCGTCGTCCGCGATGTCGAAGCTCAGCGCTTGCTCGACGGCCGCGTCGCGTGTCAGGCGGAGGTCGCGGCTCCAGATGTCCAGCGCGGTATCGTACACGCTGTAGAAGACGTCCGGGCCCTGCTCGTCCGAACCCTGCCAGAGCACCACGATGTGCCCCTGTCCGTCGGTGGCCACCTGGTAGTCGCCCAGCGCGAACGAGCCGCCGCGCGGCCGGGCCACGGCGGCCGTTGCCGTGCTCCAGTCGGCCATGCGGACCAGGTTCGAGCCCTGCTGCCAGATCAGTTCCGGCGCGCCGACCGCGCGGTAGAGCACGTGCGGATTCGCGTCGGCCACGGTGTTGTCCGTCAGCCGGCGGGGCGCGCTCCAGGTCGTGCCGTCGTAGCGCTGCTCGAACAGCTCGACGTCGTCCGACGTGGACAGGTTGCCGTCCATGTCGCGGTCGTAGACCAGCCGGGCCTCCACGCCGTCGTAGCCCAGACTGGTGGTCAGGACGTTGGTGAGGGCCTGCGGCAGCGTGCCGACAGGGGCGAAGGCGCCGGCCGCCCCGTCCCATTTCGTGAAGTGGAAACGCGAGGGCGCATTCGTGGTGCCGACGAGCTCGTTGGCTGGGTTGCTTTGCCACGCCAGGATGACGCTGCCGTCGAAGCCGCGGCGCAAAACGGGGCTGTGGTCCAGGTAGTCGTTGTCGGTGAG
>CAYOBW010000238.1:0-11140 GCA_964402115.1 uncultured Victivallales bacterium
GCCGGGCCTTCGGCTCCGGGTCGTCGGCCAGCAGGACGTGAGTGAGTACGACGGCGTTGCTCGAGCCGATGAGCGCGGGGTAGCCGGTCGGCTGACCCTGCGCGTCGCACCACTCGGCCAGGACGCGGCTGACGCCCGCGACGGGCTGATAGGCCGAGATGTTCCAGGACGCCTGCCGGACGCTCGCGGGGGCTCCCGGCAGCAGCGTGGGGTCGGCGAGGCGGATGGTGCTGAACCGCCCCGCCGGCTCGGCTTTCACGTGGCGCCCGTCCGTAACACCGAGGGCGGCCTGGAGCTTGTCGGGCACCGTGTAGCAGGCGAAGAGCTTGCCCCCGCCGCGCAGGTAGTCGTCCAGCGTCCGGGCGAGGGCGTCGGGCAGCCCCGGGTTGTGCGGCAGGACGACGACTTGGAAAGGCCGCAACCGTTCCGCTGTGCAATCGTCATCGCCGAGAATCTCGCAGGGTACGCCCGCGGCGCGCAGCGTATCCGACATGACCGTAGCGTAGGTCTTCACCGACTCGGCCTCGTCCGGCCGCTCGCGGAGGAGGGAGTCCGCCCGGACGATGGCCACGACCGGCGCAAGCGGGGGCGGGGCGTCGAGCTGGATGTCGCCGAGGCAGATCTCCGTGTCGCGGTCCTGGCCGCGCCAGGCGGAGAGGCGGATGGCCGAGATGCGGTTCCAGCCGGCGGGCTTGCCCTCGGTGGCCGCGTTGCTGCGGGCGATGGTGATGGTCTCCCAGCGGTTGGTGGTCTCGGGGAAGAAGTGCACGCTGTACCAGCCGGCGCCGCTCTGGAAGTAGACCGTGAAGCCGGAGATCGGTGCGGTGTCGCGGCACTGCAACGGGAAGCGGATGCCGCGCACGCGCGATAAATCAAGCGATGCCTTGAGATCCCACGAGGCCCGCTCGATGGCCGTTCCCGCGAACGGGCAGCTGAGCCGGACGGCGGGCTGTCCCGCGTGTGTGATCCGCACGGGGGCCGGCGACCCCTGCATGGGTTCCCAGGTGGCGGTGGTCACCGCAATGGCGGGCGGGGCCGCGGAGGGGGGCTGGTCGGCGGGCGCGGCGGCACACCAGCCGGCAGGGGCAAGCAGCAGGAGCCCCCAAGCCAGTCGCGGGTGGGAAAGGAGGCGGCGTGGAACGTGTGTGGCGTGCATGTCGCAAAGCATGGAACAGGAACTCTGCGGGTGTCAACAGCGCGCTACACGCCGAGCCCCTGCCGCACGGCGGCCGCGTCGATGCCGGCCAGCAGGATGCGTTTGTGGCGCGATTGGTCGCCGGCCAGGAGGCTCACGCGCCGCGCGGGCAGGTCCAGCGCGTCCGCCAGGAAGCGCAGGAGGGCCTTGTTGGCCTTGCCCTCCACGGGCGGCGCCTGGAGGCGTATCTTCACGGCGTCGTCCAGCAGGCCGGCTACGCCGTCGCGCGAGGCGCGGGGCACGACGCGCACCTGGATGACGATCCCGGCGGGTGTTTCCGAGAGCCAGCCCATCACAGCGCTCCGTAGCTGCCCTGGAGCAGATTCAAGAGGAACGCGTGGAGGTAGTTCAGGACGATGATCAGCACCAGGGGCATCAGGTCGATCGTACCCAGGGCGAGGGGGCGCGCCCGCAGCGGGCCCATGAGCAGGGCAATCCAGTCCCGGCAGACCTCCTGGAGCGGCGGGGAACCGGCGAAGAGGCCCACCCAGGAGCCGATGACGAGCAGCACCAGCAGCGCGGCAATTAGCGCGAGCAGGTTGGTCCACTCGGCGACGGCGCAGACGGCGGCCCGTGCGACGATCAGCGCCCAGGGCTGCGCTTCCGGGGCGGTGGGGCCGGCGGCGGTCTGGAACAGGATGCCGAGGAGCGTGCCCGCCAGCATGAGCAGGAGCGGGCGCCAAACCGCGGGAATCAGCGTAAAGGGGCGCGCCAGATGGTCGAGGGCGTCGGAGGGGTGGTCGGTGGCGGCGTGCAGGCGGCGGACGTAGATCAGGGTCAGGCCCCAGAGCTTGAAAAGGAATGCGGCAAAGGAGAGCAGGCTGAACACCAGGCAGGCGCCGCTGCTGTTGCCGGGGTGCAGGGTCACGAACCCCATGCGGATGTTCCAGTCGCTGGCCGGCCCCATGATCAAGCCCCGCAACACGAGGAGCAGCAAGACGATGAACAGCGCCACGAGGCGGACGGGGGTGCGGAAGAAGACGGGGCGCAGGAAATCCACGACGCGGTCAGAGAGTCGGCCCAGGGGGAGCAGGTAGCGATTGAAAAGCAGGCTGCGGTCGTCAACGGTCCAGACCCTGAACCAGAAAACGAGCAGCAGCGCATTGCCGATGGTGTCCCACATCGCCGGATTCATGTCGGCGTATGTTTGAGGTTCGCGGCGGGAAGGTCAAGCTTGACCTTTGCCTGATGGGTGATTATAGGTCTACCCCGTGATTTACCCGTCCGAGAACGACTATTTGGCACTGGCGCGGGAGCATGATCTGGTTCCGGTCTACCGCGAGGTGCTGGCGGACACGGAAACCCCGGTTTCCGTGCTGCAGCGTTTTGCCGACGCCCCGAACGCCTTCCTGCTGGAAAGTCTGGAGGGCGGCGAAACCTGGGGGCGCTACTCCTTTGTGGGGCTTGAGCCGGAAGTCTTTGTCGAGGCCGACCATGTGGCCGGGCGGAATGGCCAGCTGGAGGCGCTGCGCTCCGTGTACCGCGGCTTGCGGGTGGCGCACGTGCCGGGGCTGCCGCGTTTCTTCGGCGGGGTGGTGGGGTACATCGGGTACGAGGGCATTGCCGAGTTCGAGCGCATGCCGCTGCCGCGCCAGACGCCCGGCATCGTGCCCCGCAGCCGCTTCCTGAAGGTGGACCGCCTGGTGGTGTTCGACAACGTGCGGCACACGGTCAAGATCGTGGTGTGCACGCGGCCCGGCGCCGCGGCTTCGCCCGCCGCCGCCTACCGCGCGGCGGAAGCGGAGATCGACGGCGTCGCGGCCCGACTCCGGCAGCCCGTGACCGCGCCGGCCGCGGGCGTGTACGAGCCGGCGCCGTTCGGCTCCAATCTGACCCGCGAGGCGTTCACGGCGATGGTGCGCCGGGCCAGGCAGTACATCTACGACGGCGATATTATCCAGGTCGTGCTGAGCCAGCGCTTCAGCGCCACGTCGGCCGTGCCGCCGCTGCAGGTGTATCGCGCGCTGCGGCTGACGAATCCTTCTCCCTACACGTTCTTCCTGAAGATCGGCGACCAGTGCCTGGTTGGCTCTTCGCCGGAGGTGATGGTGCGGCTGACCGGGAACCGGGTCGAGCTGCGGCCGATCGCCGGCACGCGCCGCCGTGGCGGCAGCGAGCAGGAGGACCGGCGGCTGGCCGATGAGTTGCTCGCGGACGAGAAGGAGAAGGCCGAGCACGTCATGCTCGTGGACCTCGGGCGTAACGACGTGGGCCGCGTGTCGGCCGCCGGCAGCGTGCAGGTCACCGAGTACATGACGATCGAGCGCTACAGCCATGTGATGCACCTGGTGTCGCACGTGCAGGGCATCCTTGAGCCGCAGTACGACGCGTACGACGTGATGCGCGCCACCTTCCCGGCAGGCACGCTGACGGGGGCGCCCAAGATCCGGGCCATGGAGATCATCCACGAGCTGGAGCCGGGGCCGCGCGGCGTGTATGGCGGCGCGCTCGGCTACATCAGCTATGGCGGGAACCTCGACATGGCGATCACGATCCGGACGGTCGAGCTGTGCGGCGGCTGCGTGTCCATCCAGGCCGGGGCGGGCGTGGTGTTCGATTCGGATCCGGACCGGGAGTACGAGGAAACGTGCCAGAAGGCCCGCGGGATGCAGCAGGCTGTCGCGCTCGCGGCGCGCGGGTTGGAACTGGACGGCAGGTAGCGGCGACGGGCCGCGGAGTCACCATGATCGTGATGATCGACAACTACGACTCGTTCACCTACAACCTGGTGCAGGCCATGGCCAGCCAGGGGGCGGACTTGCGGATCTACCGCAACGACGCGATCACGGTGGACGAGGTCGTGGCGCTGCAGCCCCGGGCCCTGGTCGTTTCGCCTGGTCCCTGCACGCCGCAGCAGGCCGGTATTTCGGTGGCGCTGATCCGGCGGCTGGCGGGGACGCTGCCCATTCTCGGAGTCTGCCTCGGCCACCAGAGCATGGCCGTGGCCTTCGGCGCCACCGTTTCGAATGCGCAGCGCATCATGCACGGCAAGGTGTCCCTCGTCACGCATGACCGCAGCGCGCTTTACCGGGGGCTCAAGAACCCGTTTCCCGCGGGGCGCTACCACTCCCTGGCGGCGATCCGGTCCACGCTGCCGCCAGAGTTGATCGTGGACGCCACGAGCGAGGATGGCGAGGTCATGGGCATGCACCACGCCACGTGGCCGCTTTACGGGGTGCAGTTCCACCCGGAGTCCGTGCTGACCCCGGGCGGCAAGCGGCTGCTGCGGAATTTCCTGGAGCTGTCGGGCGAGATCGAAGCAGCCGGCTGACGTCGGCGGCAGCCCCCGCGGCGGGGCAAAGGATGGGCGCTATGCGAGAATACCTGGAGAAGATCTTGTTGCCGTGCGACCTGTCGGATGACGAAGCGCGCGCCGCGTTCGACATGATCATGACGGGGAAGGCCACGCCGGCGCAGATCGGCGGCCTGCTCATGGCCCTGCGCATGAAGGGCGAAACCGTGGACGAGATCGCCGGGGCGGCGGCGGCGATGCGGCAGCGGGCGGTGTTCATCGACGTGGGCGTGCTCGACGTGGTCGATACGTGCGGAACGGGCGGCGACGGGCACAACACGTTCAATATCTCGACCACCGCCGCGTTTGTCGTAGCGGGCGCCGGCGTGCCCGTGGCCAAGCATGGCAACCGCGCCATCAGCAGCAAGTGCGGCAGCGCGGACCTGCTCGTGGCCCTGGGCGTGAACATCGAGGTCGTGCCCGAGACGGTCGAGGACTGCATCCGCGACTTCGGCCTCGGCTTCCTCTACGCGCCCAAGCTGCACCCCGCCATGAAGCACGCCATGGGGCCCCGGCGCGAGCTGGGCGTGCGCACCATCTTCAACATGCTGGGACCGCTGACGAATCCCGCCGGCGCCAAGGCGCAGCTGCTGGGCGTTTTCGACCCCGAGCTGACGGAGACCTTCGCGGAGGTGTTGCGGCGGCTCGGGAGCCGCCGCGCCTGGGTCGTGCACGGGAACGACGGCATCGACGAAATCACGACGACGACCACCACGCGCGTGAGCGAGCTGCGCGACGGGCACGTGCGGACGTTCGAGCTGGACCCGCTGGAGTTCATTGGCAGCTTCGCGAAGCCGGCGTCCCTCGCCGGGGGCGACGCGGCGCACAACGCGCGGATCACGCGGGCGGTCCTCACGGGCGAACAGGGTCCGGCGCGCGACATCGTGTGTCTGAACGCGGCGGCGGCGATCGTCGCCAGCGGCCAGGCCGATACGCTGCGCGAGGGCTGGCAGATGGCCCAGGACGCGATCGAGACCGGCATGGCCCTGGAAAAGCTCGAGGAGTTGGTGGAGGCCACGCGTGCAGATGGCGCCTGAAGGGGCTCGCGGCGGTGACGTCCTGCGAACCATCATCGCCGAGCGGCGCGCGGCCGTGGCTGTGGCGCGGCGACGGGTTCCGGAGGCGGCGTTGCGCGCGGCCGCCGTGGGCCGCGTCCATCACAGCCTGGCCGACCGCCTGCTGGCGGCGGATGGCACGCATATCATCGCCGAAATGAAGCGGGCGAGCCCGTCGGCTGGCCTGCTGCGGGCCGCTTACGACCCGGTGGCACTGGCTGCCGGCTATGCGGCGGCGGGCGCGTGCGGGCTCTCCGTGCTGACCGAGCCGCTCCATTTCCAGGGGGCCGGCGAGCACCTGCAGGCCGTGCGCCGCACCTGTGACCTGCCGCTCCTCCGCAAGGATTTCCTCTGCGAGCCCTACCAGGTGTACGAGGCCGCGGCCTGGGGCGCGGACGTGGTGCTGCTGATCGTGGCGGCCCTGGAGCCGGAAGCGCTGCGCACGCTGTGGCAAACGGCTTGCGCCTGCGGCCTGGAAGTGCTGGCGGAGGCGCACACCGCCGCCGAGCTTGATCGCGCCCTGGCGCTGCCGGACGCCCTGATCGGCGTCAACAGCCGTAACCTCAGCACCCTCCAAACCGACCTCGGCGTGGCTCACGGGCTGGCCCGGAGCATCCCTGCGGACCGCCTCGCCATCGCGGAGAGCGGGATTCGGACGCGCGCGGAGGTCGAGGGGCTGGAGGCGGCCGGGTATCGCGGCTTCCTGGTGGGCGAGACGTTCATGCGGCAGCCGGACCCCGGCGTGGCGCTGAAAGAACTATTGCAAAGGCAGGGGGCGGGCAGTACGTTGAATGCCAATTTGGGGCGCGCCCGGGGCCTCGCAGAGTCGCCGGGGTGTGTACGGGAACCACGCTGAGGAGTGCCATGGCCAAGATCATGATTCGCAGGAAGGGCGCGGCGGCCGCAGAAGAAGGGGACGGTGCGGGCGAGCCCGTGGCGTCCGCGCTCAAGCCGGCCACGATTCCCATAAGGGCGCCCGCGGCGCCATCGGGACTGAAGCCCCTGGATCTCGCTCCCGTGACGCCGGCGCCCGTGCTGCGGCGCGAGCCGTCCGGGTATAATGCCGCGCAGACCGTTGTTCCGCTGAAGCCGATCGCCGTGACGACGACGACGCCCGCGCCTCCGCCGCCACCTCTGCCACCTCCGCCTCCGCCGCCGACGCCCGCCCGGGCCGAACCCGTGGCGGTGCCCGTGTATCCGGACGCCATGGACGCGGACCGGATGTCGATCACCCAGCAGGTTGTGGATTTTCCGGCCGCCGCCCCGACGGCCGGCGGCCACGGGCGCGACAGGCAGCTCTTCGACATGCTTTACGACGCGGTCCTGATCGTGAACAAGGAGGGGCTGGTCAAGGACTCGAACGCCCGCGCCGAGCAGAAGTTCGGCCTCTCGCGCGAGGCGCTGCGCGGAACCTCCTTCACCGACTACATCGCCGGCGCCGACGAGCGTTTGCTGCAGGTGCTCGGCAAGAACCTGGCAGAGAAGAAGTTCACCGTGCTGGAGGCCTCCTGCCGCCGGGCCGACAACACCCGCTTCCCGGCCGACATTGTCGTCAACCGCGATCCGGGCGGAGCGGACCGGTATTTCTTCGCGATTCGCGAGACCGCCCGGAAGACGCCCGGCAACCAGCAGCAGTTCCAGAAACTCACGCAGACGCTGAGCGAGGGGGCGCTGAACCCGGCAGAGCTGCGGAAGGCGCTGGACGAGTTCAGGAATCCGCTGCAGACGCTCGCTTGCCTGATCGACGTGGACGGCACGGCGGAGAGCAAGGCGCAGACACAGCGGCTGCTGGAGTCCTTCGGCCGGTTGACGCAGCTCGTGGAGGCCGCGGGCCTCAAGGTCGCGGCAGCCGCTCCGCCCGCTCCGCCGCCGGCGCGTACGCGCGATCTGAACCGCGTCCTCGTCGTGGATGGCGAGGCTGCTTTGGGGCAGTCGCTGAGCCGCGCCCTGGCGGGGCTGCGGCCGGGCTTGCAGGTGGACACGGTGCAGGGCGGCATCGCCGCCATGGACGTGTTCTGCCGCCAGTACCCCGGTCTGGTGGTGCTCGACGCGGACCTGCCGGACATGAGCGGCGAGGAGACCTTCAACATGCTGGAGAGCCTGTGCCGGAAGCGCCGCTGGGATATTCCGCCGTTCGTCTTCCTGCAGGCGGAGGCCGTGCCCGGGCTGACGCAGGTTGTCGGTGACGGCACCCTGCACGCCAGCCTGATCAAGCCCTTCGGCGCGGAGTCGCTGCTGGCGCTGGCGCGGGCCCGGCTCACGGTTTGAGGCGGGCAGGGGGCGCGGTCATGGGCACGCTTGAAGTGAAGATCTGCGGACTGACCGCGGAGGCGGACGTGGTGGCGGCCTGCGAGGCGGGCGCCGATTACCTGGGCTTCGTGCTCTACCCGCCGTCCGTGCGGGCCGTCAGCGTGGCCCGCCTGGCGGAACTGGTCGCCGCGGCCGGCGCCGGCGCCCGCACGGTGGGCGTGTTCGTCAACGAGCCGCCCGAGCGGGTGCGACAGGTGGCGGCCGACTGCGGCCTGTACGCGGTTCAGTTGCATGGCGACGAACGGCCGGAGGCGTATGCCGGGGTGGCCGCGCACGTGTGGCGGGCGGTGCGGGTGCAGGGCGACGTGTGCCAGCCGGACCCGGCGCTGTGGGTGGCGGAACGGGTAATCGTCGACGCGCTGGTACCGGGGCGGTACGGGGGCGCCGGCGTGACGGCTGACTGGGAGGCCGCCGCGCGGCTGGCACGGCGGTATGCGGTGCTGCTGGCGGGTGGGCTGACGCCGGAAAACGTGTCTGAAGCGGTGCGCCGCGTGGGACCGCGTGGCGTGGACGTCGCCGGTGGCGTGGAACAGGCGCCCGGGCGCAAGGATCACGAGAAAATCAGGCGTTTCATCGCGGCGGCGCGCCAGGCGGCGGCCGCGGCGTGAGCGCCGCCGAGACGAGGCAGAGCATGAGTGACCAACCGGATGCACGCGGCCATTTTGGCCTTTACGGTGGACGTTACGTGGCCGAGACGCTGATGCCGGCTCTGCTGGAGTTGGAGCGGGCCTACGTCGCGGCTAACGCCGACCCGGGGTTTCGGGCCGCATTCAGCGGGCTGCTGCGGGACTACGTGGGCCGGCCCTCGCCGCTGTACTACGCCGCGCGGCTCACCGAGGCGTACGGCGGTGCGCGGATCTACCTGAAGCGCGAGGATCTGAACCACACGGGCGCCCACAAGATCAACAACACCATCGGCCAGGCGCTGCTCGCCCGACGCATGGGCAAGCGCAAGCTCATGGCCGAGACCGGGGCCGGCCAGCACGGCGTCGCCACGGCGACGGCGGCGGCCCTCTTCGGGATGGCGTGCGACGTGTACATGGGCGAGGAGGACATCCAGCGCCAGGCGCCGAACGTCAAACGCATGCACCTGCTGCAGGCCCGCGTGATCCCGGTGAGCAGCGGCACGCGCACGCTGAAGGACGCGATGAGCGAGGCGCTGCGCTCCTGGGTGGCGGAGGTGGACACCACCTTCTACGTCATCGGGACCGTGGCCGGGCCGCACCCTTACCCGATGATGGTGCGCGACTTCCAGCGCGTGATCGGCGACGAGGCCCGCGCACAGTCCCTGGCGCAGATCGGCCGCCTGCCCGATCTCGTGCTCGCCTGCGTGGGCGGCGGCAGCAATGCGGCGGGAATTTTCTGCGGCTTTCTCGACGATGCGGCGGTGCAGCTCGTGGGGGTCGAGGCGGCCGGACACGGACTCGAGACGGGCGCGCACGCGGCCAGCATCGTCGCCGGTCAGGCCGGCATGCTGCACGGCTGCCGGACATACCTGCTGCAGGATGTGGACGGGCAGGTGCGGAACGCCCATTCCATCAGCGCCGGGCTGGACTACCCCGGCGTGGGGCCGCAGCATGCGGCGTGGGCGGACAGCGGCCGCGCGAGCTACTGCGGCATCACGGACGACGAGGCGCTGGCGGCCTTTGACGACCTGACGCGGCTGGAGGGCATCATCCCCGCGCTGGAATCGTCGCACGCGCTGGCCGAAGCCCGCAAGCGGGCGCCGCTGCTGGGCCCCGGCGGCGTGATCGTGGTCAACGTCTCCGGACGGGGCGACAAGGACTTGGAAACCGTGCTGGCCTTGCGGCGGACGCAGGGGGAGGGCAAGGGCGTATGAACCGGATCGAAGCGCGATTCGCCGACCTGCGGCGCGAGGGGCGGAAAGGCCTGGTGGGTTTCCTCACGGCGGGCGATCCCGGGCCGGCGGAGTCCGCGCGGCACGTGCGCACGGCTCTCGACAACGGCGTGGATGTGCTGGAGCTGGGCGTGCCCTTCTCTGACCCGACGGCCGACGGCCCCGTCATCCAGGTTGCGGCGCAGCGGGCGCTGGCGGCGGGCATGACCGTGGCTGGGGTCCTCGACCTGGTGCGTGCCGTGCGGCCGGACTATCCCGACGTGCCGATCGTCCTCTTCGGCTACACGAATCCCTTCTACCGCTACGGCTACGCGCGGCTGTGCGCCGAGGCCTCCGCCGCCGGCGTGGACGGGCTGCTGGTGGTGGACATGCCGTTCGAAGAGAGCGACGAGCTGGCGGGGCCGCTTGCCGAGCACGACCTGTGCCGGATCCCGCTGGTGGCGCCCACGACGCCGCCCGCCCGCGTGCCGACGATCCTGCAGGGGGCGCGGGGCTTCGTGTACTACATCATGTTCCGGGGCGTGACGGGTACGCGTGCGGAGCTGGCGGGGGATCTGCGCCAGAACGTGGCTGCGCTGCGTGCCGGCACGACCCTGCCGATCGCCGTCGGCTTCGGCGTCAGCACCGGTGCGCAGGCGCGGCTGGCCGGCGAAGGGGCGGACGCCGTGGTGGTGGGCAGCGCGTTCGTGGCGGCGGCTGCGGCCGGCCAGCTGGCCGAGCGCGTGCGCGAGATCCGCGCCGCGCTGGATGAACCGGCCCGCGGAACCCCCGGCCAGATGGGAGCGTGACATGCGGGTTTATCACTGCGCCCTGCGCGTGCCGTACGCGCACACGGACCAGATGAGCATGGTGTACTACGCGAACTATCTCGTCTACTTCGAGATGGCGCGCTCGGAGTTCCTGCGCGAGGTCGGCATGCCGTACCGGGACCTCGAGGCCCGCGGCCTCCTGCTGCCGGTCGTCGAGGCGCACTGCGTCTACCGCAGGCCGGCCCGCTTCGAGGATCTCCTCGATGTCGTGTCGCGCGTCGTGAGCCTGGAAGGGTCGCGGCTGCGCATCGAGTACGAGGTGCAGCGGGACGGGGAAACCCTGGCCAGCGGCTACACCGTGCATGCCTGCGTCTCGCCGGCCGGCAAGGTCATCCGCCCCCCCGCCGAACTCCGCCGGCTGCTGGAGTGACGGTGCACAGAATTCAGCCTAGAAACGGAAGCAGCCCGCTTCCATTTCTCCCATGTCATTCTCCATAATGTACTTATAGTGCGATGCATGAACGACCGATTGGTGACGGCTTGAGCCGCCGCGCGGAAGCCCCCACGCCGGCTGCCAGCCGTTGCCAATGCGGCGGAGTCTGCAGAGTGCGCGGCCGGCGTGAGCGCCTCCCTCTCCCCGGCGGGGCTGAGGATTACCCTTAAATGGTACTGGACACCGTC
>CAYOBW010000239.1:0-11016 GCA_964402115.1 uncultured Victivallales bacterium
CCTGCGCGACGCCCTGGCCCGCGTGGCAGTGACGGAGCGCGCCGGCGAGAGCGCCCGGCGCAACCTCGAGGCCGCCCGCGTCCAGTGGCGCAACGGCCTCGCCCGGCATGCCGACGTGCTCGCCGGCGAAGCCGCCCTCGCGGACGCGCAGATGCAGGCCGCCACCGCCCGCGCGAACGTCGCCCTGGCCCGCGCGGCGCTGGCCCACGCGCTCGGCCGCCCCCCGCCAACGGAGGAGTGATGACCGCGCCTCCCGCCACCGCCGCGCCCGCCATTGCCGTCGAAGGCCTGACGAAGGTCTTCGGCCGGTTCACGGCGGTGGACGCGGTCTCGTTCGACGTGGCGGCGGGCGAGATCTTCGGCCTGCTCGGCCCCAACGGCGCCGGCAAGTCCACGACCATCCGCATGCTCTGCGGCCTGCTCGCCTCCACCGCCGGCACGGCCCGCGTCGCCGGATTCGACATCAACCGCGACCCCGACCGCGTCCGGCAGCAGATCGGCTACATGTCCCAGCGGTTCAGCCTTTACCGCGATCTGACCATAGGGGAAAACCTGACCTTTTTCGGCGGCGTTTACGGGCTGCACGGCCCGCGTCTGCGGGCCCGCCGCGAGGCGGTCGGCGCGCTGGCCGGACTCGGCGGGCTCGAGCGCCGTCTGGCCGGGACGCTCTCGGGCGCCGTCCAGCAGCGCCTCGCGCTCGCCTGCGCCCTGCTCCACGAGCCCCCCATCCTCTTCCTCGACGAACCCAGCAGCGGCATCGACCCGCACTCCCGCCGCCTGCTCTGGGACCACGTCCGCGCCCTCGCCGCCAGCGGCGTGACGATCGTCGTGACCACCCACTTCATGGACGAGGCCGAGTTCTGCGGGAGGATCGGATTCATCAGCGCCGGGAAGCTCGTCGCGCTCGACACGCCGGCGGCGCTCAAGCGGCAGGCCGTGCCCGAGGACGTTTTCGAGGTGTCCGGCGTCGCGCGGGAAAAACTGGGCGCCCTGCCCGGCGTGCGGGCGGTCACCGCCTTCGGCCCGCGGCTCCATCTCTTCTGCGAGCCCGGCCGGTTCGAGGCGCCCGCGCTGGCCGACAGCCTGCGCCTGGCCGGCTGCGCGCCCGGCGACGTGCGGTCCGTGGCGCCCTCGCTGGAAGACGCCTTCGTGCGCCTCGTGCAAACGACGCCGGCGGGGAGGCCGGCGTGACCCGCCTGCGCGCCATCGTCCGCAAGGAGTTCCGCCACATTGCGCGCGACCCGCTCTCGCTCGGCATGCTGGTCTTCGTCCCGGCGCTGCTGCTCCTCCTGTACGGCTACGCGCTCTCCTTCGACGTGAAGCACATCCGCCTCGCGGTGCTGGACCGCTCCCGTTCGCCGGCCAGCCGCGAGCTGCTCGACAGCCTGTTCCGCAACCCCTACTTCGACCGCGCCGCCGCGCCCGCCTCCTACGCGGAAGCCGGGTGGCTCCTCACCCGCGGCGCCGTCCGCGCCGCGCTGGTGATCCCGCCGGACTACGCCCGCGCCGTGGCGCGCGGAGAGCAGGCGCCGCTCCAGGTGCTGCTCGACGGCGCGGACGCCAACTCGGCCAGCACGGCCCGCGGCTACCTGGATGCCGTGGCGGACCGCACCACCCGGCGCCTGGCCGGCGCCGCGCTCGCCCGCGCCGGCCAGTCGCCCTCCCTGCCGTTCGTGCAGCCGGAGCCGCGCGTCTGGTTCAACCCGGAACTGAAAAGCGCGCGCTTCCTCGTGCCCGGCCTGATCGGCCTGATCCTCATGCTCTCGGCCGTCATCGCGACCTCGCTCTCGATCGTCCGCGAAAAGGAGCGCGAGACGATCGACCAGCTGCGGGTCTCGCCCGTGCAGCCGGAGGAGCTCGTGCTCGGCAAGACCCTGCCCTACGTGGTGGTGTGCCTGGCCACGATGGCGTTCATCCTGCTGATCGGCCGGCTTTGCTTCGGCGTGACGGTGCGCGGCTCCCTGGGCTTGCTGGCCGTCTCGACGCTCTTCTTCCTGTTCGCGGCCATCGGGATGGGCGTCTTCATCTCGTCGGTCACCCGCTCGCAGCAGGTCGCCTTCCAGATCGCCATCATCACCTCGCTGCTGCCCTCGATCCTGCTCTCGGGGCTGGTGTTCCCGATCGCCAACATGCCCCTGCCGCTGCAAGCGCTGACGCACGTGGTCGTGCCCCGCTACTTCGTGCACGCCCTGCGGGGGATCATCCTGAAGGGCGCCGGCGTCGAGGCGCTGTGGCGCGACTGGGCCGGCCTGCTTGCCCTGGGCCTGCTTTTCAACCTGCTGGCGGCCCGCAGCATGCGGCGAACCGCCGACTGACGGCGGACGGGGGAGCGACGCGGATGTTGAGACGCATCGGACATCTTCTGATCAAGGAGCTGACGCAGATCCGGCGGGACCGCCGCCTGCTCGGCCTGCTCGTCATGACGCCGATGATCCAGCTGCTCGTGCTCGGCTTCGCCGCCACCACGGACATCAGCAGCATCCACCTCTCCGTGCGCGACCACGACGCGACGCCCCAGAGCCGCGCCTACGTGCAGGCGCTGGTCTCGTCCGGCTACTTCATCCCCCGCTTCCCGGCCGGTCCCCCGCGGGACGACGGCGCGGAACTCGTGAACGGTCGCGCCGGTCTGGTGCTGGTCATCCCCCGCGGCTTCGGCGCGCGCCTACTCGACCGCCGGACCGCCCCGGTCCAGGTGCTCGTGGACGGGGCGGACAGCAACTTCGCGGTGCACGGCCTGAACTACCTCCAGCAAGCCTCGCGGCTCTACTCCGCGCAGGTCATGGCCGGGGTGCTGGCGCGGGCTGCGTCCACGGGCGTGCGCACGCCCGCGGTGACCATGGCGACACGCGTCTGGTTCAACCCCGCCCTGACCTCGCGCTATCACATGATCCCGGCCATGATGGGCGTGCTGCTGATGGTGACGACGATGATTGTCACCAGCATGACCCTCGTGAAGGAGCGCGAGGAGGGCACGATGGAGCAGCTGCTGGTCACGCCGCTGCGGCCGGGGGAGCTGATCGCCGGCAAGCTGCTCCCGTTCCTGGTCATCGGCGCGCTCGAGGTGACGATCTGCCTGCCGATCATGCTGGGCGTCTACGGCGTGCCGCTCCGCGGCCACCTCGGCACCCTCTACCTGCTCTCGGCGGACTTCCTGCTGACCACGCTGGGGCTGGGCCTGTTCGTCTCGTTGCTCGTGCGCACCCAGCAGCAGGCCATGATGGCCGCCGCCTTCTTCGTCATGATGCCCTTCGTGCTGCTTTCCGGCTTCATCTTCCCCGTCGAGAACATGCCGCACGGCTTCCAGCTCGTCGCGGAGTGCATCCCGCTCAAGCACTACCTCGTGTGCGTCCGCGCCCTGTTCCTGAAGGCCGCCGGGTGGCCGGACCTGCAGCGCGAAGCGCTGATCCTCCTGGGTACGGGACTGGGCATCCTCTCGCTGGCCATCCTGCGTTTCCGCAAGACCATGGATTGACGCCCGGCCGGCCAGGCAGGCCCGACCGAACGGCCCGATCGCGACAGCGGCCCGCGGACCGTCGTGTTTTTCGGGCCCACCGGAGGCTCCTGCAAAGCCCCGGCGGGGTGTTTGCCAGAGAGAAGTCAGAATGAAGAATCCAGGAGTCAGAATGCGGGTTCGATTCTGAATGCTGAATCCTGCCTGCTGCATACGGCGCTTGCAGAACCGACGCAGGAGGTACTGCAAGCGCCTCACCGTGCAAGGTTTTCCCCGAAAACAACCTACGCGTTTTCCTGATAAGATTTGCTTGCCCCCGCCGGGGACGCGTCCTATATTCCTGCCCCATGTGAGGTGTAAGGGAGCAGGAGATCTCTTATGAACGTGCTGCCGATCTGCGTGCTGTATACGCAGGACCTTGACCTGGTCCGGCAGGTGTCCGGTTTTCTGCATGGCATGGCGGTGGTGCGTCATGTGGAGAACCCGTCGCGCCTGGAATTGCAGATCCAGCAGAACGACCCGATCACCCTGCTGTTCGACCTCTGCGGCACGGAGGCGCGCACCCTGCTGCCCCGCATCCGCCGCCAGTTTCCCGACTCCCTCGTGGTGGCGATCGGCGCACCGCGCTCGAACCCGGCCAGCGAGGCTGAAGCTCTGGGCGTCTATGCGGTCGAGGAAGTGCCGCTCACGCGGCAGCGCACGCAGGCGCTGATCACACGTTGCAGCGCGCATCTGGAACTCGCGCGAGAGAACCGCATGCTCAAGCACGCCAGCCGCCGGCATGAGCAGGCCGATACGCACGTGGGCGGAGGCCATGCCCGGGAGCACGGCGGGGCCATTCCCCTCCATCACTTCTCGAAGGCCTTCCGGAATTTCGAAAAGCTCGACACGATGCTCGAGCACATCGTCGAAGGGGTTGCCTGCTACGCCAGGGTCTCGCGCGTGGGGCTCTTCACGCTGTCCGGCAACGGCGAGGGCTACCGCCTGTCCGCCGGCGTGAAGTGTCTCGAGGACACCACCCAGTTCGACGTCCCCGAGGGCGCGCCCCTGGTGCGCTGGATGCAGATCCATGCCCACCTCGTCTGCCGCACCACGCTTTCGCACATCGAGGACCCTTCGGAGCGCCTGCTGCTGGAGCAAACCCTCGACACGCTCGGGGCGGAAGTGTTCGTGCCGCTGCACGGGCGCAACCGCATTCTCGGCTGGCTGTTCCTGGGCCGGCGCGTGACGGGCATCCCCTTCCAGGCGCCCGACCTCGAGGAGTTGATGCTACTCGGCGAGTACATCTCGATCACCCTCGAGAACGCCCTCCTGCACAAGGAGGTCGCCGTCCAGAAAACGCTGGCCGAGACCGTGCTGCGTTCCGTGCCGGTGGGCATCGTGGCGGTGGCGGCCGACGGCACCGTGCGCTGGTTCAACCAGGCGGCCGAGGAGCTGCTCGGGGTGCGCGCCGCGGAAGCCATGCACCGGCCGGCGGGCGGCCTGACCAGCCGGCTGGCGGGCCTGCTGGCCCGTTGCATCAAGGAGGGCCAGACCGAGCCGGCGGGCTGGACCGACAACGTGACCAAGCGCTCCCTCTCCGTGCTCACCCGCCGCATGGAGGACAGCGGCGAGTGCCTCGGCGCGGTCGCCATCGTCATCGACATGACCCGCGAGGAGCTCCTGCGCAAGCGCCATAAAGAGATCGAGCGCGCCGCGTTCTGGGCGGAACTCGCCGCCGCCATGTCGCATGCCGTGCGCAACCCCCTGGTGGCGATCAGCACCTTCGCGCAGCTGCTGCCCGAGCGGTACGCCGACAGCGAGTTCCGCGACCAGTTCAGCCTGCTGGTCGGCCGCGAGATCGGCCGCCTCAACACGATGATCGACGAGCTGACGGACTTTGCGCACCCCGCGCCGGTCGACCACGCTCCGCTCGACATCGCCCAGGTTATCGAAAAGGCCGTGGACAAGGCCATTCAGCGCCACGCGCTCCAGGAGGGGTCGCGCATCGAACTCGCCATCGACCCGCAGATGCCCCCGGTGCGCGGCGACCGCAAGGCGCTTACGGATTGCATCATGCACGTTGTCGGCAATGCCATCGAAGCGGTCGAGCACGTCCGACAGCCCGCGATCCTCGTTTCCGCCTCGCTGATGACGCGCGCGGGCGGCCAGTCCGTTTGTCGCATCGCCGTGCGCGACAACGGCAAGGGCATCCCGCCGGCCATCCTGCAGAACATCTACTCGCCGTTCTGCACCGAGAAAGTGCGCGGCATCGGGCTCGGCCTGCCCATCACCCGCCGCATCGTGCAGGACCACAACGCCGACCTCTCCATGGACACGGGCAGCAACGGCACGACCGTGACCGTGGATCTGCCGATCGTGAGTGTCGAGGATCCGGCGCCGGCCGCCAATCCCGGCACAGAGCTGCCCGCCGTGGTCCTGGCCACGGGCGGCAGCGGAGTGGCGCAGGCCGCAATGGCCGCCGGCAACCGCTGACCGGCGGACGGGCCTACGGCGCTTGCAGAACCGACGAAGGAGGTTCTGCAGGCGCCTCTACGGGTACAGGCGTCCCAGCGTGCGGGGAAACGGAATTGTCTCACGCACGTGCTTCAGCCCGCAGATCCAGGTGAGCGTGCGCTCGATGCCGAGGCCGAACCCGCCGTGCGGCACGCTGCCGTAGCGCCGCAGATCCACGTACCAGTCGTAGTCCTCGGCTTTCAAGCCCTGGGCCGCGAGCTTCCGCAGCAGCACGTCCAGGTTATCCTCGCGCTGGCTGCCGCCGATGATCTCGCCGTAGCCCTCGGGCGCGAGCAGGTCCAGGTTGCGCACCACGCGCGGATCCCCCGGTTCTTCCTTCATGTAGAAGGCCTTGGCCGCGCTCGGGTAGTGCGTCACGAAGACCGGCTGCGTGAAGCTGTTGGCGATGATCGTCTCGTCGCTGCCGCCGAGGTCCTTGCCCCACTCGAAGGCCTGCGCCAGCTCGATGTGCTCGGGCAGGTTCGCCACCTCGCGCAACAGCTCCTCCATCCGCTCGTTCAAGTCGTCGCTCTCGGCCTGCAGCTTCTCCCGCTGCCAGGCCTTCAGCGATCCCTGCAGCTGCTTCTCCAGCGCCTGGGCCTGGCCCTGCAGCGTTTCCAGCGCGGCGCGCTTCGTGACCAGCTCCGCCTCCAGCCGGGTGCGCGTGGCCGGGCTGCGCAGGAGCGCGGCTGCGTCCGTGTACGTCATGCGCGGGAAAGGCCCGGCAATCGCGGCCGCGAGCTTGTCCACGTCGCGCCCCAGGAAGCGCAGCTCGTCGCCATGCCGCGCCAGCACGGCGCCGACCGTGAAGCGGATCAGCCCCTCCGCCAGCGCGATGACATCGTCAAGCTCCGCGAACGCCACCTCGGGCTCGAGCATCCAGAACTCCGTCAGGTGGCGCCGGGTCTTGGACTTCTCCGCGCGAAACGTCGGCCCCAGGCAGTAGACTTTCCCCAGCGCCATGCAGGCGCTCTCGAGATAGAGCTGGCCGGTCTGCGCCAGGTAAACCTCGCGGTCGAAATACGTCACCGGGAAAAGCGTCTGCGCGTCCTCCCCCGCCCCGGGCACAAGGATGGGGGTGTCGACCAGCGTGAATCCGTTGCTGTTGAAGAAGTCGCGACAGGCCTGGATGAAGGTGTGCCGGATGCGCAGGATCGCCGTGGGTCGCCGCGAGCGAAAATGCAGATGCCGGTGCGAAAGGAGGAAATCCATGCCATGCGCCTTGCGCGCGATCGGGTACTCCTCGGCCACGTGCAGGACCTCCACGGCGCTGGCCGCCAGCTCGAAGCCGCCCGCCGCCCGCTCGTCGCGACGGACGAGGCCCGTCACCGCCAGCGACGACTCCTGCGTCAGCCGCCCGGCCTGGGCGAACGCCTCGGGGGTCGTCGCCTCCACGACGCACTGGCAGACGCCTGTCCCATCGCGTACCTGCAGGAACTGCACCTTGCCGCTCGCGCGACGCCCGTAAAGCCAGCCGCGCAACGTCACCTCGCCGCCCACGTGGGCGTCGAGCTCCCGGATCCATGCCACCGTACCCATGTCAGCTCCTCCCCCCGGCGCGCGCCGGTCACCTGTACTGTCTGGAGGGAGTCCTATACACCAGACGCCCCGCAAACGCAAACCCCGCGGCTTGCCCTCGCCCGCTGCCGTCTGCTACTTTCGCCCGCATGCCGGCGCCTCCCGCCCGACGATCGGCGGGGCAGGCGCCAGCATCGGGGAGAACCACGTATGCGGCACAGGATCACACGCCTCGCCTGCCGGATGCTGCTCGGGCTGTTATGCGTGAGCGCCGCGCCACCGGACACCCGCGCCGCGGCGCCGGGGGCATCCGACGGCGCCGTGCTGTCGGCCGAGCCCGGCTGGCCGCAGTGGCGGGGGCCCGGCCGCGACGGGCACAGCGCCGAAACCGGCTTGCTCCAGGCGTGGCCGGAAGGCGGCCCGCGCCTGCTCTGGCAGGCCGGGGGGCTGGGCTTGGGCTGGGCCAGCGCCATCACCAGCCGCGATACGGTTTACGTGACCGGCGACGTGGGCGACCAGCTCGTCATCCGGGCGCTCGACCGCGACGGCAGCGTGCGCTGGTGCGCGACGAACGGCGCCGCGTGGAAAGGGTCCTACCCCGGCGCCCGCGCCTGCCCCGCGCTGGCAAACGGCCGGCTCTATCACCTCAACGCCCATGGCCGCGTGGCCTGTCTCGACGCCGCCACGGGGCGCGAACTCTGGACCGCCGACCTGGCGGCGCGCTTTGCCTGCCGCGTGCACACGTGGGCGCTCAGCGAGTGCGTGCTGCTGGACGGCTCCCGCCTGCTCGTCACACCAGCCGGCGAGGGCGCGCTCATGGCCGCGCTCGACAGCGCCACGGGCGCCACCGTCTGGACCGCCGCACCCATCGCGGGCGAGCAACCCTCCTACTGCTCGCCCCTGCTCGTCCGCCACGCCGGGCGGCGCCTCGCGCTCAACTGCACCTCACGTCACGCCTGGGCCGTGGATGCCGACACGGGGCAGCGCGCGTGGACCATCCCCTTCCAGGGACGCTGGTACGTTACCACGGCCACGCCGGTCTACGGCGGCGGACGCGTCTTCCTCGCCGCCCCGGACGGTCCCGGCGGCCGCCAGTTCCTGCTCGCCGCCAGCAACGCCGTCCCCGTCGAGACGTGGAACAGCCCCGTCGACGCACTCACGGGGGGCGCGCTGCTGTGCGGGGGGCGCCTGTATGCGAACGGCTGCAAGTCCACGAAGACGCTCCACACGCTCGACTGGGAGAGCGGGCGCGTCCTCGGCGACCTCCCGCGGCTGCGGCCCGGCGCCTCCTCCCACCCTTCCGCCGCCCTGCTGTGGGCCGATGGCAGGGTCTACGCTTTCTTCGAGTATGGCACGCTCGCCCTGCTCAAACCGGCGCCCACCGGCCTGGAGGTGGTGGGCCGGGTGGACCTGGTCCCGGGGCCGCCCCGCGACGCGTGGGCGCACCCCGCACTGTGCGACGGCCGGCTCTACGTCCGCCATCACGACACCCTCTGGTGCTTCGATGTACGCGCGGCGCCCGCGCCTCCCGCGGCGCCAGCAGCCAACCGGCGCTGACAACTGAACTATCGTTCCTTTTCTTGTTGACATGCCAGCGCCGCTTGTCGCAGTCTGCGCGCAGAACACGGAGGGAAGCCCATGAGCTCAATTGATCTGAAGGCGAGCGCCGGAATCCCCCGCTACGTCAACGGCCGGCCGTATGCGGCACTGCAAGCGCGGTATGCGGGCCATGGGGTCGCAGCGGATTACGCGTTTGCGGCGAGCTTCGACCTGCCCGCCATGCCGGACTGGGCTGCGTTCTGGCACCGCCTATCCGGCTGCTCAAGACGCTCATCACCGGCCGGTTTCTGGCCTGGAGCCGCCTGATCAAACGCTCCGGTTGAATTGGCCCGACCCCGGCAACCACGGCAAGAAGCCGACCCTCTCACCTCCGGGGTCTGCCCCGACCCCGCGTCGAACGACGTAACCAGGCAGCAAGGCCCGTAATCAGAACGCTTGTGCACGTCGCATATTGCTTGCGACCGCACCGTTGCAAGGTTACATTCCCCATAGGTTCCGGTCGGCTCCGTTGTCGCCCGGGCAAAGTAGAGCGGAAAATGGCGGCTAGCAGTATTTGCGACATCGAGCCGTCTAATACAGACGGGCATAAGAAATGAAGAATATATTCATGTCAGCATTGGCATGCACACTCATGGCAGGTTGCGCCTCTTCACTGCAACCAACCTCAAAACCGTGGCATCTTTCACCGACAACAGATACGAGATCATCCGAATTCTACGTTGTGATTCCGTTTTCAACAGCACGTGCAATAAAACCCGGCATGACAGAAGACCAGCTGAAAGTCTTGGTCGGCGGAGTAATTATGACGGCTACTACAATGCCGTCCTTCCCTTTCTTTGTTGCACAAAGAAACGATGGGGTGTTATTTGAAGTTGCAGTAATGATGAACGCAGAGCGCAGGATTCAGGACGTTAGCTTCAAAAAGAGAGAAATGCCCACGCACCGGACGGTATTTGTCAACCCGCGGACGGGTTGCCAAAACCGTCAGTGTGAGCGTTCTCCAAAGAGATGATGATGACAAACATGAATGAGAAGACGGGCTTCACACCGATCACCATCGAGGACTATGTCGAGCGGCACGCTCGGTCCAATCGGGACGACAAACCGGACGATGTCCGGAAATGGCTGCAACGCGCGTTGCGGGACCACAAGGCTGGCGTGAAATGTCAGTGCGGAAATCCCCTCTGGGTCATCGGGTCTGCCGTTGCCGGAAATGCATGCTTCACCTGCATCACGGGCGAAGCCAAGCCGGACTCCGACTTTGAAATTGATGAAGCAATGAGATGACGGAGAACCGCAGCGTCGTGGCTATCGGCGCTGGCGCGCCTCAGCCACACGCTGGTCGTTCGGCGGGCAGACAGATGAAAGGAAAGCGTAAGCCAAGCCGGAAAGAGATGCTAGGGGGCGAAGTTGCGGCTTTCGTTCAGCAGTACGGAAGAACGCGGCACGGCCGTCTTGACCCGAATGATCGCGGATACGACCGGAGAGTCGAGCAGCGCGTGCGAAGGATGGACCCGGTAGAACTCGGACGTTTGCTTGGTGATGATAACGACGACGGCGAAGAGATGCAGGAGAAGTGAGCCGAACCAAGCGTCGGCTATCGGCGCTGGCGCGCCTCAGCCTGAACGCTGGCGTTCTGCGAGATCCGGAGATGAACGGGACGCGATTGACTGCTGGCCGATTCGAAATCGAAATCGGGATCGCTATCGGGTCTCGATACCGATCCCGATCGCGATTTCGATTTGGAGGCTGCTCGGGCGTCGACTGCCGGTGGGCGCGCGGTTGACGGCGGGAGGGGGATGGCGGAGAATCCGGGGAGACAGGAGCCGCCAGAACATCCGCCTGCAAACTAGCTCGCTTCGCTCGCAGTTTGAGGCGGGGCGTTGGCGAGGGGAACGAGAAAGGGACGAAAGAAATCGTCAACCGTTCTCGTTGTCGTTCTCGTCGCCGTTCTCGTTCACCGGGTCGAGGAAGCGGCGGTTGACGAGAGC
>CAYOBW010000240.1:0-11005 GCA_964402115.1 uncultured Victivallales bacterium
GTTGTGGATCTGCGAGTTGTCGCCGTCCCATTCCTCCCAGATCGTGGTCGCGCCGTTGCGAAGCATGTGCCCGAAGCTGGGGTAATCCTCCCGGGTATGCATCAGCGCCAGGAGGTCGCTGCGCCGCTGGTCGATCAGGTACTTGGCCATGAAGTAGTTACCGTGCATGCCCGTGTTCAGGTGGCCCTTATGATTAGGATCCCGATTACGACAACAGCCCCCGCCCCATCCCGCCCTCTACAGCGCCGGCTTGAGCACCACCGCACGTAGATTCATGACGCCCACTTTCGGGTCGTCCAGGGGCGTGATCGTCAGGGAGCGGAATCGACCTCCCAGTCACTGCACAATGAACACCGTTCCCTGAAGGGCCCTGGTGATGTAGCCCGCGACGTCGATATCCACCGGGTTGCCGTTGTAGCTCAGCATCAGCAATTGCTCAGGCGTCAGCCCGTTGCGATCGCTGCCGAACTGGAGGGACGTGTTGGCGAGGGCCCCCTCGATGTTGATGTGGCCGCTCCAGGTCTTAGCCCGGCTCTCCTTGAAACTGAGCCTCCCGCCCGACCCAAGCACAAGAGCGCTCGTGCCGCCGCTGGAGAGCGTGAGGTAGCCCAGGTGGTTCACCGCTGTACCCGCGTCGAGCGCGCCGCCGTTCAGTGTAACGTCGTTCACGAGCTGCAGCGTGTTGTCCGCTCCCAGCCGCAGCAGGCCGCCGCTGACGGTCGTCATCCCGGTGTAGGTGTTGGCGCCGCTGAGTTTCATGGTCCCGGCGCCGATCTTCACGATCCCGCCGCCTTCGGCGCCATTGACGATGTTGCCGCTGACCAGCAGATCGATGCCATCGCTCGTCGACCCCTGGGCCACGTTGAACGTGACGGAGCCGCTCGC
The DNA here is from genome assembly GCA_964402115.1 of uncultured Victivallales bacterium. Classification (GTDB taxonomy): domain Bacteria; phylum Verrucomicrobiota; class Kiritimatiellia; order UBA8416; family CAYOBW01; genus CAYOBW01. Next base: position 886 of record CAYOBW010000240.1, read on the forward strand.
CGCCAGGCGAAGCGCCAGGTTCGCGCTGACGGTGGAACGGTCTGAACTCGCCACCGTGGCCAGGACCGGCGTGGTCGTAATCCCCTTGTACCAGTCGAACGTGTTGCCGCCACCGCCGCCGCTGATGGCTCCGCCTTTGAGCGTGATGACGCGGGCCGCCGTACCCCCAAAACCCGCATTGGCGCTGAACTTGAGGGTGCCGTGGTCGATGCTGATCGGGCTGACGCAACTGCCGCTCAGGTGGCCGAGGTTCCAGCTACCGCCCGCATGGACCGTCGCCCCGCTATTGATGGCGAGGCTCCCGCGGATGTTGCCAGCCCCGCCCCCGGGAACCGTTCCGAAGACCATCGTCCCGCTGTTGACGACCGTGCCGCCGCCGTAGTCGTGGGCGCCGCCTCCATTTCCCATGTGCAGCGCGCCCGTGCCGTTGTAGACCAGGCGCGTGTAGACGCCCCTGACGATGCTGTTATACGTGCCGTCGGTGAATGCGATGTCCTGGGGACCGGATATCACCAGGTCGCCCCTGCCGCTCGGTGTGGTCAGGTAGCCGCTCGTGGGGGCGCCCGTGATGAACCTGAGCGTCGTGCCGGCGCTTCCCGCCGCCAGCAAACCATTCAGTGTGAGCACGTGGTTCCACAGGTTGAAGGAGTCGGTGCCGCCGCTGTAGCGGACGGTGTTCACCACGCCGGCGGCCTGGGTCATATTGCCGCCGGCGGTAAGCTCCGCGTTCTCGGTTCCGCCGCTGGTTGGGAGGGTTGCCACGGTTCTTGCCGTGCCCACGTAGCCCGCGATCGTCCCGCCGCTGGCCGTGGCGTATTGCGCCGCCCCGCCGCCGATGTTGCCCGTAGCCCAGGGACCGACGATGCCGTTGCTCAACGTCGGACTCCACGCCACGGTTCCGCCTGTCGGAATCACGAACTTCACGCCGGCCCCGTTGGAGCGATTCGCCGTGGAACTGGTGATGGTCAGGGTCGTGCCCGCTCCGCCGTTGGGATCCAGGGAGATCGAGTTCGCGCCTCCGCTCAGCGCGAGGCTTGCCAGCGTTTGGGCCGTCGTGCCGGATATCTGTCCCTTGATGGTCAGCATGGCGGCGTTCATCGTCGTCGCGGCGCTGTAGGTATTCACGCCGCCCAGGATGAACGTGCCGCCGCAGAAGGTCACGGCTCCTGCGCCGCTCAGCGGGCCATTGACGGTCAATGCGTTGGCCGACGCGTTGGCCCAGATTTGCTCAGCGCCCACCCCCACCGCACAATTGATGGCATGCGCGCCCGAGCCGGCAGTCACCGTGAGGCCGCCTGCGCCCAGGGTCAGGGTGTTGCCGCCGCCGATCGTGACCGGGCTCGCCGTCGTGAAGTTCAGGCCCCCGATGGAGAAATTGGCGCCCAGCGTCGTGCCCAGGTTAGCCGCTCCGCCGGCCGTGAAGCACACCTGGCGCGAGGAATCCGGCAGGGCGGTGGCCGGGGTGGCGCCGGCGGCGTCGGTCGTCCAGTTGTTCACGTTACTGTTCCAGATGCCATCGGTGGCGCCTTTCCAGTAGGATGGAACGTAGGTCGGCGGAACGAAAACGAAGCCAAGGTTCGGCCCAAAGTAGCCTCCAATTCCCAAACTGCCGGTGAACGTCTCCGTCGCGGTAAACGCGCCCGCTGCGTGAAACCAGGCGTTACCCGTCGGCGTCCCGAACGACGCATTGAGCGTTGGGGCGTAGGATGAACCGGTGAGGGGACCCCACGTGTCCGTGCCCAGGTTCGCCAGCACGATGTAGTAGTCCGCGCTCTGGCGGGTATCCGTGAGCGTGAGGGTGGGAACCGTGACCCACGCATATCCGTCGGCATCGGCCGTGGAGCCAGCCGGAACAGTCGCTTTGGCGATCAGGACGTAGCCAGGGTGGTTATAAAGCGCGACTTCGTGGTCCACGGTCGTCGCGCCGTTTGGGACCCAAAGCCCGAATCGGTTGACCTGCTTGGTTCCAGCCGTGGAGGCGTAGAAGCCCCATCCCGCCTGGAACGCGTCGGTGCGGGTTGTAGCCGGCGCGGGGGCACCCCGGAACGTCGCCACGTCGGCCCGAACCGGAGACGCGGCGGAGGCCAGCGCCACCCCTGCAGCAGCCAGAACGCGTTTCCACGGAAATAGCGACCCGATCTGCATGGCACCCTCCCGGATGGTTGAACGGACGTGGTTGCGAGACGTTGTCATGGTGACTCCCTTTCTCGTTTGCCAAGGTAGTCTGCACTCTGAACCGCCCAAGAGGATGGACACTCCTTCGATTATTAGCCTGATGTTGCCGTCCTGTCTATCAGTCGTCGCGCATATTTCTATAGCAGTTGCGCATGGCCGTCGGGAATGTCCATACTCGCGCATTGAAACGCAAAAGTGTGTTGCTGACGTTCCAGTACTACCACGCCGACTATCACGAAGGCGCCGCCTGCTATGCCCGCGAGGCAGGCTGGGTCCTGGACGCGCTCTACGCGCACGCCCACGGCGAGGCGCCCCTGCTGAGCCTGTACGACGGCATCGTCGTGCATGCACTGTAGAGCGACGAGCTGCGCCGCCTCATCGAGCGCAGCGAGATTCCGACCGTGGAGCTCGCCGGCACCCTGCAGCGCGCGGGCGGGGAGCTTACCTGCTGGAATGGACCGGCAGGCACGGACGCCTGCAGTGGCTCACGCGCCGCCTGGCGGAGTTGCCCAAGCCGTTGGCCGTGTGGACCGCTGACGATCCCTCCGCCGCCGAAGTGCTCGACGCGGCGCCCAGACGGGACTGCGCGTGCCCGAGCAGCTGGCGGTGCTCGGCACGCACAACGAAACGCCCATCTGCGGGTCCGCGCTGGTGCCGCTCTCCAGCCTCGACGGCCGGCGCCGGCAGCAGGCCTACGTCGCGTGCCGGATCCTGCACCAGCTCATGCACGGCCGGCGCCAGCAACCGTTCTAGACGGTCATCGCACCTGCTCTCCCCACGCCAATTCCGTGCCCGATCGTGAGTCTGGTTGACAGGCAAACCGTCAGGCGTGCCAAGCCGTCACCAGCCGTCAGCCAGGCTGAGACGTTGACCGCGTTGAAGCGGTCGGCCTTGACTTGACAGGTACAGTCCTAACCGAGGATGCTCTATGACGTGAACTTGAATCGGCGAGGCTCCGGCTTTGTGGTGGAGGGTGGCTTCACCCTGATGGAACTCCTGATTGTCGTCATGATCGTCGGGATCCTCGGCTTGGCCGTCGTACCCCAGATTCAGTTGCTTATCCAAGAGGCGAGACTCAACGGAGCCGCCGGGGAACTTGTGACCGCCCTCGAGTACGCGTCCGAACAAGCCGCGGCCTATCAGCGGCCGTTCGGGGTGAAAGTCACCGGCAATTCGACGACTTTCAGCGTCTTCGATGTCCGCTACAGGAACGACCCGACCGCCCACCCGACCGAGACGCCGCCCGTGACAGCGTTCGGTGTGGTCATGAACCCTGTCGATAAGCGCTGGTACACACTCGACTTCCAGAACCTGCCGCACCTTACGGGCACGCTGATCAGCACCGCTCCACCCTTGGGCGAGATCGTGTTCTATCCTGCCGGCCACTGTGCCGCGCTGGTCAACACCCTTGTCGTGACATACCGAACCAGCAGCAGGACGTTGACCGTCAACGGGATGACCGGTGGGGTAGCGGTGCAATGATACCCGCGCTCCGCGCCGGAACCAACGCGAAGGATCGACCGATGCCAGACCGCCATTCAAGGACTCGCAGACACGGCTTCTCGCTCCTGGAAATGCTCCTCGTCCTTCTGCTTCTGGCGGTCGCCATCGTTCCGCTGCTCAGCGCATTCAGCCCTGCCCTCAAGTCGCAGTCTGTCGAGGAGACGTCATTGGTCTTCCACAATCGTGTGCGCGGGACGCTGGCGCGCGTGACGACCATCCCCTTCGCAACGCTGAACGCCAACCAGGGCAATCCCGCCAACCTGGTCGCGCTGTTTGGCAGCGCGGGAGAAGCCGCGAACGAAGCGTTCGTTTTCAGAGGCGTGAACTACCAGCCGCGGGTTGCCATAACCAACGTCAGCGGGGGCGTCGGCGGACTGCTGCGCGTGAGCGCGAGCGTGGAATCCGTGACGCTTAATGCACTCATCGCCGACTACTGATTTCCTGGAAGCCAGAACTCAAGGTGTCAGGAAGGATAAGACGTTAATGGGCAACAACTTGATTCCTGAACCAAGAACACCGGACCCTGCTCTTGGCCCTGCCCGTGCCCGTACGGGGGGTTCCCGGGCAGGCGTCACGCTTGTTGAACTCCTGATCACCGTGGCCATCCTCGCGATCGTCGCCATCGGGTTAGGGCAGGTCGTCAGCACGGCGGTTTCCTCCTTTGCCACGGCCAGGAGCGGCCAGGATTTGTTGGCCAACGGCCGCTTCGCGATGGAGCGGATCGTGTCATTCCTGCAGGCAACGGACGCCTTCGCCATACCGGACAGCAGTACGCTCAGAATGGTCGAGCGCGTTCTCGACGTCTACGACAACGCGACGCAGGCCTTCGCCCCCGCCGGCGACGGGCTACTCGATGCCGATAACAACAGCAACAGGCGGCTCAATGACAACTGGTTTTTCGACCCCCAGGACGTTATTCAGTTCAGCTACGACAGTGCCAACCGCGTGCTGCTTGAAACCAGGCCGAAGTACAGCACGGCGTTCACTTTCGACTCGACGTCCGCCGAGACCATCTGCGCGTACGTCAAGAATGTGACCTTCCTGCAACTCGCCCCGAACCTGGTGCAGATTGAGCTGACTTTGAACGACGGGCAAGCCCCTGATCCAGCCCGGCGGGCAGGCAGGAACGGTGCGACTGGGCCTGCGGGTTCCCACTCCGCCCATCTTCTCGGCAGCCAGGATCAGCTTCGTGGCCGCCGTTGCGTTTCTCATGGTGGCCGCCGTGGTTTTCGGGCACTACACGATCCTGCTGGCGGCTCGCCGCCTGAACACGGCGCCGGACGCCGCCCACGGCATGGCCGATGCCCTCATGACGATCCGCGGAAACGGCAACGAAAGCGTGCTCGCCACGATACAGCACCTTGACCGCAGCCTCGCGGAAGCACGGGCTGAACTGCACAAAACCGGTGAACGCATCGCCGAACTCTCGTCCAGCCTGGGCGTCGCCACATTCGAGAAGGATCAGGCGTACCGGATCCTGGACAGCCTCGACTTCGGCATCCTGATCCTCGACACCCAGGAGCGCGTTCGACACATGAACCGCCACATGCTGGGGCTGCTCGGCGCCAAACGGGGGGATGTGCAAGGGCGACGCTGCCTGGAAGCGATCCAACACGAGCAGATCTCCGCTCTGGTGGAGAACATGGCAGCAGGGACCGACCGGGAGCATTCGAGTATCGACGCCAGCTTCGAGCAGGGCGCACCGGGCCGTTTTTTCCGTCTCGCGTGCCGGTCGGTACTCGATTCCACGGGTGACAGCATCGGCAGCCTGATTACGGCCGAGGACATCACTCGGGTTCGACTCGCGGAAAGGGCCCAGGACGATTTCGTCGCGCAGGTGGCGCACGAGCTGTTCACGCCACTGACGTCCATGAAGGCCTACGCGGAGATGCTCATGGTCGGCGCCGTGAGCGACCCCGAAACGCTGAAGAACTACTACAACACGATCAACGACGAAACCGACCGGCTTACGGGGCTCATCAAGAACCTGCTCAGCGTCTCGAAGATCGAAGTGGGAACCCTGGCCATCGAGCGGGCGCTGGTCCGGACCGACTGGCTTTTCACCCAATGCCTGCCGGCGATCGATGCGACGGCCAAAGCCAAGCGCATCAAGATCGCGAAGCAACTCCCGGACAAATTCCCGACAATCATGGGCGACAAGGATCTGCTCAAGGTGGTCCTGGTCAACATCCTGGGCAACGCGGTGAAGTACACCCCCGAGGGTGGCACCATCCGGATCTCGCTCATCGAGCAAGACCGCAACGTCTTCTTCGAGATCTCCGACACCGGCTGTGGCATCCCGCCGGAGGATCTGCCGCGCCTGTTCGACAAGTTCTTCCGCGGGAGCTCAGCCGCCGTGCGGGATCAGTCCGGCAGCGGCATGGGGCTTGCAACGGCGTTGCAGATCGTCAAACTGCACGGTGGATCCATTCACGTGACCAGCGATGTGGGCAAGGGTTCCTGCTTTACTGTGCGCATTCCAGCGGAGGCCTTCACGCTTGAGAACGGCTAAGACCATACTCGTTGTCGACGATGAAGTTGCGATTCGGCGCGTCATCGAACTGAAGCTCAGCTTGGCGGGCTACCAGGTGATCAGCGCCCCCGACGGCGCGGCCGCGCTGGACCTCATCCGGAGCCGGCAGCCCGACGCGGTGATTGCGGACATCACCATGCCGAAGCTGGACGGGAAGACGCTTTGCGAAATGACGGACGGCATCAAGACGGAACGCCCCTTCCTGACCGTGATCCTCACGGGACGGATCTCGCCGGACGAACGGCAATGGATCCAGCGCATGCAGGATACGCTTTTCATGGAGAAGCCGTTCAGCCCCATGCGTCTTCTGGAAGCCGTGGACAACTACTTCGGGTTCTCGCCATGACGTCGCACCTTGACACCATCGGCGATCTGTTGGAGACGGTTGGCCGTATGAACGGGCCCACGTTCCACTGGGTTGACAGCGTGGGTGCGACGGCCTGCGGCAGCCTTTCCGCGGCGGACATTGGCAGACTGACGGAGGAAGCGACCCGGGCCGACGGCCCTGGCTGCGCCGAAGTCGGAAACGGACGCTGGGCCTGCTGCGTGCCCGTATCGACCGGGAACGGGGGGCGGAGGCTGCTGGTGGCATGCGCGTCCGACGGGAAGCGCCGGGACAGCCAACGCCCGGCGGATCTGCGGCAATTGCTGGGCCAGGTCCGCCAGTTGATCGAGGAACGTAACGAGACCGAGGACGAGCGCCGCAAGATCGCCGAAGAACTGAACCAGGCGTACGAAGACCTGCACTTGTTCACGCGAGTCGCCACGCAAATCCGGTCGCTCTGCTTCTCGCGGCAGATGTTGCGAGACCTGCTGCAGGAAGTCCGGGAATCGATGCGCGTGGAACTGGCTGTCGCCACGTTTGAGGGACGCGCGGAAGACAACATCCTGATCGCCTGCCCGGACATCGGCCGTTTCGTCCCTGACGCCGCGCGTTTCGTGGAGGTGTTGGGCCCGGAGATGTCCCGTTCAGCACCGGCGATGGAGGAGCACTGCTTTATCGTGAACTGCTCCACCGAGCTGCCGGCGTTTCACGGCCTGCACCCGGCCCCGTTCCGCGCGCTGGCGGTCCGGATCCAGAGCAGGGACCAGCATTACGGCTGGCTGCTGCTGGTTGCGTTCAACATGAAGGAGATTTTCCGGCGGGGCGAATACCGGTTGCTGTGCACGGTGGCGGAGCAAGTGGCCATTCTGCAGGCCAATTCGGCGCTCTACAGCAACCTCGAGCGTTTTGTCATCAACTTGGTGAAGTCGCTGGTCATGGCCATCGAGGCCAAGGACGCCTACACCAAGGGGCACTCCGAGCGCGTCAGTGCCTACTGCATGCGCATGGCGTCCGACCTGGGGCTTGACGAGAAGCAGCGGACAGCCCTGCAATGGGCATCGGTGCTTCATGACCTGGGGAAGATCGGGACGCCCGAAATGATCCTCAACAAGCCGAACGGCTTGTCGCGCGATGAGTACGCCTGCATCAAGGAGCACCCCGCCAAGGGGGCCGAAATCCTCGCGCCGATCTCGCAGTTGGAGGATGCCCTGCCGGCCATCCGGCACCATCATGAGCAGTACGACGGCCGGGGCTATCCCGACGCGCTGAGCGGGGATGCAATTCCCCTCCTGGCGCGGATCATCTCCGTGGCCGACACCTACGATGCCATCACGTCCAACCGGGCCTACCGCGCGGCCCGCTCGCACGGCGAGGCCCTGCGGATCATCCGGGAGGGCGCGGGCAGCCAGTTCGACCTCAAGATCGTCGACGCTTTCTGCAGGACCATCGGCGTTGGCCGGGTCCTGTTCGACACCCGGCAGGACACGGATCCGGAAACCGAAACCGCCAAACGGCAGCCAACAGGAGTTCAGGGATGAACGCACAGGCCCAGGGCATGAAGGGGTTTGCCGTCGGGCAAACGACGCTGGCCGGAGCGACGGTTCTGTCGCCGTCCGCCTCGCTGACCTTCGAGAACTGCGGGGAACTGCGGCTGGCCCTCGCGGCAGCCTGCGAGGGTCCGGCCCCCAGGGTTGTGCTCGATTTCGCGGCGGTCGCGTTCATGGACAGCGCGGCCCTGGAACTGCTCGTGGAATTTCACGAGAGACTGCATGCAAACCAGAGGGCATTGAGGCTGATCAATCTCAACGACGTGTGTACGGATATCCTGGCGGTCACCCGCCTGGTCCACACGGTGGTCGTGTGTGAAGGGATCAGCCAGGCCGTCAAGAACGGATAACCGCCATGAGTTACGTACCCAAGCGAAAGAAACTCGGCGAACTGCTGGTCCGCAAGGGACGCCTGACTCCGGAGGCGCTCGCCGGGTATCTGCGCACGCACAAGGAGCAGTGCCGCCCCTTGGGACAGGTGCTCGTGGACGAGAAGGTGCTCACGCAGGACGAGCTCACGAAAGTCCTGGGCGAGCAGCTTGGGATCCCGCACACCTGGCTGCGTAAAGGACTGGTCGATCCGCGGATCGTCAGCGTCCTTCCCAAGGAGATCGCCCAGCGTTACCAGGTCATCCCCATGTTCCGCATCCACAAGAAACTGGTGCTGGCAGCCACCGATCCGAACGCCGTTTTCGTCTTCGACGAAGTGGCCCGCATCACCGGGCTGACGGTGCTGCCGGTGCTCTGCCGCGGCGATGACATCAGCGATGCGATCAACGAATGCTACCGGGAGAACGTCAGCATCGACGAAGTCATGGCCAGCGTCGAGGCAGCCAGCCTTGACCTCGTGCAGACGCAAGTCGAGGAGGCAGTCAGCGACCTCGCGCAGAAGGCGGACGGCAGCCCGGTCATCAATCTCGCCAACACCATTCTCGTCAGGGCCATCCGGGACGGGGCCAGCGACATACACATCGAGCCGCACTCGGACAACTGCGTGGTTCGCGTGCGGATCGACGGCCTGCTCTACGAGTTGATGGCGACGAAGATCGAAATGCACCAACCGCTCGTCTCCCGCCTGAAGGTGATGGCGAAGCTGGACATCGCGGAGCGACGGCTGCCCCAGGACGGCCGCATCCAGGTCAACCTTGACGGCAAGACGATCGACCTGCGTTTCTCGTCCATGCCCGGCATGCTGGGCGAGAAGGTCGTCATGCGCATCCTGGACAAGTCGCAATCGCTCCTCGATCTGAACAAGCTGGGCTTCGAGCCCTCCGTGGTCGAGCGGTTCAAGGCGCTGCTTCGCGAACCGCATGGTCTTATTCTGACCTGCGGTCCCACGGGCAGCGGCAAGACGACAACCCTGTACGCGGCGCTGTCATCGCTCAACGCGAAAGAGAAGAACATCATCACGATCGAAGACCCGGTCGAGTACCAGTTCGGCAGCATCAACCAGAACCAGGTGCGGGAAGCGGTCGGGCTCACGTTTGCGCGCTTCATCAAACACGCCCTGCGACAGGATCCGGACATCATCATGGTGGGCGAAATCCGCGACCGGGAAACGGCGGAGACCGCGATCCAGGCCGCCCTGACCGGGCACCTGGTGCTGTCCACCCTGCACACGAACGACAGCCCCACGACCATTACGCGCCTGCTGGAGATGGGTGTGGAGCCTTACCTGCTGTGTTCGTCGCTGCTGGCCTCCCTGACCCAGCGCCTGCTGCGCACCGTCTGCCCGGACTGCCGGACCAGCTTCTACCCGCCCAAGGAGATTCTGCACGAGCTGGGGATCGGATCGGACAAGGCCGCGATGCTGGTGCGGGGACGAGGCTGCATCAAGTGCTACGACTCCGGGTATCGGGGCCGCATCGGAGTCTACGAATTGCTGGAGTGCGATGAGGGGCTGCGGTCCATCATCCTCTCGCGCCCCACGGTCGATGCGCTGCGCGAGCATCTCAAGAAGCAGACGCGGCACACCCTCCGCTCCGAGGGGTATCGCAAAGTACGCGAGGGCTTGACCACGATCGAAGAAATCGAAAC
>CAYOBW010000241.1:0-10968 GCA_964402115.1 uncultured Victivallales bacterium
CCTCGCCAACGACCAGCGCGTTCGTGTCTCCCGACCAGCGGACGAAGTGGTGATTCGCCGCCGCAGTGGCGGTCACGACGACGTTCGATCCGGCCCCCTGCCACCCGGCCACCGGGCCGACCATACCGTTGCCGCTGACGTCGGTCTGCAGCCAGTAGTTGGTCTGCCAGGCCCAGGCCAGGCTAGCGTCGTTGGTGAGCACGAGAGTCAGGTTCGTGCTCGTGCCCGTCCACGCGCCGCTGAGATCCGGCTGCCCCGCCAGGACCCAGCCCGTGCAGACATACTGGGTCGCCAGCGCACCGGCATAGACCGGCGAGTTGGTCACCTGGGCTGTCACGACCGTGCCGTAGGCGTACGGGTTAGCGCCGACTCCCGGCACGGCGCCGTCGTAGGCCGACGCGACGGTCAAGGTGCGGCTATCCGCCCCGAATGCCGCCGTCAGGGTCAGGGGACCATGCACCCGCACCGTTACGCGGGGAGAGGCGGCATCGCCGACCACGATCGCGCCGGTATCACCCGTCCAGCCCGCGAAGTGGTGACCGTCCGCCGGGATGCCGGTCAGCACCACCTCCGCGCCAGCCGCATGCCACGCGGGCACAGGAGTCACGGCGCCGTTGCCGCTGGCCGCCGTCTGCAGCCAGTAGTTCGTGGCCCACTGCCACTCCAACACCGCATTGTTGGTGAGTGTGAGCGCCAGCGTGGCGCCCGCGCCCGTGTCGGCGCCCGTCGCATCGGTCTGCCCGGTCAGCCGCCAGCCCGTGCAGGTGAACTGCGCGGAGGCCGGCACTTCGACGGGGGAGTTGGTAATCGCGCAGGACAGGCCCGTGCCCAACGCATAGCTGTGCACGCCAACCGCCGGCGCCGCCCCGCCGTGCGCCGAACGCACGTCCAGCGTCACCGTGGGAGCCGCCGCCACGGCCACGTGCAGCGTGTGGTTGTTCGTAACGTTCAGGAAGGTGTAGCGGCTCAACGGCCCCTGCGAACTGCCGTCCACGACCACGTCCGCAACCAGGTAGCCCTCGTCGGCGGAGAGGGTAAAGGCCTGGTCCGCCCCGTACAGCACCGCCACGTCCCCGGCCGGTGTGACCACGCCGTGAGCGTCCGCCGTGGCGACGATTGTTAGCAGGGCCGACTCGTAAGCACCCATATCGACCGTGCCATTGATCCGGCGAACCCGCCCGGCCAGGTCAACCGCCGCGGCGGTCCACACCAGGTTGCTGCCCTCGTCGATGCAAGGCGAGATCGTCTGCAGGGTGTAATCGCCGCCGGAGGCGTCCATGAAGAGCGGATCGTCGCTGGTGTTGCCGGCGCCCGCGGGTGCCGGAGCGGCGCGGCAGCAGGTGAAGGTCGTTGCCGCTCCGCTGACCGCCCAGTCGGGTCCGGTCGCGGCCGTGTTGCCGGAGAGGATCGTGTTGATCAGAGCGCCGCCCGTATCGCCATAGACGCCGCCGCCTGAGCCGGCGCCGTCAGCGCTGTTGCCGACCACCGTGCAGTTCTCCACAGTGCCGCCGGTGGAGAGGTAGATGCCGCCGCCCAGGGACAGCTCGCTGCCCGCGGCCGTGCTGCCGCTGACAAGGCAGTTGCGCAGGGTACCACCGCCAGCGATGAAGACCGCACCGCCGCGCGCGCCCAGGGGAGCCGCGTCGCCCACTCGCCCGTTCCGGATCGCGAACCTTTCGAACAAGGCTCCGGCATGTCCAAGGTATACGCAACGCGTGCCGTTTCCGCCGTCAAGCACGGCCGCCGCGGCGCCCGCGACGCCACGCACGGTGATGGCGTTGGTGATACGCAGGGCGGCCGCCAGGGTGAAGGTCGCGTTCGTCACGATCACGCTGTCCCCGGCGATCGCGACATCAATGGCCGCCTGGATGTTCGTGGCGGCGTCCGCCCACGAGGCGAACGGCGCGATATGGCCGCCCGCGTGCGACACGTAGTGGTCCATCGAACCGGTCACGTCCGTGATCGTGTAGAGGTACTGATCGTCGTAAGCGAGTTGCGCATTGACCGCATTGGTCAACGAGATGACGATGGTTTCGTCACCTTCCGCAATCCGGTCCGACAGGATGTCGAGGCGCAGCGTGCCCGTGGTTGCACCGGCGGGGATGGTGAGCGTGCCCGCCGCCGGCGCGTAGTCCGCGCCCGCGACGGCTGTGAGGCTGGTGACACCGAAGGCGATCGTCGCCGTGTTCGTGGGCGGACGGCTCAGGCGCACTTCCAACTCCAGCGTCCGGCCCTCGGAACCGCGGCCCGACGGGGCTGCCAACCGGTACTGGCGCAACTCGTTCTGCTCGCTGATGATGGAAAGCCCCTTGCCATCGGCCTGCATCGCAATGCCCTGCGGCGAAGACATGCCGATGTTGATCTCGCCGAGGACGTTACCGTCCAGATCGGTTTCCAGCAGCACCTTGTTGGCGGCGGCGTTGCCGTAACAGACCAGCAGCAAGCGTGTCGAGTAGGGGTCGAGTGCGAGATCGCCCAACCAGGTGCCGGAGGACGCCACCGCTGCCGGCGTGAACAGGAGCCTGGCGCGCACGGCGCCCTCGAACCACTCATAACGATAGACTCCGCCTGGCACCCCGCCGTTGAGCGTCTGCTTGACGGCGAGGAACTGGTGCCGGGCGCGGTCATAGGTAATGCCCTCCATGCCGTCCGTGGCAAAGGTGAAACCCGGGCTCCAGATCTGGCCAGATGCCTTGTAGAGCGTCATGTTCGTCAACGCCGGCGGGATCGTGATCAAGGTTATGTCAGCCCGCTCCTCTTCGACCACGGCGTAGAGGTTCTCCTCCGGCCATACCGCGCACATGCCCTCGGTGTCGTCGAAGCCCGACAGGACGATCCGGTTCGTATAGGTGAGGTCCGAGTAAGTCTGGATGCGCGGCCCGTTCGGCGCAACCGTGCGGTTATTGTTCTCGACGACCATCAGCCGCCCGGATTCGGGACGAATGGCGCCGCCCGACATGTCGGTCACGTTGCCGCCCATGAGCGTACGACTCTGTGTGAGACTCAGGCGCCCGACCGTGCCGGTGGTTGCGAACGCAGCCCACGGCGTGCGCGGGGCGTACTCCGTCGCGAACGGGTTGGAGTCCGCGGTGAGTCCCAACCCGTCCGTCGCCCGCAAGACCATGTTGTCGTTGGCTTCGAGCACGGTGAGCATGCCGCTCCAAGCGCCGCTCACGAAGGCCGCGGTTGCTGCCGGCGAGATCGCCAGGGACGCCTGTCCGCCCGCTGTCACGACCACGTCATCGACATACCAGCCCTCGTGCGCATTGGCTTCGGCGGTCACGGAACGGAAGTGAAAGCGCACCCGCACCGTCGTACCCGTATAGGCGGACAGATCCACGCTGGCCGCAGCCCAGTCGGCGCCGGTCGGATCGGGCAAAGCCGTGCCCGTGCCGGTGTTGCCCGCCACGGTGACGAAGGTGGCGCCGTTCGTCGAAACCTGCACTTCGGCTTCATCGCGTCCCGCCAAGCCTTCGGTGGACAGCCTATAGGCGAAGGAGAGCGTCACGGGCGCCGCTGCGTTCGACAAGCTGATGTTCGGGGAGGTGGCGTTGCCTTCCGTGATCCCTGCGTCATAAGTACCACCGCCCGAGGCGGTTTCACCACGTCCATAGTAGAGGCTGTAGAACGCCGAGTGGCCGGCGTCCGCGCCCCGCCCCGTGCTGCGGTGCCACAGGCCGTTGCCGTCTCCGGCGGCGTTGTCGAGCGTGAAGCCTTCCAGTGAATCCTCGAAGGAGGTCCGCACCACCCTCCGCGGACCCAGGCCCTGCAGCGTGACCGGCCCGGTGTAATCGGTCACGGTCTGGCCGCCGTCGTCCTTGGCCGTGATCGTGACCGGGAACGAGACGCCCACGTGCTGGGACGCTGCGACCGCATCGAACACCAGGATCGGCGGGCTGCCGCTGACGAAATTGGCCGTCAGCGCCACGGATCGCGCCATGCTCACCGTCACCGTCAGGGCGTTGGCATCGCCAGCCACGATGGCCGCGGTGTCGCCGGTCCAACCGGAGAAACGATGGTCCACATCGGGCAGGGCAACCAGGACGACCGCTTCACCCGCCGCCCGCCAGCCCGGCGCCGGCGTCACGCTGCCGCTGCCGCTGGCGAGCGGCTGCAGCCAGTAGTTCGTAGCCCACTGCCACGCGAGCACCGCGTCGTTGGTCATCGCGAGCGACAGGCTCGTGCCCGCGCCCGTGCCCGCGCCGGTCGTGTCCGTCAATCCGGTCAGCCGCCAGCCCGTGCAGGTGTACTGCGCGGAGGCCGGCACTTCGACGGGAGAGTTCGTGACCGCGCAGGCCAGTTCCGTGCCCAGCGCGTAGCCGTGCGTGCCCGCCGGCGGCACCGCCCCGCCGTGCGCCGACTGCACAACCAGCGTCAGCAGGGTAACCTCCACCGTCGCGCGCAGCGTATGGTCGTTGGTGACATTCAGAAACGTGTAACTGTTCAGCGCGCCCAGCGAAAGCCCATCCACAACGACATCCGACACCCGGAAGCCAGGGTCGGCGGAGAGGGTGAAGGACTGGTTAGCCCCGCACACGACCTCCACGGTGCCGGCCGGCACGACGCGGGCGTGGGCATCCGCGGTGACGGCGATCGTCAGCACGGGCCACTCGTAGGCGCCCATGTCGACCGTGCCGTTGATCCGACGCAGCCGGCCGGCGAGGTCCGCCCCGGTGGCGGTCCAGGCCAGGTTGCTGCCCGCGTCGATGCAGGGCGAGGTGGTCTGCAGGGTGTAGTCGCCGCCGACGGGATTCACGAAGAGCGGGTCGCCCTCGATGTTCCCGGCGCCCGCGGGGGCCGCTGCGGCCCGGCAGCAGGTGAAGGTCGTTTCCGTGCCGCTGACCGCCCAGTCGGGCCCGGTCGCGGCGCTGTTGCCGGAGAGGATCGTATTGACGACCGAGCCGCCTCCGTCGCCGTAGAGACCGCCGCCCGACCCGTTGCCTGCGGCGTTGTTGCCGACCACCGTGCAGTTTTCGACCGCGCCGCCGGCGGCGAGGTGGACACCACCGCCCATGGACTGCACACTGCCAGATACCGCGCTTCCGCTGACGACGCAGTTGCGCAGCGTGCCGCCGCCATCGATGAAGACCGCGCCGCCGCGCGCGCCCAGGTCGCTCGCGTCGTCCGCCCGCCCGTTCCGGATCGCAAACCCTTCCAGCAGCGCGCCCGCGTGGCTAAGGTACACGCAACGCGTGGCATTGCCGCCGTCAATGACGGCCGCGCCGCCCGGGACGCCGCGCACGGTGATGGCGTTGGTGATGCGCAGGGCGGATGCCAGGGTGAAGATCTCGTTCGTCACGATCACGCTCTCGCCGTCGGGCGCAATATCGATCGCGGCCTGGATGTTCGTCGCCGCGTCCGCCCACGACGCGAATGGCGCGCGGTGGCCACCGGCGTGCGCAACGTAGTGCTCGGAGGAGTGGACCACGTCGGTGATCGTGTAGAGGTACTGATTGTCGTAGGCCAGCTGCGCGTTGACCGCGTTGGTCAGCGAAATGACGATCGTTTCGCCACTATCCGTGACGCGGTCCGACAGGATGTTGATCCGCACCTTGCCCGTCGTCGAACCGGCCGGAATCGTGACCGTGCCCGATGCCGGCGAGTAGTCCGCACCCGCGACGGCGGTAAGGCTGGTCACGCCGAAGGCGATTACGGCCGTAGCCGTCGGCGGACGGCTCAAGCGCAGGTCGAGTTCCAGCGTGCGGCCCTCGGGGCCGCTCCCCGAAGGGGCGGCCAGGCGATACTGCCGCAACTCGTTCGCTTCACCGATGATGTAAAGGGACCGACCGTCGGGCTGCACCGCAATGCCTTGCGGGGCGGTCATGCCGACGTTGATCTCGCCGAGGATGTTGCCGTCAAGGTCGGTTTCCATCAGCACCTTGTTGGCGGCGGCGTTGCCGTAGCCGACCAGCAGCAGGTGGGTCGAGTAGGGATCGAAGGCGATATCGCCCAGCCATGTACCAGCCGAAGTGACCGCCGCCGGCGTGAACATCAGCCTGGCGCGCACGGCGCCTTGGAACCACTCGTAGCGGTAGACACCGCCCGGCAGCCCGTCGCCGAGGGTCTGCTTGACGGCCAGGAACTGGTGCCTGGCGCGATCGTAGGTGAGGCCCTCCATGCCATCCGTGGTGAGGGTCAGGCCCGGGTTCCAGGTCTGGCCGGAGGCCTTGCTGACAGACTGGTTCTGAAGGTTGCGCGGCAGCGTCACCAGCGTGATCTGGGCCCGCTCCTCTTCGATCACCGCGTAGACGTTCTCCTCGGGACGGACCGCGCACATACCTTCGGTGTCGCTGAAGCCCGACAGAGTCAGCCGGTTATTGTAGGTGTAATCCGAATAGACCTGGATGCGCGATCCTGTGATGCTGGTGTCCTGGACAACCAGGAGCCGCCCGGATTCTGGGCGGATGGCGCCGCCCGACATGGCGGTCGCATTTCCGCCCGAGAGCGTGCGGGTCAGCGCAAGATTGAGGCGCCCCACCGTACCCGTTGTCGCAAATGCCGCCCATGGCGTGCGCGGGGCGTAGCCTGCCGCGAAGACCCCGGAGTTGCCGGAGCGCCCACCCGTATCCTGGGCGCGCAGGTAGACGCCGGCATTGGCTTCGAGCACCGTGACCAGGCCGGTCCACACACCGCCCACGAAGGCGCCCGTGGTAGCCGGCAGGATGCCCACCGCCGCTTCGCCCCCCGCAGCCACGACGACGTCGTCAATGTACCAGCCCTCATAGGCATTCGCAGCGGCCGTCACGGAGCGGAAGTGGAAGCGCACCCTCACCGTCCTGCCCGTGTAGGCCGACAAGTCCACGCTGGCCGCCGCCCAACCGGCCCCGGACGGATCGGTCAGGGCTGTGCCCGTGCCGGTGTTGCCAGCCACGGTGACGAAGGTCGTGCCGTTCGTCGAGATTTGGACTTCTGCTTCGTCGCTCCCCGCCGCTCCCTCGGTGGACAGCCGGTAGTTGAAGGAGAGGGTTAGCGGCGCCGGCGCATTCGCGAGGCTGATATTCGGGGATGTGGCGTTACCTTCCGTGACGCCCGCGTCATAAGTGCCACCGCCCGCAGCAGTTTCGCCACGCCCGTAGTAGAGGCTGTAGAACGCCGAGTGGCCGCGATCCGCACCCCACCCCGTGCTGCGATGCCATAAGCCGTTGCCATCTCCCGCGGCGTTGTCGAGCGTGAAGCCCTCCAAAGAATCCTCGAAGGAGGTCAGCACCACCTGCCGGGGCCCCCACCCCTGCAGGGTTGCCGGCCCCGTATACGTCGTCACGATGCTGCCGTCACTGTCGCGCGCCGTGATGCCGACCGGAATCGTCACCCCCACACGACGCGGCGATGATATGGCATTCCATACCAGGGAAGTCTGTCCCGTGGCTGGCAGCACGGCCGCCACCAGGGTTGCCCCTGCGATACCCAGCCAAGCCCGTCCCAACGAAATCCGAGAGAAACGCATGCCTCACCGCCTTGTTCTGTGGCCGCCTGTTCCAGCCTGTGACCCCAAACTCCCGTGAACCTGAACCCGAGAGAAAACAAAAGAACCGGTCCAAGCAGACCTGCCTGGGGCCGGTTCGATTAGCATACCCGTACATGCACGCAAAACACAGTCACAACAATCCTTTACCAAGAAACGATTCGTTTAACGTATTATTGCACCGTCGCCTCTGGAATGTGGATATTCATGCCACGCGCCAGCAGTGGCCACGAGGAGCCGTGCAATGCATGCGAGAGTCTACACCGACTCACCCTTCTCACGCGCCGATGCGCGCATGAAGGTGCGTCTTTTGCGGTGGTCCGTGGGGCTCTTGCTGCTCGGGATGCCGACCGTTTCCCCCGCCGCTTCCCTCTCCGCCCCCGCCTACACGCCGGATCTCTGCTACACCGGTTTGGTGCGCAGCGTGCCACGCCCACTGCAGATCCATGTGGTCATGGCACGCCTCGGCCCTGAGGCCCTGACGGTCCGGGCCGTCGTCGCCTCCGACCCGGACGGGCCGGGGCCGGCGGAAACCGCGCTGGCCAATCCGCTGAAGCTCGCCACCGCCGCCGGAGCCGTTGGGGCGATCAATGCCAACGTCTTCTCACGAATCCCGACAAAGGTTGCGGCCGGCACATCGCCTCCGCCGTGGACCAACGGCCTGCCGGTGACGATCGGGGGCTGGGTGCGAACGGCAGGCAGCACCCGCAGCGGACCGAGTTCGCTCTATGCGCCCGTCTGGCTGGGCGCGGACGGCCGCGTTCACGCCGGCGACACCAACGTGCCCCCCACAGCCCCCGAAGCGGTAGCCGGCTTCACGGTCATCCTCCGGGACGGCAAGCCCCTGCGTCCGGGCGGAGCCCGAGCCGCGGCGCTTCATCCGCGGTCCGCCGTTGGCGTCGACCGGACAGGGCGGCGTCTTTGGCTGGTTGTCGTGGACGGCCGGCAGCCCGGCCAGAGCGAGGGTATGACCGAGGCGGAACTGGGACTGCTCCTCCAGGAACTGGGCGCAACCGACGCGGTGAACCTCGACGGCGGCGGCAGTTCGATCCTGCTCGGCAACACCGATGGCAACGGCCTCAGCGTGCTGAACCGACCGTGCGAGGGACATCCGCGACCGATCGCCGTGCTCCTCGGGCTCTTCCGCGCGGCGCAGCCTGGCACACGTCCATGAACGCGGCGGGCCTTGGTGGAGAGAACAGCCGTCTGCAGCGAACAATAGGCCCCTGACGGCGCGCGCGTCTGCGCTTTGGTGGCTTGGGTGGTCTGGCTGGTAGCCCCGCCTTCTCCGAAGGCGAGGGCCGCCGCCTGCAGGGAATCCAGCTGCGCACGCATGCAACGCCACCGGGCGCTGGGCCTCGGAGAGGCCCGCGCTACGTGGCGCTTGGCGGCACCTACTCGTCTACATACTGTCCAATCTGTTCTTCCCATCCGCCAGCGGCTCGCGAGGACGCTCGCCCCCCACTTCCGATTCCACACCGCCGGCTTGACATAACACCAAGGCTGCCCCTCCCCAGGGCAAACGCATCACATTCCTCCGTGATCCGGCAGATCCCGCTCCCCGCCCGCTGCGGCCGCGGAGGCTCGCGGCCCTGCACCCCGTGCTATTCAGTGAACCCCTTGTCAGCCATGCCTGTCGCGTTCGTGAGCATGGCCATACCTGTCCGCATTCGCCGGAACCCAAGGCTTTGGTAGAACCCCTCTTTGCCAGGCGCTGCGTAGAGAATCACGTTACACCCCGGGATACGCTTCAGAATCGTCTGTACGATGAGCTTCCCTATGCCCTTTCCCTGGGCGCACGGGATGACGGCGACATCGTAGATGGCCGCCTGGTATTCGCCATCGGACAATGCTCGTCCAAAACCTAGCAGGGTTTCCTCGTGATAGACAAACACCGTGGCGTGACTAGCCTCGAACGCCCTCTTGTGCACATCGGGTGCATGGTGTGCCATGCCAACTGACCGCAGCGTCGCAGAGACTGTTGCCCAATTCACACTCGTGCACTCTAGTCGGATGTCCAGTTTCATGAGCTCTCTCGGTCAGGCCTCTGCCCGACCTTGCGGTACAGGATACGGTACGGAGCGATGCTATTCCCAGCACCACGAATGCAAGAGCCGCGCGGACACTCATTTCCTCTGCAACCTTGATTGCTTCAGGTCGTCTCCCTCCCCCAGCGGTTTCGCCATATTGCGTCGTCCGCAACGCCTCCCGCCAAACCGCACACGACTGGCGGCCAATATGCACCGCAGGCAAAACAGGGGCAAGCTCTATGTCCGCTTCCGCGGATCACCCGTCGCCTGGGGGATCCGCGCGCCACGTGGCACAATGCGCGGCCGGGTCAGTCCCCTAGCGGCGAAGCACGAGCACCACGACCACAATGACGAGCAGAAGGCCGACCCCGCCACCGCCAATGTAGTAGACGTTGGCTAACAAAGGAGAGAATAGGAGGTTCATACGGTTCCTTTCGTTTTCGATGGTGATGCGCTCACCATCACGCTGCCGATTTATCCACGATCTTCCTGACGGCCGCTTCGACTTTCCGCACGCCGGCTTCTGCTGCTTGCTTGACGTGACCCACGGCCTGGTCCCTCTGACCCTTGTCGCGCAGTCTGTCATTCCCGGACAGTGCGCCCGCCGCTTCCTCGACGCGCCCCTTCACGACTTGTGGTGTGCCCTTCATGTAACCATCTCCCTTCTTGCTCTGTTCTGTTCATTCTGCCGACCGGCCTTGCCGGGTTGTATGTTCCGGTGGCAGTCACGTCCTGACTCATACTGCCGGCTGCTCAGCACGACCGTTCTGTTTCTGTGAAGGGAGATTACGCGACGCGACGCGTCCGGGCTATGGGGTGTTACCCTACTGAGGCGGTACAACGGGGGCTACGAACCCGCTGACGAGGCCGGCCGGACGGATGGGAGGTGAACGCAGCGGTCGCGCAGACCGGAGTGCGCCTGAGCAGTGGCGGAAAGGACGGCGCACGGTCGCACCTGACACGCCAGGCCATGATTCTGCCGTCAACGAGGCTCCCGTAGCTGCCGCCGTAAGGCGGCGGACCGGCCGATTGACGTTGCCCGTCCCCCTCCTCACGTCGGGGGCTACGGGGAAGAACGCACTTCTCACGCCCATCCCCGTAGCTGCCGCCGTCAGGCGGCGGACGGCAGCTTCACCCGCCCCGTCCCTCCCTGTCCGACCGCAACACCGCATCTTCCTGGACCCACCGCACGCCACGCCTGCGCCGCAAAGCCAGTACAGCGGGGGCTACGAACCCGCTGGCGAGGGATGCCGGACGGATCGGAGGTGAACGCAGCGGTCCCGTAGACTGCAGGGCGACTGAGCAGGATCGGGGAGGACGGCGCGGGAGCACCTTCCTGCGTTGGCCCGCGCGCTCCGGTGCCAAGCACAGGATGCATGCTGATCCGGTGGTCAGACAGGGGGGTTACAGACATGGGACTCCCTATCCCGATCGCATTTGATCATTCTTCCATCTTGTTGACGGCCTTCGCCGTAC
>CAYOBW010000242.1:0-10946 GCA_964402115.1 uncultured Victivallales bacterium
TCCAGGTGTGCATCGGCGCCAGGCCCATCTTCGTGCCGTAGCCGACCAGCAGCAGTACGAAGGCGGCATGCAGCCAGGGGCGCGACAACTGGGGCGCCAGCCGCACGAGATCCTCCAGCAGCAGGGTCGGTTCCAGCCCCCCGTGCATCGACGAGTAGGCCAGGAAGAAGGAGCCGAGGAGCGCGAGCGCGATGCCCACCGAGCCGATCAGCAGGTACTTCCAGGTGGCCTCCAGGGAGCGCGGGTTGTGGTTGAAGAACAGCAGCGGCGCCGTGGCCAGCGTGGTGGCCTCGATGGCCACCCACATGAGGCCGAGGTGATGCGACAGCACGACCAGGCTCATCATGCCCAGCATGCTCAGGAGACAGGCGCAGAAGACCCGGTTCTTGCGCTCGGGGCGCAGGGCCAGGTAGGCGGGCGCGTAACAGGCGCAGATGGCGAACAAAACGCTGATCAGCCCCAGCACCAGCTTCCCAAGCGGATCCAGGACGAGCCAGCCGTACATCGCCGTTACCGGGCCTCCCGTCAATGCCAGCGCGGTCAGGACCAGGTGCGCGAGCCCGCCCACCGGCAAGAGCCACGGGCGCCGGCTGTTGGACGTCACGACGCCGGCCACGGCGGCGACGAAGATCGGCACGAGAATCAGAAGCCAGACCATGATCTACTCCTTCAATTCCGACAACATGCGGGTGCTGACCGAGGAGAACTCCCGGCTGATCTTGTGGATGATGATCCCCATGACGAAGATGGCGACGAACAGATCCAGCAACACGCCCAGTTCCACGAGGAACGGGATTGCCTCCATCAGCAGCAACCCGAAGATGAACACGCCGTTTTCGAGCACGAGATAACCCACTACCTGGCTGATCGCCTTGGCCCGCGTGGTGAGGATCAGGAAGCCGGTCAATACCGTGGACAGCGCCGCCGGAATCACCAGCGAGCCGATGTGCTCGCGGGCGATCGGGAGCGTCTTGGCGAACAGCAGCGCCAAGGCTGTGCCAACCGCGCCGAGCAACAGTGACGTCACGAAGCCGACGATCGGCTCCACCTCGCGCCGGATTACGACCTCCCGGATTGCATGGAACAGCATGCGGGGGATCACGATCCCCTTCAGCGCGACCGTCACGCCCGCCATCAGCAGGACCCAGACCATGAAGGTGCCGTGCGCCAGGACGACCATCGCCGCCAGCAGGATGCCCTGCGCCGCCACCGCCTGGATCAGGGTCCGCAGGCGGCTTGCGCCCAGCGCCACGAAGTTCAACAGCAGGATCAGAACCAGAATGGGATCGATCAGGGTCTGCATACGATTACCTCAACAGCAGGATGACACCGAACGCCGACAGCAGGCACGCTGCCAGCAGGAACGTGGGCACGAACACCATGCGGAAGCGCGCCATGATCGATTCCACGACACCGACGGCAACGGCGAGCGCCAGCATGCCTGCGACGAAGAGGCCCCAGTCCAACCAGGGGCAGCCCGCTTCGAGCGGCACCACGACGCGCAGCACCAGCGCGCCCATCACGAAGAGTTTGACAGCGGCGCCGTACAGGATCATCCCGAACGCCGGTCCGCTGTGGTCGAGCACCATAACCTCATGGATCATGGTCAGCTCCAGATGCGTGTTGGGGTCATCGAACGGGATGCGTGAATTCTCCACGAGCAGCACGATGAAGAGGCTGGCCGCAACCAGTACGAGCGACGGGGCTGCCACCCCGGCGCCGAGGGGGAAGGTCCCGTCGAGCATCGTGGTCAGGCAGAGCGAGGACGATAGCTTCGCCAGCACCAGGAACCCGAAGAAAAGGGCCGGTTCCGCGAGGCACGCGAAAGTGACCTCGCGTGCCGCCCCCATGCCCTCGAAGGCCGAACCCGTGTCCAACGCGGCGGACGCCGTGAAGAACCGGCCCAGGGCGAACAGGTAGGTAAACAGGATCACATCGCCGCAGAACGAGACCGGCGCGCTGTGACCGCCGAAGGGTATCAGCATGCCGGCGAGCAGCGGCGTCGTCAGGCCGATCACCGGTCCTGCCCGAAAAACCCAGGTGGTGGTGGCGCTTAACACGGATCCTTTGCGCAGCAGCTTGATCAGGTCATGGTAAGGTTGCAGCAACGGCGGGCCGACCCGCCCCGCAAACAGGGCCTTGGTTTTGCCGATGACGCCCAGCAACAGCGGCGGCAGAACCACCAGCAGCAGAATATGCACCAGCATGTCAATCATAGCCGTCTTCCAACTCCGGCGGGCCGCGCCCGCCCTGCTCGATAGCCCCCGCGCGCCCCGCGGAGCGGCCGCCCGCCGCCTGCGCCGCGGGCCGAGCGGCTCATTTCCATAATAGCAACAGCATCAGGAACAGCACGATGTAGAACAGGTAGACCTGGATGTTGCCTGCCTGCAGAATCCGCAGCGCGTGCAGCAGTCTGGCGCTGAGCCGGAAGGCGGGCTTCAGCGCGGCATCGAGCACAATGTCAAGCGCGTGGCTGCGGAACCGGCTGCTGCCCGCAAACACGGGCCATTCGCCCGGGCTGTGCACGCGCGGGCGCTGCACCCATCTGAACATGACTCCCAGCATTTGCGCAAAGGAAGAAGCGGTATACTGCATCCGTGGCGTGGGCGCCGCGTAGCCGCAGTCCCAGGTGATGGCCTGGACCGCGCCGCCCCTTCGTACCCGACCCAGCAGCCCGGCGCTCGCGAGTCCGATCAGCCCGGTCAGAATCAGGCCCGTGACGCTGATCCAGCCCAGGGGGGCCAGCGTGAGCAGCGTCGGGGGGGGGGCGGACGAGGGCAGCCACACGTGTGCCGCCTGTTCGAGCACCGGCGCCACCAGCGCCGGCGCGAGGCCGATGAACAGGCAGCATCCGGCCAGGACCGCCATGGGCCCGGTCATGGCCGGCCCGACTTCGCTGGCGTGCTCCGCGTGCCGCGAGCGGGCGGCGCCGAGAAACACCGTGCCGAAGGCTTTCACGAAACAGGCCACGGCCAGCGCCCCGATCAGCGCCAGAGTGGGTGCCACCAGCGCGGTTCCGGACCAGGAGACCGCCTGCCCGATGCCCAGCGACCGGAAGGCCCCGAGGTAGATCAGCAGCTCGCTGACAAAACCGTTCAGCGGCGGAAGTCCGCAAATCGCCACCGCGCCCAGCGCGAAGCAGAAAGCGGTGCGTGGCATGCGCCGGGCCAAGCCGCCGAGGTGGTCGATGTCGCGCGTATGGGTGGCGGAGATCACCGCGCCGGCGCTCAGGAATAGCAGGGCCTTGAACAGGCCATGATTCCACACATGCAGCAGGGCGCCGGCCAGTCCCAGCATGACCCAGTCCGCGCAGTTCAGCGAGCGACCCACCAGCGCGATCCCCAACCCCATCACGATGATCCCGATGTTCTCGATGCTGTGGTAGGCGAGCAGTCGCTTGAGATCGTGCTGGCCCAGCGCCATGACCACGCCGAGTATGCCGGAAACGGCCCCTGCCACGAGCAGCGTTCCGCCCCACCAGGGCGGGGGGGCTGGCAGCCACGCGCACATGCGCACGAGCCCGTAGATACCGATCTTGATCAGCACCCCCGACATCAGCGCCGACACGTGGCTCGGGGCCATGGCATGGGCGCCGGGCAGCCAGATGTGTAACGGCATCAGGCCAGCCTTGCAGCCGAACGCCGTGAGGGACAGCAGAAAAAGGGCCGAGGCCATTCCCGCAGACACGGCATCGGCGGGCAGCGGTCCCAGGGCGTAGGAGCCTGTTGCCACCCGTAGCAGGGCAAAAAGCGCGAACAGCGAAAGCGTGGACAGGTGGGTGGTGATCAGGTAGATCCAGCCCGCCTCCCGCACTTTGCGAGTTTCGTCTTCGGTTGTCACAAGGAAGAAGGCGCTCAACGCCATGACCTCCCAGCTCGTAAGGAAGAGCAGGGTGTTGGCGGAGATGGCCACTCCGGCCAGGGCGGCTGTGACCAGTCCGTAGAAAAGCCTTAACTTGCGGCCGTTGTGGGGGTGTCTGGCCTGGCTCCAGTACTCCATGCCGTAGATGGCGCCCAGTCCCGCCGTCAGGAAAATCGGGATCAGGAAGACGACCGCGATGCCATCGACGCGCAGGAGGTGCCCCGCGGGAGTCGGAAGCCACCACGACCACAGCGCGCCTGCCAGTCCGGCCAGCGAGCCGACGATGGCCATGGCCGTGGCGATCCGTTGTCCCCGCGCGTCCACTGGCGAGAGCCACAGCCCCGGCACGCCACTCAAGGCATGCAGCGCCAGGCCGACGATGATCAGGCACTCATTCATGCATCACCCATCGGCGGATGACCAGCCAGCCAAACGCAGCCAGCAGGGTGAAGAGGAAGTACATCATGTAGAAGTGGATCTTGCCCAACTGCATCCAGCGCAGTCGCACGAAGTGGCCGACCGACCAATCGAAAAGGGGCCGGTATACGACCCGGCTCAACGCGTCGGTATAGCCGGACGCGAGGTTGCTTTCGGCGGGGAAGACGCCCCGCGGGGGCACGACTCGCGTGCGCGGGCGCATGATCCGGGGGAAGAGGCAGGTCACCATCAACTCGGCAAACGAGTGCCCCGTGTACTGCATGCGCGCCGTGGGGGCCGGATACCCGCACCCCCAGGTGGCATCCGCCGTCACACGCGCACGCCGTGGGAGGAAAACGGCCAGCGCGGCCACGGCGGCCAGCGCCAGCCAGATCACGAGGTTCAACAGGCCAAGCAGGGCCAGCGGCGAGCGGGACGAGTCCAGCGCAGCCAGGAAAGGCTGAACCGGCAGGCCGGAGATGGCTTCCACCGTCCGCGCGAAGGCGGCAATCAGTTCGCGAGGGAACACGGCGGCCAACCCGCAGCACCCGGCCAGGATGCTCAGCGGAACCGTCATGCGCGGCGACGACTCGTGGGCGTGCTGTGCTGCCGCGGTGCGGCCCTCCCCGAGGAGGACAATGCCGATCAGCCGGACGAAGCAGATCATGGCCATGCCTCCGACCAGGGCCAGCAGGCCCACCGCCAGCAGCAGGACCACCCGGCCGATCCCGGTGAATTCCAGTCCGCCCGTCAGCAGCGCCATGTAAATCAGCCACTCGCTGACGAAGCCGTTGAGCGGAGGCACGCCCGCTATCGCCACGGCACCCAACACCATGACGGCGCCGGTGCGGGGCATGCGCTGCAGCAACCCGCCCAGGTGCTCCATGTTCCTGCTGCCGGCGCCGTGCAGGATACTGCCCGCCCCCAGGAAGAGCAGGCCCTTCATCAGGGAATGGTTCCAGGTGTGCAGGAGGGAACCCGCAAGGCCGAGCGCGGCGACTTGGGGGTGTCCGCTGGTGAGCCCCCAGACCCCCACGCCCAGGGCCAGCACGATCAGCCCGATGTTCTCGATGCTGGAGTAGGCGAGGACACGCTTTACATCGCACTGGAACATGGCCAAGGCCACGCCAAGGAGCGCTCCGCCGAGACCGATGACTACCAGGGCGGGGCCCCACCATCCGGCTGGCGGCCCCAGGAAGATCATCGTGCGCAGGATGCCGTAGAGCCCAACCTTGATCATGACTCCAGACATCAAGGCCGACACATGGCTGGGCGCGGCCGGGTGCGCTTCGGGCAGCCAGACATGGAGCGGCACGAGGCCGGCTTTTGTGCCGAACCCGACTAGGGCCAGAGCGAAAATCGCGGTGGCGGTCGGGGCCGGCAAGCGCGCGCAGTCCATGAAGCGGTCGAAGTCGAGCGAGCCCGCGTGACGTCCCAGCAGGAGGAACAGCGCCAGCAGGAAGGCCGTGCCGAGATGCGTGGCGATCAGGTACACCCAGCCCGCCGTGCGAACGTCCGGCTTCTCATGCTCGAAGGTGACCAGAAAGAAGGCGGCGAGCGACATGACCTCCCAGGCAAACAGGAACAGCAGCGCCTGGCGGGCCACGAGCACCAGCGCCATGCCAGCGACGAACAGGTTGAAGAAGAACCATGATGCGCCGAGGGATCGGCGACCGCGCCAACCGGACAGGTATTCCCCGCCATAAATGGCGGCCAGGGGGGTCAGGATGAACACCGGCACCAGGAAGAAGGCCGAGAGTACGTCGAGCCTGACGTGGAATTCGCCGCCGGGTACCGGCCACGGCAGCCGCAACGAATCCGCCGGAGCGCCGGCGAGAACGTGCAGCGTTGGCCAGAGTCCGATTGCACAGCCCAGGCAGGCTGACGTGACGCCGCAGCGGGTTGCCCAGGTCGCCGAACGTCCGCCCAGCAGCGCCATACAGCCTCCAACCAGCAGGCATCCGATGGCCAGCAGCAGGCTAATCATGACGGCAGATCCTCCCGGCCGGCGCTGGGGAAGCTGAGATCATTGCATCCGCTCCGTCCGGTTGGAATTCATGAGCGCTGCTGCGAAGCGGCCAGCGCGCGCGCTGCGGCCAGAATCTCTTCGCGTGACGCCTGCCGCGCGACGGCCGCCTTGAACGCGGGATCGCGCAGGGCGTGGGCCAGCCGTGACAACATGTAGAGGTGCACGCGGACCGTCGGGCTGACCAGCGTGAACAGGGTGTGCACCGACTGGCCGTCCAGCGCGCCGAATTCGATCGGCGTTTCCAGAAAGCACAAGCAGATGGCCGGATGGACCACCGACAGCACGATCGGGTTGCGCACGTGCGGGATGGCGATGCCGTCGCCGATGCCGGTGGAGGCCATCGACTCGCGCGCGAGCAGCACCCGCAGGAGGAACTCGCGGTCCATGTCGGGCGGCAGTTGCATGACGCCGACCACCGAGCGCAAGGCCGTCTCCTTGTCGTTTCCCGGCAAGCGGTGAAAAACCCCGCCCGCTTCGAGGGTATCCGCGAACTCGGGCATCAACTCGGCCGAGGCATCCGGCTCGGCAAACATCTCGGTCGAGACATTGATCTTCTGGGTATTGGCCCATTCCAGCAGTTCGGAGCGGTTGAACCGGTACTGGTCATTGACCTTGTAGGCGGGAAGCTGACCTTGTTGGACCCACCGGTAGATGGATTTCTCCGAGACATTCAGGATCCGCGCCACATCACGCACACGAAGTTGCATAGTTCTTACTCTCCGGAGGGCGCCAGGCGCAACCCGCCGTCATTACGCTTCCAGCATCCTGTCTGGCAGGGTAATGGCAATCCAGACGGCGCGGTACCCTCAGCTCGCCATGAACGAATCGAGCCGTCCCGACTCCAAACGCGGGTGCTTGGCGCGCTTCTTCGGCCGTCCGGGCGCCGCCTCTCGGCGAACGATCCGAAATGTCTGGCCGCAATCCGGCCGAAAACCGGGAACGCGCACGTGGGCATTCTCGCGCCGTGGCTGCACCGTAGTCCGAATACACGATTGCCACCGACGCGCATGGATTACCAACGGGAAAAAAGGATAGCGGTTTGCGGCAAACGAATCAACGAGATTCAGGTAGCGCCTGCAAGCCAGACAGTGAACGCGGGGCTGAATCATGGCGGACGCCACAGGTCCACCGGTTCGCGCCTGGATTGCTCCAGTGGTTGGAAACACACCGCCTACGGCCTCCCATGGAGTCTCCTCCCCCTACTCTGAATCGCAGATTGTGCTGCTTCCCATGCCGCCCCTGGTCTGGTACCCTTCCGCCCGGCTTTGGGCAGGTTGGCGCGTGGGCGGGTCCGCGCGCGCGGAGGGCGTATGGACGCGGGGGGTAGAGGGTTGACATGACGTTCCTGTTCACTCTGATGTTCATGTTCCTGGTCTTCTGGCGGCCGCAGGAGTGGCTGGTGCCCTGGCTCTACGGCTGGCCGCTACTGGACGGCATCACGTACGGCGCCGTGCTGATGCTGCTCATGGAGTCCAAGGTGGGCGAGGTGCGCGTGCCGAAGGAGATGCCGCAGATCTACCTGCTGCTGGGCCTCTGGGTGGCCGCCGCCCTGTCGCAGATCGTGCACACCTACTTCGGCGGGTTGATGAGGGCGCTGGAGGATGTCTTCAAATTCTGCTTCTTCACGCTGCTCCTGCTGGTGGTGATCGATCGCCCGGCACGCCTCAGGACCATGTCCACGCTCATTGTGGGCATGGCCTGCGTGATGGCTGTGCACGCCGTCATGCAGGACCGGACGGGGTCGGGGTTCATCGGCGCCCGTCCGCTGTGGATCCCCCCCATGCATGGGAAGCCCGCCTACATGCGGAGCTGCTTCTTCGGCATCTTTTCCGATCCCAACGATCTCGCCCAGATGCTCGTGACGGCCATGCCGCTGACGCTGACCATGCACCGGCGCATCGGCCTGCCGCAGGCGCTGCTGACCATCGGCCTCTGTTTCGTGCTCTACACGGGATTCGAGACCACGCACTCGCGGGGAGGGCTGGTTGGCCTGACGGCATCGGCCGGTCTCCTGCTCTGCGGGTTGTTGCCGGCCCGGTGGATGCCGCGGCTGGCAGGGCTGGGACTGGTGGGCGCGCTGGTACTCTGCGGGACCAAGGCTGGCGCGCTGCTGGACGCCTCGGCCCGTGAGCGCCTGGAGTTCTGGGGCTACGGCAACATAGCCTTCAAGCACAACCCCTTGTTCGGCATCGGCTACGATATGTTCTGGCAGATCGCCCGCGGGCGGCCAGCGCACAACGCTTTTGTGACCTGCTACACGGAACTGGGGCTGTTCGGGTACTTCATGTGGTTCAACCTCATCCAATTGGGCCTCACGGGCGCCTGGCGTGCGCGCGTGCAGTTGCGGCAGGTGGAGGGCGAGGATGCCGCTTACCTGCGCCGGAGCGTTGTGGTCATTACCGCCGCAACCGGCGGCTTCCTGGCCAGCGCCTACTTCCTTAGCCGGACCTTCATCTTCCCGCTCTTCTTCATGTTGGCCATGCAGAATGCGATTCCGCTGATGGCCCCCCGCTACCTGCCCGACGGTGCGCCGCCGCTGATTGACGTCCGGCGGGACGTGTGGCTGCTCGGCGTGGTCTCCACGCTCATCAGCATCTTGTATGTCTACGTTTCCATTCTGCTGCTCAATCGCACCGCGCATGGCTAGGGCGGCAGACGGGGCAGACGGGGGGCTCGCGTTCCGCGGCGCAAGAACGGTTGACTGGCGGGTTGCGACATCATGAGGCACCTTAAGCGTACTAGCAGTGCTGCGCGGGAGGACGGAACGCCGCCCGGGCCCGGCCACCCCGTGGCGGAACCGGAAGCGGGCGGCGGCGCGGACGGGACCAGTCGGCGTGCCGCGCGGCTGCAGCGCGGGGTGGCAGTGCTGCTGGCGCTCATGGTGGGAGTCGTGGTGTTCTGGGAGATTGCCGCGAACATGAGCCGGCAGCAAGCCGGACCGTTCGCGCTGAGCGCACGCGACCTCGAGTCCTTTGTGCCTTCTGGCCGGCCGTGGTCCGTGCGGTCGCTGCCCATCGCGCCCCGCCCCGAAGAGCCGAATATCGCGGCTTTTCTGCTGACGCCTCCGGATGGGGAGGGGGGCGTGCTGGTCAGGCTTGTGCACGGGTACAACATGCACGACTGCATGCGGCTCAAGGGCTACCGGGTGGAGTTGCTGCGCGCCGACCATGGCCAGGCAGGCGCAGGCGCAACGTCTCCAGCGCCGCCCCCCGGACAGGTGTGGCGGTTGACCTCGGCGATCGGCGACGTCGCCATCTGGGCCACGAGCATGCTGCGCGTCGACGATTTCCGCCCCGCGGACGTCGACGCGCGCAGCTTGCCTTTCCCCCGCCTGGCCGCGGGAGACGACACCCGGTGGTCCCCGCAGGGGCTGACCTGGAGCAGCCTGCGCCACCCCGTCAGCAATCTGCAGCTGTTCCTGCGCCGCAAGTGGAGTGACGCCCGTTGTGACTGGCCGACGTTCCTGGGCCTGCGGCAGCCCGCGGGCGCCAGCGATGCGCTCCTGACCCTGGTGGCGGAATGGCGGGGGAGTCCGCTGAAGCCGGACGGCGAAGCGGCCGTTGAGCGCGCGGTGCTCGAGGCCCGCGACCTGGTCCTGCGGGATTTGCTGGCGTGGCGACGGGCGCATCCGCCCGTACCCGCGCGTACAGGCGCCGAAAACAGCCTCCGCCGGGAGTAGCGGTCATCCTGGCTCGGGTGCGGAAACGCTTGGGGCGTGCAGATTCCATCTTGCGCGGCAGCGGACGCCTTGGTACATTCAAAATGTATTGAACGCAATGCCGTCCGAATTCACGGATGGCGCCTGTGCCCCGCATACTTGACGGTGACGGAGTCTGCCCAAAACCGGCGAGGATGAACCATGAAACCCATTGAGATGTCCCCCGTTGCGCGCCGCTTTATCGAGGAATCTGGCCACATCACGCAGGCCTTGGGATCCGGTCGCGTGGTGGGACAGATCTACGCCTACCTCTTCTTCAGCCCCATCGCCCGCAACCTGTCCGACCTGCAAACCAACCTCGGCATCAGCAAGGGCAGCGCCAGCATGGGCGTGCGGCAGCTGGAGCAGTGGGGGGCGGTGCGCAAGGTCTGGGTCAAGGGCGATCGCAAGGATTACTACGAGGCCAACGACTGGTTCGGGCGGATCATCCGCAGCATGATCTTCGATGCCGTGGGGCAGCGCCTGAACGCTTTTGGCGTCATGCTCCAGCAGCTGGAGGCCGATGCCGCCCCGGCGCACGACCCCGACGCGGCTTTCGTGGCCCAGCGCCTCGCCCATCTGAGGGCGTTTCATGGCAAGGCCGAGAAGATGTGGACGAGTCCGATTTTGCGCACCTTGCTGGAGTAGGGGGACTGCTTTGCGGATCCTTTTCGTGGCGCTCGCCGACAGCGTGACGACGGTGCGGTGGCTGGACCAGCTGCGTGGCACGGGGTGGGACGTACACCTGTTTCCGTCCGAAGGGCAGCCTCACCCGCACGCGGACTTGCGGGACGTGACACTCCACGATGTGGGTCTGTGGCGACCGGCCGAGGCGGATGCCTCGGTACGCTGTGCGGGTGTGTGGCCGCTTAAGCGCGGCGCCTACCGGATGCAGCGGTTGGCCGAACGGACCGGCGTGCTGCCCGGCAATCGGGTGTGCCG
>CAYOBW010000243.1:0-10839 GCA_964402115.1 uncultured Victivallales bacterium
AGATCCTTCGCTACGCTCAGGATGACAAGCCCCTTTGGCAGGGGGGTGACTGCGCAGCGTTGAGCGGAAGCCAATTGGCAGGCGGGGGCCGCAGGGTGCCTGTCCCCGTCGGGGACGGGACAGAGGTTCGGTGCGTGGACAAGACATGTGCCATTGTGGTAGCCTCACTGCAGAGGTGAACGACTATGGCAAACACGTACACGGCTGTAACGAAACAGGACGGTGATTGGTGGATCGGATGGATCGAGGAGGTGCCCGGCGTCAACTGCCAAGAACGCACCCGCGGCGAGCTTCTCGAAAGCCTTCGCACAACGCTGGCTGAGGCCCTGCAATTCAACCGCGAGGACGCGATCTCTGCGGCCGCGTCCGATTATACCGAAGAACTCGTCACCGTATGAAACGGTCCCAAGTCTTGAAGCACTTGCGCGACGCGGGGTGCGTATTCATTCGCGAGGGCGGCAATCATTCGTGGTGGGGAAATCCCTCGCAAAACAGACGCTCGTCCGTTCCACGACACACGGAGATTCGCGACAACCTGGTCCGGAAGATCTGTAAAGACCTCGGCATCCCGTTTGTCCGATGAGCACCGAACATCAGGCTGGCGGATATTCTCGCTTCGTTCGAAATCCACAGCCTGGCCGTTCGATGCATACGCCGGGGCGTCGTTGCGATTCCTTTTTTGATCCATTTGACGGCTTTTGGGAGATGACAATTCAATGAAGGCACTGATTGGACTGCTATTCGTGTTCACGATGTCATTGTTGCTCGGCTGTGGCCCGAACAGTGGAGGCGACGCACAATTGAAGGGTACATGGAAGTACACGCAAATCGTAAATGCCGGCAAGGAGACGCCTGCCGATTTGCTCAAACGGGCTCCTACTGTGACCTTCGATGGGCACAAAATGATCAGGAAGAAGGGAGATAAGGTTGTCGATACCTGGACCTACAAAACCGACGGCACCCAAAACCCAAAGCGAATGACGATCACGATGGGCGAACCGGGCAAGGAAAAGGACTACCACGAATATTACACGATCGTGGGTGACACGCTCACTACGTGCCATGCCAACAAAGAGTTTTCCAATCCATTCAACGTCAAGCTCGAGCCAGGTGCCTACTTCACCGTGTACACTCGTGTCGCGAAATAGGCATCGAAGCACGCTGAACGGTACGGCGTGCCGCCGCCCGTTAGCGTCGGCGTTGTTCGGGCGAGAAGACAAAGAGATCAGAAAGAGGACTTGATCCTGATCTTCCCTCTGTCCGGGGCGCGCCGGGCAACGAGGAAACCCACCTCGATCAGGACAGAGGTTGGTCACTTGACAGGGGCATATGGGCATGTCAAACCTGTATGCATGGGAACGGCACTCAATATCGATGACGGGGGGCGTGGGACAACGTGATGAGAAGATTTGTAACAGTCATGGCGCCTATTATGGTGATTGCCGGCTGTGAGTCGCTGCTGCTTCTCTCCGCGTATGGCGGGCTGCCGTCGGAAGCGCCGCGTGCCTACCGGCGTTTTGCGGTGACTGACGAGAATGGCCGGGTGAAGAAGCTGGAAGCGGTGGCGTCAGCGGTGAAACCGCTCTGGGCTATGGACGTCGGCGTAGCTCCTTACGCATGGGCACTACCGCAAGACCCCGGCAAGCCTTACTTCGAGGGCCCGATCGTCTTCGTGCGGCCCCCCGCGGAGGGATCGGGCGAGCCGTTCCACGCTCACAACCATTGTCCGGCTCTCACCTGGTGCGCAAACGGTGACCTGCTCGCCTGCTGGTTCTCGACCGACACGGAGGTCTCGACGAAGATGACGATTCTCGCGAGCCGTCTGCGGGCCGGCTCGCAGCAGTGGGACACAGCCTCGGAGTTCTTCAAGGCGGATGACCGCAACATGACCGGCTCGGCGCTGTTCCACGACGGCAAGGGTACGCTTTACCATTTCAACGGCATGGGGCAGAAGGGGGTCCCGGGTTGGGCGGATCTCGCCCTGCTGCTGCGCACCAGCTCCGACAGCGGGCAGACGTGGACGCCGCCCCGCACGATTTCCTCGGGCGCGCACTACGCGAAACGGCACCAAGTGATTGCTGGCACGCTGATAACAGCGGATGGCACGCTGTTCCTGGCGTGCGACGGGACACCGACTGGCGAGGGTCCGTCCGCGCTGCACTTCAGCCGTGACAACGGCCTCACCTGGGCGGACGCCGGCGGCGACGTACGTGGTATCCATGCGGGCGTAGTCGAACTGAAAGACGGCCGCCTCATGGCCTTTGGACGGGGCCAGCCCATCGATGGCCAGATGCCGCTGAGCCTCTCCGGCGATCGCGGGAAGACGTGGATCTGCAAAGCGACCGTGTTCCCGCCGATCGGCGGTGGCCAGCGCCTGGTCCTCATGCGCCTGCACGAGGGGCCGCTGCTGTTGCTCTCTTTTGCGAAGGGGCTGACGCTTACCGCACAGAACGGCAATACGTTCACCGGAACTGGATTGTATGCGGCGCTGTCATTCGACGACGGCGATACCTGGCCAACTCGAAAACTGGTCACGCCTGGCGCGGGCGAATTCGATGGCGGGGCGTGGACGCGCCGCTTCACGACCGCTCCCGACAGGGCCGAGCCGAAGGGGTACCTGGCGGCGACACAGACACCGGACGGCGTCATTCACCTGATCTCAAGCGCGCTGCACTACCGCTTCAATCTCGCCTGGCTGAAGCAGCCGAACGCGGCGCTTCAGGACGGATGAGGCTCATGCAAAGGCTCTGCGGACGACACGCAGGTCGCAAAGCGTATTTGCTCGCCTTCCTTCGCGATTTTCGGACAATGAAGCCCATAGACGGGCTGGGTTGTGCAGCCTGCAAGCGGGAGAGCGGCGATGAGCAGATGCAAGAGTCTGGGCTGGGCGTTGCTGGGGTTGGGCATCCTGATGGCGGGCTGCCAGATCCGTTCCGTGCAGCCGTGGTTCGACGAGGACACCATCGTGGGGGACAACCGCCTGCAGGGTGTCTGGACCGATGCGGGTGCGGAGCTGACCGTGTCGTTCCTGCCTGGGGAGAAGCACGTCTACCACCTGCTGACCACGGACAAGGAGGGCACCGACAGCCACTTGCGCGCCGCGCTGCACACGGTCACCAACCAGCTGTTCATGGCCGTGGGGCCTGAGCCGGCCAAGGACGTCAGCGCTTACGTGCAGCTCCCCGTCTACCTCCTGTTCAAGGCGCAGCTGACGGGGGACACCCTGCTGCTCTACCCCCTCAACATGGACGTGTGCATGAACCGCTATGACGCGCGCGGGCTGGCGCGCATGGAGGAGGGCAGCAAGTCCAAGGGGTTTCTGCTGACCGCCAGCACGCCGGAACTGGAGACGTTCGTGGCGCGCGAGTTCCGGCAGACGGCCGACCTGTTCGAGGCCAAGCCGCTGTACACGCTGAAACGGCGCAACCCGTAAACGTGTGTGGGGATGCGGGGGAGGACGACCATGATTCGACATGCTGCCGACATGCTGACGGAAGTGCGCGAGAACATGCGCGGGGGCACGGGCGCCGTGACCATCCGCCACTACTTCACGCGCGAGGAGTTCGCCGCGCGCGCCCGGCTCTGCGCGAAGATGACCGTCCCGCCGGGCGCCAGCATCGGGGCGCACCGGCACGAGGGTGAGGACGAGGTCTACGTGATCGTGAAGGGGGAGGGCATGCTCGATGACGGCCGCACGCAGACGCGCGTCACCGCGGGCGATGCGATCCTGACCGGGCGGGGCGAGTCCCACGCCATCAGCAACGCGGGCGCCGGTGACCTGGAAATCATGGCGTTCATCATGCTCTATGGCGCTTGAGCCAAAGGGAAGGGCAGGGTCTGATGAGCGACCGCGTTATTCCCGATACCCTGGTCCTGCCGCCGCGCACCATCCTCAAGGCTGGGGCCGTGGCGGGGTTGCTGGCGGAGTGCCGTGCGTTCGGACGGCGGGGGGTGCTGGTCTACGGCGCCTCGTGGCAGCGTGGCGGGGGGCTTGAGCGCGTCGTGGGCGCCGCGCCTGACCGCTCGCTCCTGCTCTGGCGGCACGCCGGGGGCGAGCCCACGCTGGACCAGGTGGAGGCGCTGCTGGCGGCGGCGCGCGGCCATGGCGCGGAGTGGGTCGCGGCCGTGGGCGGGGGCAGCGTGCTGGACCTGGCCAAGAGCTGCGCCGGCCTGCTGGAGGCGCCTTTGCCATTGCAGGCCTACCACGACGGCGCGCCGATCGAGACGTCGCGGATCCCTTTTGTAGCCGTCCCGACCACGGCGGGCACCGGCGCCGAGGCGACGATCGTCTGCGTTCTGACCAACACCGCTACGGGCGTAAAGAAATCCATCCGCCACCCCTCGTTCATGGCCCGGCTCGTCGTGCTCGATCCCGAACTGCTGGCTGCCTGTCCGCCCCGCGTTTGCGCGGCGTCCGGCATGGATGCCTTCACGCAGGCGGTCGAGTCGTACCTCAGCAAGGGGGCGACGTGGTTCAGTGACGCCTGTGCGCTCAAGGCCGTCGGCCTGATCGACGCCAGCCTCGAGCTCGTGTGCGCGGGGCAGGGGGGAACGGCGGCGCGCGACCTGCTGCTGGGCAGCTACCTGGCGGGCCTTGCGCTCTCGAACGCGCGCCTGGGCCTTGTTCACGGCCTGGCGCACCCGCTGGGCGCGCGGTTTCACGTGCCGCACGGCTTGGTGTGCGCCGTGTGCCTGCCGGCCGTGCTGGCCTTCAACCGGCCGGCGTGCGCCGCGCGGTTCGCGGAGCTGGCTGGCGTGCTGGGGCGGGACGTCGAAGAACGGGCCCGCGCGCTCAACGCGAGCCTGGGACTGGTTTCGCCGTTCGCCGGATTGGTGCTGGAGGACGTCGACGCGATCGTAGCGGAGACGCTGGCCTCGGGCTCGACGGCGGCGAATCCGCGTCCGGTGGCGGACGCCGACGTACGGCAGCTTCTCGCCGGGATCTGCGCGCCATGCACCACTGCGGCGTGATGCTTGCTTGCGAGACAATTGAGGCGCTTGCAGAACCGACGAAGGAGGTTTTGCAGGCGCCTCAATTGTCGTTGCGTCGCGCTTGCACAATTCCCGAATGAGCGCGACAATACCGGCCGTTTCATGCGGGGGGAGGGTGGGGTGGCAGAGCGGGCGGTCGCGCCGCGCGCGGGGAGAGAACCGGGTGAAGGACATTCAGAACAGCCGGGACCGTCGGCAGGTCCCGATTCAGAAGGTGGGCATTAAGGGGCTGCGCTATCCTGTCACGGTGCTGGACCGCGCCAACCAGTCGCAGCAGACGATTGCGGACGTGGGGCTTTACGTGGACCTGCCGCACAGGTTCAAGGGCACCCACATGTCGCGGTTCGTCGAGATCCTGAACGAACACCGCGGCTGCATTTCCGTGCGCGACATGCAGCAGATCCTGACGGCGATGCTCGACCGGCTGCAGAGCGCCAAGGCGCATCTCGACATTCGCTTCCCCTATTTCATGGCCAAGCACGCTCCGGTCACGGGCGCCGTGGCGCTGATGGATTACCGCTGCGCCCTGCTGGCCACGCTGATCCGCCGCGGGAAGCGGGACGTCTTCGACCTGGTTGTCGAGGCCACGGTGCCGGTGACCACGGTCTGCCCCTGTTCGCGGGAAATCAGCGCGCGGGGAGCGCACAACCAGCGCTCCGAGGTGACCATCCGGATTCGCAGCCGGGGCCTCGTCTGGCTGGAGGAGCTGATCGAGCGGGCCGAGGCGTCTGCCAGCGCGCCGGTTTATGCGCTGCTGAAACGCGCGGATGAGAAGTACCTCACGGAGTATGCGTATGACCATCCCAGTTTCTGCGAGGATGTCGTGCGGGCCGTCGCGCAGCAGCTGCGACGCGACCGGCGCATCCGCTGGTACCAGGTGATCAGCGAGAACTTCGAGAGTATTCACAACCACAGCGCGTACGCGATGGTGGAGTCCGGACCAGCGCCAAGGCTGTGATGGGCACTCGGGCAGGGAGGCTTGGCGACATGGCGCGGCGGCGAGGCAAACGGAGCGTCCTGGCGGACCTGGCGGTCGTTGTAGCCATCGCCGGCGCCGCCATGATCGTGGCACTGGCCGCCGGACACCTGCTGCGGACCTGGGACGAGGCGACCAACGACCTGCGGATGCGCTGGCGGCAGGTTTTGAAGACCACGCCGCTGCCCGCGACGTCGCCAGCCATGCTGCTGGCCATCGACACGCGCTCGTGCGACGCGATCGGACGCTACGGGGCTGGGCACTGGGTGAGCCGCAAGGCGTATTTCGACCAGCTGACCTTCTGCGAATCGTGGCTGCGGCCGTCCGTGCTCGGCTACGACATCATCTTCGAGAACATTCGCGGCCGTGAGGAGCGGGCGGGCGCGCGCATCAGTGAAACGCCCGAACGGATCCGGGAGATTGTCAAAGACCTCGAGCGGGTGGCGGAGTCCGGGCAGGAGGCGCTCCAGACGCGCACGCTGTTCGAGATGAACCGCCTGGCGTCGGAGCAGGGCGACGTGTTCCTCGCCCACCGTTTTGCCTCCGTGCGCGAAGCAGGCAAGATCGCGGCGCTGACCGGCTACAACCTGCGCGGCGGGCAGAGCGATCCGCAGAGCGCGTTCGTGGCCCCCTGGGCGCCGGAGGATGTCTGCGGTTCCAGCGCGGAGGGTGACGAGGACGAGGGGGCGGTGA
This sequence comes from uncultured Victivallales bacterium, assembly GCA_964402115.1. Lineage (GTDB taxonomy): Bacteria > Verrucomicrobiota > Kiritimatiellia > UBA8416 > CAYOBW01 > CAYOBW01. Next base: position 6,662 of record CAYOBW010000243.1, read on the forward strand.
TTCCCTACCTGCGGGACATGGCGATCCCGGAGGACGACGTCCAGTTTCCCTCGCCCGCCGCCGCGGCGGAGTACCGGTACGCCGGCAATGCCAACATGCCGAGCCAGGAGCTGCTCGATTACGTGCACATGGGCTACCTGAACGTGCCCAAGGAGCCGGACAACGTGGTCCGCCGTGTGCCGCTGGTGGCAGGCGTGTCCTACACCAACCCCCGCACGGGCCGGACGCGGCGGTTCTTCGTGCCCTCCCTGTCCCTGACGGCGTGCCTGTTGCACCGGGGCTTGAAGTTTCCGCTCGAACCCGGCCAGGTGCAGGTGCATTTCGGACGCGAGATCGTGGCTCGGCCGCCGCTGGGGGACCCGCTTCGGATGCCGATCGACGCGCGGGGCTTCATGTACCTGAATTTTGTCCGGCCGTTCGATGGGTATGACGTGCGGAGCTTCAGCGAAGTGGCGCCCTCGTTCCTCGACGCCAGCGAGGAGGAACAGGCCGCGGCGGCCGCGCGCACGGCGGACGTCGTCAAGGATCGCATCGCCCTGGTGGGGTTGACAGCGACCGCGCTCGACGTGGGGTCGACCCCGCTCCACGCCACGACACCGCTGGTGCACGTGCAGTTGACCGCGATCGACAACATCCTGGGCGGCGTGCACCTCGCGCCGCTAGGCGGCGGGGGCCGTATCGCACTCTTCGCGCTGCTGTTTGTGCTGTTCGCGTGGGCCGGCGCGGTCGAACACACCCACCGCATCGGCGTCTACTCCTCCCTGGGCCTGGGCGCGTACATCCTGGCCGCCTACGCGGGCGTGCATGCGAACCTTGTCATCCTGCCGGTCGTCGTGCCTGTCGTCTTCCTGACCATCGGCTCGTTCGGCGTGCTCACGTACCGGTTCCTGGGCGAGGAGAAGGCCAAGCGCAAGGTGCGCCGGATGTTCTCGACCATGGTCTCAGGCGAGGTGCTCACGTACCTCGAAGCGCACCCCGAGAGCTTCTCGCTGCAGGGCCATGACGCGGAGGCGACGGTGTTCTTTTCCGATATCGCACGCTTCACCGCCATGGGCGAGGGACTGAAACCGGAAGAACTGACCGCGTTCCTGAACTCCTACCTCACCCCGGTGACGAACTGCATCCTGGCGCGCGGCGGTTACCTGGACAAGTACATCGGCGACGGGGTCATGGCCGTCTGGGGGGCGCCCAACGCGGATCCCGCGCATGCGCTGAATGCCTGCCTGTGCGCGCTGGAGCAGCAGGAGGTCATCGCCAACTGGAACCGAGAGCATGCGGAGCGTTACGGGCGCCCGATCCGCGTGCGGATGGGTCTGCAATCGGGGCAGCTCACCGCGGGTCTGATGGGCTCCGAACGCAAGTCGCAGTACACGGTGATCGGCGACGTCGTCAACAGCGCCTCGCGCCTGGAGCCGGTCAACGACGATTTCGGCACGTCGATCATCATCGCCCAAAGGACGCGCGACATGGCCGGGGACGGGATCGTGACGCGGCCCCTTGGCAGGATTGTCGTGGTCGGGAAGGGCGAAGTCATGCCGATCTACGAACTGGTGGGCCGGCGCGGCGCCGTTTCCCCGGAGAGGCTCGCTGTGTTCGAAGCCTATGCGGCGGCCCTGGACCGCTACTATGCCCGTGATTGGGCCGGCTGCCTGGGTGGGCTGAACGCGTTGCTCGCGCAGGGGCCTGACGGCCCCGCGGAACAGCTGCGCCGCCTCGCGCTGCAGTTCCAGGCTCAGCCGCCCGGGCCGGACTGGCAGGGCGAGTACGTGCGCGACCGCAAGGAGTAGCCCGCGAGAGTGAACCTGCCAGTGAGGCACACTGGCACGGATGGTCTACGCACTGTGCCCTTCGCTTGCAGCAACCGGCGACACAGGCTCAGGTCCAGTGTTCAGGTCTCAGTCGGGCGTGTCACGCGTCATCCATCCGACCGCGCACCCACTGAACACTGAACACTGAACACTGAACACTGAAACCTGAACGCTGAAACCTGCGTCCGGCTTACCGGCAGGTGTCGAGTTCCGACAGCTTCTGCAGCAAGTCGAACTTCGCGCGCACCAGCTTGTCCGCCTTTTCGAGCAGCGCCTTGGAGGCGTCCGGATTGCTCTTTGTGAGGATCCGGAAGCGGTTCTCCTTGAGCGCGTGCTCGCTGAACGACAGCGTCGGCGCCTTGCTGTCCATGGTCAGCGGGTTCTTGCCCTGCGCCGCGGCTTCGGGGTTGTAGCGGTACAGCGGGAAGTGCCCGGAGTTGACCGCGTCACGCTGGTACTGCAGCCCGTTCTCCATGTCGATACCCTGCGCGATGCAGTGCGAGTACGCGATAATCAGGGACGGCCCCTTGTACGCCTCGGCCTCGGTGAACGCCTTGACGAGCTGGGCCGGGTTGGCGCCCAGCGCGACCTGCGCGACGTAGATGTTGCCGTACGTCATGGAGATCATGCCGAGGTCCTTCTTCATCGCCGGCTTGCCGCCCGCGGCGAACTTCGCCACGGCGCCCATCGGGGTGGCCTTGGAGGCCTGGCCGCCGGTGTTGGAGTAGACCTCCGTGTCGAGCACGAGCACGTTTACGTCCCGCCCCGTCGCCAGCACATGGTCCAGGCCGCCGTAACCGATGTCGTAGGCCCAGCCGTCGCCGCCGACGATCCAGACGCACTTGCGCACGAGGTAGTCCGCCACCGTCGCCAGCTGGGCGCAGTCCTTGCAGGACGCCGGAGTCGTCTGCAGCCAGGCTTTGAGCTCGGCCACGCGGGCGCGCTGGGCTTCCAGCCCGTCAGGCGTGGACTGGTCGGCGTCGCGAATGGCGCTGAGGAGGTCAGTCGGCAGGTTGGCGCACGAGCAGGAACCGCCGAGCAGGCGTCCGACGAGCTCCAGCGCGTAGACGTTGAACTTGTCCATCGCCAGCCGCATGCCCAGCCCGAACTCCGCATTGTCCTCGAACAGCGAGTTGGCCCAGGCCGGACCGCGGCCGTCGGCGCGCTTGGTGTAGGGTGTGGTCGGCAGGTTGCCGCCGTAGATCGAGGAACACCCCGTGGCGTTCGCGATCATCGTGCGATCGCCGAAAAGCTGCGTCAGCAGCTTGACGTACGGCGTTTCGCCGCAGCCTGAGCAGGCGCCCGAGTACTCGAACAGCGGCCGGCAGAACTGGCTGCCCTTGATCGTCGCACGGTTGAAGTACTTCGAGGCGAGGTCCGGGAGCTCCAGGAAGAAGGCGAAGTTCGCCGCTTCGCGCGCGCGCACCGGGATCTGCTCGACGAGGTTGATCGCCTTGCGGCCGGTGGGCTGCTTGGTCGCCGGATCCTTCTGCTGCGCCGGGCAGCGCTCGATGCAGACGCCGCAGCCCGTGCAATCCTCGGGCGCGACCTGGACCGTGAACTTCAGCCCCGCCAGCTCCTTGCCCTTGGCGTCGGCCGACTTGAACGAAGCCGGAGCCTTGTCCAGCAGGGCCGGATCGTACGCCTGGATGCGGATCGCCGCGTGCGGGCAGACGAGCGAGCACTGGCCGCACTGGATGCACAGCGCCGCGTCCCACTCCGGGATCTCGACGGCGATGTTCCGCTTCTCGTACTTCGTCGTACCCGTCGGCCACGTGCCGTCCTCCGGGATGGCGCTCACGGGCAGCAGGTCGCCCTTCTGGGCCATGATCTGCGCCGTGACGTTCTTGACGAAATCGGGCGCGGACGGATCGCGCACCGTTGGCGGCATGCTGAGCTTGCCGGCCGGCTGCGCGGGCACCTTGACCAGATGCAGCGCGTCGATGGACGCGTCAATGGCCTTGTAGTTCATCTTCACGATTTCCTCGCCCTTGCGGCCGTAGGTCTTCTTCACCGCGTTCTTGAGCGCGGCGATGGCCTGGTCGGGCGGCAGGACGCCGGAGATCTGGAAGAAGCACGTCTGCATGATCGTGTTGATGCGGGCGCCAAGGCCCAAGTCCTGGGCCAGCTTGGTCGCGTCGATCACGTAGAACTTGATGCGCTTGGCGATAATCTGGCGTTCGACCTCGTCCGGCATCCGGCTCCACACCTCGTCGGCGCTGTAGGGCGAGGCGAGCAGGAACACGGCGCCATCCTTGGCGTTCGAGAGCATGTCGTACTTCTCGAGGAACGAGAAGTTGTGGCAGGCCACGAAGTCCGCCTTCGTGCAGAGGTACGGGCTGTGGATCTCGTCGGGGCCGAAGCGAAGGT
>CAYOBW010000244.1:0-10830 GCA_964402115.1 uncultured Victivallales bacterium
TTTGCGTATGGTCGCGCCTCCCGCGCCTACAAGGTCGTCAGCTCGGCGGCCAGCAACTACGACCGGCCGCAGGTGGTGACCGAGTGCTATGGCGGCATCAACAACATGCCCGTCGCCAACCTGTACAAGGAGGCGATGGACCAGTTCGCCAAGGGCATCAACACGATGGTGCCGCATGCCGTGTGGTACGACCCGGCTACGATTGTCTTCAAGCCGGATCTGTCGCCGGACGCAGCGGTCTATGGTCCCGAGCTGCGGGCCTACAACACGTACATCGGCCGGCTCCAGCGCATGCTGCAGGGGGGGCGGCACGTGGCCGATATCGGGGTGCTGTATCCCATCGCCACGCTCCAGGCGGGATCCTGGTTCGGCCCCGGGAATCCCTACCAGGGCTGTGTCGAGGTCCCGGAGGCGGACTACATGCAGGTGGGCGAGGCGCTGTCGCTGGAGGCGCGGCGCGACTTCACGTTCGTCCACCCGGAAGTGCTGGAGGAGCGCTGCGTGGTCGCGTCCGGCGCGCTTGTACTGCAGAACGCGGTCAACTGGGAACGCTACCGCGCCTTTGTCATTCCCGGCTCCCGGGCCATCAGCGTGAACACCCTGCGCAAGGTCAAGGCGTTCTACGACCAGGGCGGACAGGTCATTGCCACCACCCGCCTGCCCGACTGCGCGGCGGAGTTCGGCGCGGACGCGGAGGTCCGGCAGCTGGTGGCGGCGATTTTCGGCGACGCGGGTGCGCGGGAAACCGCGGCGCCCCGGGTCAGCGCGTCCTCCACCTGGGCCGGAGGGGGCTACGACCCCGCCATGAGCGTGGATGGCGACTCCGGGTCGCGCTGGAACGCGGCCGATGGCAACCCCGGCGCGCAATGGCTGGAGCTGGATCTCGGCCGCGAGCAGGTCGTCGCGGGCTCCGTGGTGCGGGAGTTCCAGGAGCGCGTGCGCGGCTATCGGATCCAGACGTGGGACGGCGCCGGTTGGAAGGATCAGGCGCGGGGCGAGCGGATCGGCGCGCGGAAGCAGGACGTCTTTGCCCCGGTGACCACCACCAGGGTGCGGCTGCTCATGGACGCGGTTGCCTCGGACAGCGCGTCCGTCTGGGAGTGGGAGGTGCTTGGCGGCGACGGGCGCAGCCTTTTCCAGCCGGCTGCACCTGCCTGCCACCGCAATGCCAGGGGCGGTCGGGCGTGGTTCCTGCCCCAGCCGCGGGCCACGGCGTTGGCAGCCGTGCTCGCCGAGGCGCTGCCGGATGGCGATGTCGTGATCGAGCGGGAACAGCCGGTCAAGGGTGGCAATCTCTCCTACATCCACAAGGTGAAGGAGGGACTGGCGCTGTACTTCTTCGCCAACTCTTCCGATGAGGAGGTCGATATCCAGGTGCGTCTGCGAGGCGAACTGGCGCCGGAGGTCTGGGATCCGCATGCTGGGAGTATGGGTGTGTGCGAGCACGAGCACGTCTCCAGCAAGGGCGGAACCGTGACCCGGGTGCGTGTGAAGCTGCCACCGGTTCATTCGGTGTTCCTTGTGACCGCTGCCGACGCGGATGCGCGGCCATGAACGAGAACGCCTTCACGTGCGTCGCCGTCAGCCTGCTGTGTGCCGGCGCCTTCGGGCAGTCACCAGCGGAGTCGGACCCGCACGGAATCGTGATCAAGCCGATTCCCGATAAGCTTGTCGTGCTCACGTTCGACGATGGGTGTGCCAGCCATGCGACCGTTGTGGCCCCGATCCTGAAGTCATTCGGGTTCGGCGGCTCGTTCTACGTCTGCGACTTCGATTCGTTTCGCACGCGCAAGGATTGGTACCTGACCTGGCGGCAGATGCAAGCCATGGCTGCTGACGGGTTCGAAATAGGCAACCACACCACGGGCCATGCAGGGGGTTCGGGAATCGCGGGTTTTCTGAGCCTGGAGGATGCGTTGTTGGCGAACAACGTTCCCAAGCCGACGACCGTAGCCTGGCCCGTCTTCCAGGTGAACACCGGCACCTACCCGCAACTGGCGGCCAACGGGTACATCTTCGGCCGGGGCGGCCATTTCCGCCCGTACAGGCCGACGGTGGACAACCCCTTCGATGTGCCGTGCATGGGGGGCGGTACGGTTGAGGAATTCGTCAGCAGCGTGCGGCAGGCGACGGGCGGGAAAGTCGTTGTGATTTGCTTCCACGGCGTGCCGGACATGGAGCATCCCGCCTGTTCCCTGGACCCCGCGGTGTTCAGGGCGATGATGCAGTACCTGAAGGACAACAACTACAAAGCCATCGCGTTGCGCGACCTGTCGGCCTACATCGATCCGGCGAGGGCCGCGAAGCTGCCGCCGACCAGGCCTGAGTTCAAGGAGTCGGGCGCCCCAGTACTGGCCCGTGAAGACAAGCCCTGCCTGGCGCCGCACAAGGACATGCCGGGGATGACCGCGCCCGCCGCTGAGAACAAGACGCCGAGCCGCGCGGCCCAGGACGTGCCGGCCGACAGTGTCGCAGCCGTGACCGGGAGCAGTCCGGCCCGTGTCTTCAAGTGGAATAGCGCGGCGGCGGGCCATTGGAGCGACAGTTCCTGCTGGTCGAATCAGCTTGCCGCGGCGTCGGCTCCCGACGTCGGAGGGCGGCAGGATTACAGACTCGAGTTCGACAAGCCGGGCCGCTTCACCGTGACGAATGACCTGAGTGAGGGCTTCGTGCTCAACCAGCTCAGTTTCAGCGGGCCAGCCGTGAATGTCGCTGGCAAGGGCCTGGCGTTCGTCGCCAACGGCGCAGGCTCCGCCCCGCCCCGGATCGACCAGAACGCGCCGCGTGAGGCAACGATTGCTGCGCCGGTCGCACTCGCGACCGACGTGACCGTGAGTGTGGCCCGCAGCGGTGACCTGACGCTTGGCGGTTTGGTTTCCGGTACGGGCAGCCTGACCAAGAACGGGGACGGTCGCCTGCGGATCACCCATGTAAAGAACACCTTCCGCGGCGGAACCGTGATCGACAGGGGGTCGCTGTACCTGTATGTGGCGGATGCGGGCCTCGGGTCCGGCCCGATCACGCTGAACGGGGACGCCTCGCTCGATCTCGAGCATGTCAACGGAGCCAACCCGCTCATTCTGAACGGGGGCACGATCAATGCCGGCAACGGATTCGGTGACAGCTGGAACGGTGCGATCACGCTCAACGGGGATACGCGCATCACTTCCTATGCCGATTTTGTGCTCAGGGGCCGCATGGCCGGGCCGGGCGGCTTTACGCAGGTGGGCTCCGTCGGCGGATTCGGGCTTGTGAACGGCGGCCAGGTGACGCTGTGTGGCACCAACACGTACACCGGCGCCACCATTGTCAGGCTGGGCACGCTGCGCGTGCTCAAGGCCTTGTCGCTTTACCACGCGGATCCGGCGAGCTGGACTCCGGCCAGGATCACCGTGGCCCCGGCGGCGACGCTTCGGCTGTGCGTGGGCGGGCCCGGCGAGTTCACGGGCGCTCAAATCGGCGCGCTGATCGAGAATCTCACGACAGCGGTGAAGGCCAACGGCTTGATGGCCCGCTCGGTGCTCTGCCTGGACACCGCCGGTGCCGGGGAGCCGGTCACGGTGTCGGCCCATGTAGCGGACTCCAGAGGCTTCGGCGGCGGCGCGTTTGTGCTCAGGAAATGCGGCGTCGGAACGCTGCGACTCAGCGGCGACAACACGTATACCGGGCCGACGATTCTGGAGGGCGGCACGCTGAGCGTGGCATCGCTCAACAACGTCGTCAACGGCCAGGCCAGCAGCAGCCTGGGTGCGCCGACAGACGTGGAGGCCGGCGAAATCGTCATGGGCAGCGGCGACGGTGCATGCAGCCTGGTCTACACCGGCGCTGGGGAAACCTGTGATCGCGTGATCAATCTCGCGGGAAAGGCGTCAACCGTGACCTTCGACCAGTCCGGCACGGGTCCGTTGAAGCTCACCAGCGCGTTCGTGATCTCCGGCTACGGCGCCAACAAGACCGTCGTGCTCAAGGGCGACACCGCCGGCACGGGTGAAATGGCCGGCAATATCGTCAATCCGTATGACCGAGCAGGCATTGCGACGACGGCGCTTGCCAAGGCGGGCTCCGGCGCCTGGACGCTCTCCGGCAAGAACAGTTACACGGGCCCGACGACCGTGACGCAGGGCACCCTGTCCCTTGCGAATGTGCGCAGCCTGGGTCCGGCAACGGATGTGTCTGTTTCCGATGGCGCGATCCTGGAGCTGCGCTTCAAGGGTGAAATGCGGGTTGGGAAACTCACGCTGGGCGGGAAACTCCAGCCCGCTGGCGCATATTGCGCGGCCGGCTCGCCAGCGTTCATCACGGGAACGGGAGTGCTGAAGTGTCTGTGAGGTCGGCAGGCTGCGGCTCCCGCAGAACCCCTTCCAGAGCAGTCGGGACGGACCCAACAAGAACCATTTCCTAGTCGTGCAGCTTGTCAGAGGTCGGACTTCTTGAGGCCCTCGATGCAGAGATCCATCTGGCCGCACGGCGCCTGGGTCTTGCTGTCGTATTCCACATTGCCATAGGCCGCCAGAACATTGCCGCCCGGCTTGAGATGCTTGATCTCGCCGGCGCCGAGGACGATGGGCCGGTAGTGAGGCATGTCCTTCCACCACCCGTAGGCGTGGATCTCGTGGCCGTTGAGGAAAACGCGGAAGCCTTGCCGGGCCAGGATGCTCAGCCGGTAGGAGTCGCAGTCCAGAACATCAACCTCGAAGGTCGTCCGCATCACCAGGAACTCGCCCTTGCCCCAGTCGGATTTGTTCGGGAAGGAGACGCCGCCCTGTTTGAAGTCACCCGTGCCGATGGGTGAGCCGCCCTGCTTCCACTTGCTGTCATCGTAGTCGGGAGCGTGCCAGCCCTTCAGTTCGTCGGGCAACTGGATGTCGCGGAAGCGTCTTTTCTCGCGGGGGTGCACGCGGTCCTTCTCGGTCAGGGGGTCGAAAGACATGAACCGCCAGCTGCGTGCCGCCGGTGGCGCCTTGCCGAGTGGTTTCCAGCCGGCGCCGGGGTTCCTGAGTTTGGTCAGGTCAATGATCGTGTCCACCAGTTCCGGGTTCTCGCCTTGCTCCGCGTTCATGCGCTTGATGAGTTCCTGGCGGTAGACCTTGAAGAGAATGTCGGTGAGTTCCTCGCGTTGTGGGGGAGGCAGTTTTTCGAGCGTCGTGAAGAGACCGCAGGGTCGGCCCTCGGGGTTCGCGTTCGGTACCGCCACGAGTGCGACGAGATCGCCGGTGCCGAACTCGTTCATGCGCTCCTGGAGCATCTGGGCGACCGCCACGGCGGTCGCGGGTTCGCTTTGCAGGCAGGTTCTGACAGTCTGGATGACATTGAATGAGCCCTCGGACGAGCGCGGGCCGCTCTTGATCGCGCTCGTTGCGATGGACTTCTGAAGCCCCGCGACGATCAGCTTGCCCGCGGGGCTGGCCGGTGTTTTGCGTTTCAAGACCCCTTCGAGGTGATTCATCATCCTCTCGCGCGGCTGGGTGTGGTACTCGCCGGTCGACATTGTCAACAGCGTGGGCAGGATCCCGAGGTAGAGGGGGTCGTCCTTTTCAAGCCCCGAAAGCGCCAGGAAGGCGGACTCCCGCAGCCACCAGTCGGCGTGCTTCGTCCATGGCATGACGAGCGGCAGTCGCGCCTGGATGTCCTGCGGCGGCGCGAACTTGAGCGCCATCAGCGCGCCGTCGACCACCCACCACGACTCGGCGGGATCCGCTAGCATCCCGGTGATCGCGCCCAACATCGCGGCTGAGAGTTTCTCCGTCGGGATCGGGTTGCGGCCGATGCTGAACCAGTAGTTGTAATCGATCAGGCCGTCGAGCGCCGCACGCCGCACGCGCGGATCGGGATCGCGCAGGAGTCTCTCCAGTTCGTCGTACGCTCCGACCTCGCGCAGCGCCTTGCCCGCCTGCGTGCGGATCATGTAGTTGCGGTGATAGATGTTCTTCAGCAGCGTTGTACGCGGCAGGCTGTTGAGATCTTTCTCCGGCTTGTGATAGGCGCCGCCCAAGGCATAAAAGGGAACATGGGCGGGCTCGTCCGGGCCGTAGTCGGAGTATTTCGGGTTGTGGTCGATCGAGAGGAAGGCCCTGTCGGCCGCGGTGCCCCAAGGGTTCTCGGGCAGGGTGAAGTCCTTCGCGTGCTTCGAGCGCGGCGCGCCGGTGATGCGCAGCGTGCGCAACGGCGCCGTGTAGGACAGCCCCATGCCGGGACCGGAGGAACCGATCCTGCCGTCGCCCCAGGCCAGTGTCGCGATGCCGATGCTGCCGCCGGGTTCGCGGCTCAGATCGTGCCACCAGGTAAGCCGATCCATGGCTTCGCGGTAGAGGGCGGGCTTCTCCTTCATCAGGTAGGAGGTGGTGATGCCGCGCCAGATGCCGTCGCCGCGACCTTCGTCGCCATGGCCCATCACGAGCAGCGGGTAGCTGTCGATCATCGACAGGGCCAGATACTGGCGGGCCTTTTCGTAGCTGGTGACATCGCCCCGGGCGCCCGTGGCGATCTGCATGGCGGCGGCGATCATGCCGTCCTTTCCGTTCGAGCCGAGTCCGCCCTCGCCGCGGTGATCGCCGTAGGCGACCGTGCCGTGACCGGCGAAGCGATAGAAGAACCGGAGTGACCCGAGCAAGGTCTCGTCGTCGACGTTCACGCCGCACTCCTTGCCCAGCAGCAGCGTGGTGAGCAACTGCGCGCCGGCCGGGTTCATCAGGCCGCTGGCGACATAGCCGGGATTGATACCCTGGCCCCAGTGCGTCCAACTGCAGCCGAACTTCTGGCGTTCCTTCGCGTCGTCGCAATAGTACTGCAGGATCGGCAGCACCGAAGCGTCGCCGGTACGGAGGTAGTACTCTCCGCAGGCGATTCCGTTGTAGCCGTTGTTCCAAGTGTGATCACCGATCTTGCGCACATCCTTGGGGAAGGCGTCGAAATAGGCCTTCACCCGCGGCAGATACTTGTCGTCTCCCGTGGAAAGCAGGAAGAGGCTCGCCAGCGCGCCGGGAATGCCGCCCTCGTTGAACTTCCTCGGGTCGGCATAGAACCCGGCGGCCTGCTCGATGATCTTCTTGGACTTGTCACAGTCGAGAGGCCAGGTCTGGCCATAGGCGCCCAGCACGGGGATGGTAACGGTTTCCTTCCGCTCCGCCTTGCCGTCCGCGGAGGTGACATCGAAGACCATCCGGCCGTCGCTGGCCTCGGCCTTGGTGAGCGCGTTGCCCAGCGCGACAAAGGGATTGAGGCCCTTGAGCGCGACCCCGTTGATCCCCGTGATGGTCTCGCCCTTGCTGAACTTGCCAGCGGCCGGCGAGCCGGGCATCGTCTGCTCGACCTTGACGGTCACGCCCGGGTAAACCCGCGCCAGCAGGCCGCACGCGCCGATACAGCCGAAGGGCGTGTCGCGGGCGGGGTCCGGACGCGACTGATAGATCTTCTCCCCGGTGTAATACGCTGCGCCGGGCGCGGCAGCAGGCGCGGCCTGGAGCCGCGTGGCGCCCGGAGCGCTGCAAAACAGCAGGGTGGTGAAGGCGATGGACGCTGGGTATATCATGGTTTGCCTGTCTGGTTCGCGGGGTCGGGTCGCCCGACGGTTGCTTGGCCGCCTTTCCCTATTTCAGAATGACGAGTTCCGGAGATTCCGTCGCAGCTTCAATCGCCCGGATCGTTTCGCGCACGCACTTGGCCTTCATGATCATCAGATTCCTGGGAAAGTCCTTCTCGTCTTTCTCAAAGTAGTCGGCAATCTTCTTGAGCTCGGGAATGACCGACTTGGCGTGGGTGCCGTAGCTGAGCAGGATTTTCATCAAGACAGGTGTGCGCTCCTGGCTGTCCCACGGATTCTGTTCGCGCGTGTACTTCACGCAGGCGCCGATGCCTTCCTCGATCCGATGTTTGGCCAGGAGGCGCAGTCCCTCTACACGGATCGAATCGGCAAACATTTCCCCACTGGGCGCCGGTTCGATGACCGCCTGGTAGATGGCGGGCAACAGGGGCTTGATGTCTTCGGCGGACAGATTGCGATAAACTGAGCCAATGCTGCCCCGGGCTCGGCCATCCTGGTTCTTAAGCCCGGCCCTGACGGCCGTGTAGAGCGCCTCGCGATCCACTCCGTCAAGTGACCGGCTGAGCATCCCGGCAGCATGCTCGCCACCTTCATCGAAAAGGGCGAACGAAAGATACCGCTGCTGCATGCCGCGCGGATCGTGCTCCTTGTCCACCTGCGTCAGCAGTTCAAGGAGTTGCGGCACCGCTTGCCTGGCGGGAAGACCGATGCTTGCCAGGGCGTCGGCGGCCTTGATGCGCAGCCAGAGGTCTTGTTCCGCCAACGATCTGCGCAGTGCTTCAACGGCCGGCGCTCCACGCGCCCGCAGGGCGATCAGGGCCTGGCAGGCGCCGTAGCGGGATTCGATGCGCGGGGAATCAAGCATTTTGAGCAAGGCCGGCATGGGGTCCTCCTTGCGGCGGGCCAGCGCCATCGCGGCACGCTCGCGGACCACTGGCGACCAACTGCCAAGGCGTTCCAGAAGTTGGTCCCCGCCGAGCTTGTCGTAGGCGCTGTTGCGGTCCTTGTTGCTCCAGCCGCGGCCATCGAGGATGAGTGCTTGCGCAGCGGCGGCGTCGACCTGCGGCGCGACACCCGGACGTTTGCCGGTTAGCCAAATTCTCTTCAGCGGCATCGCATAGGCCAGCAGGTAGCCGCCGGTGCAGTCCCAGCCGGCGTAGCTGTCCTCTTCCGTTTGAGGCGGTCCCTGGTGGATGAAGGTCCCGTCCCGGCGCCGTGCAAGGTCGAAGTACCACGCACCGAACTCCTGAAACCAAGCTCCCGTGGCACGGGGGCCGGACTGGGCCACGCCCGGGAAAGACCATAGGATGTTGAAGAAATTGCCAGTGTGCCCGGTGTCGCGCTCCGGTCCGTGGCAGGCGACGCTCATGCGCGAGAAGAACTCCGCGCCCTTCGCCTCGCCGAGCAGGTTGAACAGGACGGCGGCCATTCCGCACTTGCCGTTGTCGTCATGGGTTTCGATCCACGGGTGGTGGTCGCCGTAAGGGACCGCTCCTTTGCCGATGTAGAATCGCAGAAAGCGGGCACTGAGTTCGATCGCGCGGTCCAACGCCGGGTCTTTCACGCCCGCCGCACGGGCCATCACCAACCCAATGGTCAGCGTCATGCCCGGAGAATTCATCATCCCATAGCCGCCGAGGCGGCCATCGGGTATGGCGAACCGGTGGCCCCACGAACCGACCGCACTCTGACCCTTGGCGGCTGCCAGTGCGAGACGCCGCAGGCCCGGCATGACCGACTGGTCGTTGGTCGCCATCACATACTCGGCGAGTAGCAGCATGACGTAGCCATAATGCCACGTCTGCATCGCATCCTCCGTGTAGTCTGCCGCCCATTGGGCTTCTTTCTTGACCAGCGGGAGGTAGGCGGAGTGGCCGCTGGCCAGCAAGGCGAGCGCATTGAGGGAGCGCACGATGGGATCCTCTTCATCCGTGGATTGCGCAACTTTATCGGCAAGCGCCTTGCACCCCTGTTCGAGAATGCGTTGGGACTTCGGGCAGTCGTAGGGTGCGGTGGCGCTGTAGGCGCCGAGAACCGGCAGTTTGACCGTGATCTCCTCCGTCTTGCCGGTTCGCCAGCGGGTCAGCATCAGTTTCCCTCCGCCCGCCTGGGATTCGGCGGTGGTGAGCGCTTTGCCGAATTCGGTGCGCGGATCGTAGGAAAACGGTTTGCCGCTGACACCAAGGATGACGTCCCCGACCGCGAGGATGCCATCTGCGGGCGACCCCTTCTCCACTTTGGTGATGGAAATCTGCCGCGCATCGGTGGTCACCATCTTGTCGCAGAACATCCACCCGCGCAGCCCCGTGGGGCCGAGATTCCAGTCGTGCTTTGCGCCTGTGGGGATGGCGCCGCCTTGAGTGAAGTCGGGGATCGTCATCGGCTGGCCCTTGCCAGCGGCCCATGGCGGAAGTGGCGCGGCGAGGAGGGCTGCGAGGGCGAGCGAGAGGCGCGAGGGTTTCATCAGTTTGTGCTCTTGAATTGCTTGAGTTCCGCCAGCGCCTCGGCCAGGCCTTTGCCGATACCACCGAGGATTTTGGCCGAGCCGAGATAGTGGAACTCGGCATTGGAGATGCCCTTCTCGAGTACCTGCCGCTCCCGCTCCGTGAGGCCTTCGGTGCGCTGTTTCTCAAGCGCGGCCTTCTCCTCGGCGGGTTTCAATGCGCCCTCTGCCGCGAGCTTCTTCGCCCGTTGCTTGATTTCATTGTCCTTGGCCTTGGCCGCGGTCAGCTCGAGGTCCCAGTACTTCTCCGTCAGAACGGCCGCGACGTTGCCCTTGAACTCGGGCAACTGCGCCGGCGCCGCCATCGCATCGCGGAAATGCTGGTGCGTCGCCTTGTAGCGCTGCTGGTCGGAGCCATATGCCGCCGTCGGCCCGCCAACGCCAAGCACGCCGATGACGAACGGCAGCTTCGGCGCGTTCAAATCCTTCCGCACATCGCGAATGAAGTGCGCCATCGCCGTGCTGTAGGCATCGTAGCCGCCGGGCTTGTCGCGATTCGCATAGGTGCCGGAGTCCACCATATCGTTCCAGCCCTGGAACCACACAAACCCCGCCAGTTCGTAACCCTGCGCGGCATCGTAATCCGGCACCACGCGTTTGATGTCGGCCAGCACCTTCTTCACATGCTCGACCATGAGCCGGTAGTAAACGCCGGTTTCCTTCTCCTTCGCCGCCTTCATGGCCGCGAGGTCCTTGCCCTGCTTTTGGAAAGCAGCGAGCTGCGTTTCATTAAACACGTACGGTCCGGCGCTCGGTGGGCGAAAGTCGGTGTTCAGGCTCTTGCCGC
>CAYOBW010000245.1:0-10817 GCA_964402115.1 uncultured Victivallales bacterium
TGCAAACACCCCACCGGGGTTCTGCAAGAGCCTCCTCTTCCAAGATCAGGCCGCGGCAGCGCAGGCCGAATGCCCCCGTAGCCCCCGACGCGAGGAGGGGGTGCGGCCGCGCCCTACAGCGCCTCGTGCTCGGTGCGGTGGATGATCTCCTCCTGCAGCTCGGGCGTCAGGTTGACGAAGTAGTCGCTGTAGCCCGCCACGCGCACAATCAGGTCGCGATGGCGCTCCGGCTCCCGCTGCGCCGCGCGCAGGGTTTCCCGTGAGACCACGTTGAACTGGATGTGGTGTCCATCCTGGCAGAAGTAGCCGCGCACGAGGTGGGCCACCTTGGCGATCCCCTCTTCGTCCGCCAGCAGGTCGGGCGTGAACTTCTGGTTCAGCAACGTGCCGCCGGTCTTCACGTGGTCCAGCTTCGCCGCCGAATTCAGCACGGCGGTCGGGCCCTTGCGGTCGGCGCCCTGCACGGGCGAGATGCCCTCCGAAAGCGTCACGCCCGCGCGCTTGCCATCCGGCAGCGCGCCGGTCACGGCGCCGAAGTAGACATGCACCGTCGTCGGCAGCAGGTTCACGCGGTGCGTACCGCCGCGCACGTTCGGCCGGCCGTCGATGAGCCCGTGGTAGCTGGCGAACACGAGCCGCGCAAGGGAATCGGCCCGGTCGTCGTCGTTGCCATATTTCGGCGTCTCGTTCAGCACCTTCGCCAGCAGCGCGGCGTGGCCCTCGAAGTCCGCCGCCAGCGCGGCCAGCAGCTCATCCATCGTGCAGCGCCGCTGGTCGAAGACGTTGAACCGGATGGACGACAGCGCATCGGTCACGCTGCCCATCCCCACCCCCTGGATGTACGTCGTGTTGTAGCGCGCCCCGCCGCTGTGGTAGTCCAGGCCGCGCGCGACGCAATCGTCAATCACCAGCGACAGGAACGGGACGGGCATGTACTTCGCGTACAGCCGCTCGATCACGTTGTTGCCGGCGATCTTGATCTCGATGAAGTGGCGCAGCTGCCGCTCGAAGGCGGCGTAGAGGGCGTCGAACGTCGCGAAGCCGCGCGGATCGCCGGTCTCCACGCCGATCCGCCGGCCCGTGCGGGGATCCACGCCGTTGTTGAGCGTGATCTCGAGAACCTTCGGGATGTTGAAGTAGCCGCTCAGGAAGTAGGCTTCCACGCCGAAGGCCCCGCTTTCCACGCAGCCGCTGGCCCCGCCGCGGCGGGCGTCCTCGACCGCCTTGCCCTGCCGGACGAGCTCCTGGACAATCGCGTCCGTGTTGAAGATGGACGGCTGGCCGAAGCCGGTCTTGACGATCCGCAGGGCGCGCCGGATGAACCGCTCGGGGTTCTTCTTGCTGAGCTGGACCATGGAACTCGGCTGCAGCAGCCGCATCTCCTCGATCACATCCAGCATGATGTACGTCAGCGGGTTGACCGCGTCCGAGCCGTCGGCCTTCACGCCTCCCAGGTTGATCAGGGCGAAATCCGTGTAGGTGCCGCTCTCGCGGGCGGTCACGCCGACCTTGGGCGGCGCCGGATGGTTGTGGAACTTGACCCAGAAAGCCTGCAGCAGTTCCCGCGCCCGGTCCTCGGTGAGGGTGCCGGCGGCCAGCTCGCGCTCGTAGAACGGCCACAGGTGCTGGTCGAGCCGCCCGGGATTGAAGGAGTCCCACGGGTTGAGCTCGGTGATCACGCCGACATGCACGAACCAGTAGTACTGCAGCGCCTGCCAGAACGTCTCCGGCGGACAGGCCGGCACCCGGCGGCAGTTCTGCGCCATTTGCCGCAGCTCCTCGCGCCGCGCGGGATCGTCCGCCTGCCCGGCCAGCGTCTCGAGCTGGTCGGCGTAGCGCTGGGCATAGCCCAGCAGCGCGTCGGCGGCGATGTCCATGGCGCGCAGCTCCTCGCGCTTGTCGAGAGCGGCCGGGTCGCCGAAGACGTCGATCGCCGCCAGCGCCTGGCGGATGTCGAGCTTGATGTCGAGAAAGCCCTTGCGGTAGATCTTGTCGCCCAGCACGGTGTGCCCCGGCGTGCGCTGCTCCTGGAACTCGGTGAAAAGGCCGGCCTCGTACGCCGCGAGCCACTCCGGCGCCATTTCGCTGAACAGGCGGTCGCGCTGGGCGCGGCCCTGCCAGAACGGCATCACCTCGTCGGCATGCGCCGCGCGCGTGGCGGCATCTACGCGGTAGGAGATCTTGGGCCGGCTGTCCAAGATGTCGAGGTCCTCGAGCGTGTGCAGGCAGATCTCCGGGTAGGTCGGCACTTCGGCCGGCGCCGGCCCGCGTTCGCCAACGATCAGCTCCCCCTCCCCCACGTAGAGCGATTTGCCGCTCATGATCGCCTGGAACACCAGCGCCCGCTGCACGGGCACGGAGGCCTGGCGCACATCCTGGCGTTGGTAGGCGCGGGTCACCAGCAGGGCACGCTCGGCCGAGATGCGGGGTACGGCGGCCAGCGTGGCCTCACGCAGTTTGCGAATTCTCTCGTTCATGCTCAACCTCCCACGCGCACGGACAAGCCGTGCGCTTCGAAACGCTTGCGCAACTCGCCCAGCCGTGCCGCGGTCGGCGGCGGCACGCCGGCCAGGCGGTACGGCAGCCCCAGCCGTTCGTACTTGGCCGTGGCGGCCCGGTGATACGGCAACAACCCAATCCCGCGGCAGCCCGGCAGTTCCGCCAGCAGACGCACGAGCGCGTCCACGTTCGCCGGCGTATCCGTGTAGCCGGGCACCACCGGCAGGCGCACCTGCACGGCGGCCCCCGCGGCCAGCAGCATCCGCAGGTTGGCCAGGATCAGGGCGTTCGACACGCCGGTATGCGCCTCGTGCTCGGCGTCGTCGAGCAGCTTCAGATCGTAGAGGAACAGGTCCACGAGCGGCAGCACGGAGCGCACGACGGCAGCCGGCGCGTGCCCGCACGTGTCCAAGGCCGTATGCCAGCCCTGGGCCCGGCACGCCCGCAACAGCGCCTGCAGGAAGTCGGGCTGCATGAGCGGCTCGCCGCCGGAGAGGGTGATGCCCCCGCCGGACTGCTCGTAGTAGACGCGGTCGCGCTCGAGCTCGGCCATGACCGCCGCGACGGTCACCTTCCCGGAGAAGCCGCGCGTCACCCCCTGCGCCTCCAGGTCCGCCTTCGGCGCATCCGGCTGCAGCGCGAGGCCCTCGGGGTTGTGACACCACGCGCAGCGCAGGGGACAGCCCGAGAAGTACACCGCCGTGCGAATTCCCGGCCCGTCATGCACCGCAAAACGCTTGATGTCGAAAACGACGCCCGCTGTCTGTCCGTTCGCTACCACGCCTCGAACCCTTTCCGCACTTGAATTGACACCATACCCATAGCATTAACAAAGCCGCGGCGCAAGCCGGAAAAGCAGCCGGAAACGCGCGCCGTGCGTCACTCCGCGCTGACGCGTTTGACGGTGACCTCGGTGACGTAGCGTTCGGTGCGCTCCGTCCGGCGGGCGGCGGGTGGCGAGACTGGCGCGTCCACGCGCGCCATGAGCAGGGCAGTCTGGCCCGCGGCCAGTTCGGCCGCGCCGCCGCAGGCCTGAGCGGGCGTGCCGGCGCCGCCCGCGATCGCGGCCTGGAAGGTGACGACGGCCTGCCCCGCGGCGGCCTGGGCGGTGGCGAAGCCGCTGACCGTCACCGTGGTTTGCCGGGCTGTCTTCGTCTCGGAGAACCGCTTGCCGGAGGGCGTCTCCAACTCGAACTGGCAGACCGGCGAAGCCGGCCGTACGCCGCGCCATACGCGCAACGCAGCGGTCATGGCCTCGTCCGATCGAACGCGGTTTCCGGAGGCCGGGACCGGCAGCGCGCGGCCGATTTCATCGGCCTGCGAGCCGCTCAGGCGATACACAGCCAGCGAAAAGGCCGTGCGGCCGCCCAGCAGCTGCATGCGGGCCAGCAGATCCTCGATCCGGGCCAGCCCCTCGTCGGTGTGGGTCACGCGCAATTCCCGCTTACCGCCGTCGTACGACAGCGTGCCGTCGGGCGGGAACTCGATCCCCTGGTCGACGAGCAGCCGCCGGAAGTGCGACTCGGCTTCGTCCCCGCTCCCCAGGCCCAGCGGATCGCCGCGCAGCGTGTAGGTGCGCTTCGTCAGCTGGCCGGCGTAATCCGAGGCCGCGAAAACCAGGACCCCCTTCACGAGGCTCCACTTCAGGCCCGTCTTCTCGGCCACAACCTCGACCAGGGACTTCAGGCTGATCTTGTCGGCGGCGAAGGTGACGCTCGGCACGCTGTCCACCTCGACGTCCCGGTTGACGGCCGTACGGATCCCCTGCGGCGCGATGCCGGGCACGCGACTGCGCGTTTCAAGGTAGGCCAGGACGTCCAGGAAGCCCATGGCATCCAGCGCCACCTCCTCCACCACGATCATGCCCAGGGTCTGCACGGTCAGGGAGGCGGACGCGGCGCCGGGAGCTGCCTGCGCAAGGATGACGCGGTCTTCGTCCACGAGCCGCTCGGGCGCGATGGCCATCAGCTTGCCGTTGCGCAGCTCCAGCTGCGCCTGCCCGTCCTTGACGCCGACGAGGCGCGCTTCAATCGTCTGGCCGGTCAGCGCGGTCCACTTCCGGAAGCCGCCGGTTTCCTCAGCCTGGGCGCCCAGCACCAGCGCGCCCAGCACGGCCGCCACCCATGCCCATCCGTGTCGCAAGGCCATGTTCCCTCCCGCGCATGTCCACCCGTCAGGCCCCCGCCTCGTCCGCCGCCGGAGCAGGCGCCTCCGCGACGGGCTCGCGCCGCATAGCGAGCACCTCGGCCACAACCTCCGGATCCACGCCGGCGGTATCGCCGCTCAGGATCCGGGCGAACAGGGCGTAGTTGACCGTCACGCAGTGCGTCACCTCGATCCCCAGGGCGTCACCACGCTGCACAACGCGGAAGCCGCTGACAGCGGGACGGTGCAGCCCGGCGCCGTCAGGCAACCCGCTGCGCAGACTCTCGAACACGTTCAGCGCCTCCACCTCCTCCATGCCCGTCCATGTTCGCAGGGTCAGCACGAAGACCGCGCGGAGGCTGGCCAGATGCTCCGGCGGACTGGCTATCCGCGCGTTCCACGCCAGAACGGCGCAGGTCGCCAGCGGCGGCAAGGCAGCCACACTTAAGCGCCTCTCCGGCAACCAGGGCGTCGCGGCCCCCACGCACGCGTACAGCACGTCGGACAACGCCTCGTTCAGCGCGTCCGTACCCGGCGCCAGGCACAAACGCCCCTTGGTGGCTTCGGCCATATACACGGCATACGCCTGCAAGTCCTCCTGCAGACTGATGACGTCCGTCAGCGCGCGCACCTCCCGCTGGGTCTTCCGTTTCGCTTTTCTGTTCACACCCGCTCCTTACTCGCTACGTACCGTAACATCCGCAGCCTGTAACCCTTCCGCCGTCGCACGAAGGCGAATCTGTCCCGGCTGTCCGGCCCGCGTGCGGACAACGGCCAGGCAGAGTCCGTTGAACGCCTTACGCTGCAGGGCCTGGTTCGGCTCGTGGCTGGCGGCATCGCCGTTGCCAACGCCGACGACCTCGCCAGGCCCTTCGACGGCGAACTTGACCAGGTTGTGTGTCCGCGGCACGGCGAGGCCCTCGCCATCGGCCACCGTCACGGTCACGAAGACGAGGTCCTCCCCGTCGGCGCGCAGGCGCTCGCGGTCAGCGGCGGCGAGGAGCTGCGTCGGCGCGCCGGTGGTCTTCACCGTCTCCTCGGCCCACTTCCGCCCCTTGCGGTAGGCCACCACCTTGAGCGTGCCCGGCTGGTAGACGACGTCGTCCCAGCGCAGGCGGTACGCGAACGCAGCCAGCTGCCGGCGGCCCAGCGAGCGGCCGTTGAGGAACAGCTCGGCCTCGTCGCCGGAGGTGTAGACATGCACCGGCGTGACCTGCCCCTCGCGCCCGGGCCAATTCCAGTGCGGCAGGATGTGCGCCTGCGGCTGTTCCGGCCGCCAGCGGGCCTGGTACGCGTAGAACCGGTCCTTCTTGAAACCGCAGAGGTCCACGATGCCGAAGTAGCTGCTTGCCGACGGCACGGCCAGTTTGCCGAGCCGTTTCAGTTCCTCCGCCATCGCCGCGCGCTGCGCGGGATCGCTGAAGTTCAGCAGGTTGCTCGCGTCGTTGTTGTAAGGCGTGGGCTCGCCCAGGTAGTCGAACCCGGTCCACACGAACTCGCCCATGAAGGCGGGGAAGCGGTCGAGCGCGGCAAACTCCTCATCCGGCGGGCAGGCCCAGCCGGGGGCGTCCACGTCGTACGACGAGATCTGGAAGTTCACGCGCGAGGCCTCGCCCCGCGCGGGCGGAAAGAAGTACTCGCCCCGCGAGCTGATGCAAGAGGAGGACTCGCTCGAGTGGAAGGGCTTGTTCTCGTTGCCCGCGTGGCCGAGCAGCTTCGCGTAGCTGCCCGTGTGGTAGTTGAGCCCGAAGACGTCCACGGCTTGCTGAAAGCCGTTCACGCCCGCGTTCGCGTTGTTGCAGCCCGCGGTCACAGGGCGCGTCGGATCCTCCGCGCGCACAATGTCGGCCAGCGGCTTGGCCAGGGCGGGGCCGTTCTGTTCGTGGATTTCGTTCCCGATGCTCCACATGAAGACGGAGGGGTGGTTGCGGTAGTGCCGCACCATCGCCTGCAGATCGCGCTCGTGCCAGGTGTCGAAAATCCGCGCGTAGTCGTTCGCGCACTTGCCGGAGCGCCAGCAGTCGAACGCCTCGACCTGCACGAGCAGGCCCAGGCGGTCGGCCAGTTCGAGCAGCTCCGGCGCGGGCGGGTTGTGGGAGGTGCGCCAGGCGTTGCAGCCCATCTCCTTGAGAATCTCCACCTGGCGCTCGAGGGCGCGGCGGTTCACGGCCGCGCCCAGCGGACCCAGGTCGTGGTGATTGCAGGTGCCGCGGATCTCGACGCGCTTGCCGTTGAGCTTGAAGCCGTCGCGCGGCGTAAACTCAAGCGTACGGAAGCCGAAGACGGTTTCCTCGCCGTCCACCACGCGCCCGCCGACCGTCACGGTCGTGCGGGCCACGTAGAGCCGGGGCTGCTCGATGGACCACCAGGCGGGCGAGGGCACGGCCGCGCTCAGCGTCACGCGGCCGGACGCCGCCGCCCCCAGGGTCACGGGCGCCACCGCCGCCTCGGCCACGGCCTTGCCCGGCGCGCCGTCGGCGGCCAGCGGATGGATCGCCGTGCGCACCTCCGCCTGCACCGCCTCCTGGTTCTGGTTGTCCACGGTCACGACGAGCTTCACGTCGCCACGCGCCGCCGTGATGGCCGGCGTCGTGAGCTGCACGCCCCAGTGGCCGACGTGGACGGGCGCGGTCTTGACCAGCCAGACGTTGCGGTAGAGGCCCGCGCCGGGGTACCAGCGCGACCCCCAGTGGACGGTGTCGAGGCGCACGGCCAGCACGTTCTCCTCCCCGACCTTCAGGAAGGGCGTCAGCTCGAGCCGGAAGGAGGTGTAGCCGTAGGGCCACCCGCCCACGCGCTCCCCGTTCAGCCACACCTGCGCGTTGGCCATGGCGCCGTCGAAGTCGATGAAGCACCGCCGTCCGGCGTCGGACGCGGGCACGGTGAAATGCTTGCGGTACCAGCCGATCCCCTGCCACGGGAGCTTGCCGGTGTTGCCCGGCAGATCGGCGCGAAACGGCCCCTCCACCCCCCAGTCGTGCGGCACGTCCAAGCGCCGCCAGGCCGTATCGTCGAACGCCACCGCCTGCGGCGGCTGGGTCGCTGCGCCGGCAGGCGCCTGGGGCGCCACCGGGGCTTTGGCCCGGTCGAAGACCCGCCACTCGCAGATGCTGGCCCACTGGCCGGCTGTCATGCCGGTGACCGTCAGCCGCAGGTAGCGGGCCGCGGCATCGGTCAGCGCGAACTCCTCGGACTGGCGCGCGGGACGATCGCCCGTGCCGTCGAGGAGTTTCCGCCAACTGCCGCGGCTGCCGTCATCCGACCCTTCCAGCGTGAACCGGTACGCGCCTTCCCGCTCCCACTGCACGGCCATGGCGCCAAGTTCCACGCGGCGGCCCAGGTCGAGCAGGAGCCAGTGT
This sequence comes from uncultured Victivallales bacterium, assembly GCA_964402115.1. Classification (GTDB taxonomy): domain Bacteria; phylum Verrucomicrobiota; class Kiritimatiellia; order UBA8416; family CAYOBW01; genus CAYOBW01. The sequence continues at coordinate 8,004 of CAYOBW010000245.1, forward strand.
CCCGCCAGGCTGTTCACCGCACACCAGCGGGTGTCGGCATCGCCATCCACCGCCAGCGCGGCGGCATGGCCCTTGTCGGACTCCTCGGAGGACGCCCGCACGATGGGGGCGGACTCACCCGGTTCCAGCCGCACGCTGGCGTCGGGCTGCGGGCCGAAGCGCGCAAACAGCCAGCCGCGATTGAACGACTCGCGCGTCCGCAGGCCCATGTCGCTGTCGCCGGCCGCGTGCGTCACCCCCGCCGCCACGAAGAAGCCCGCCGCCAAACCCGCCGCCATGTTCTGCCGTCTCATAAGCATCTCCTGCTTTCGCGCCGTCCGCCGCTGTCCGCGAATCCGCCCCAGGCGGCTCCAGTCGCGCATTTGACTCTCCCGATTTCCATACCGGTGGTCCAGCCCAAACTGAAGGGAATCTCGCCTCACGGCGCAGCCGGCAATTCGACATGCGGCGCGGTGACCGAGAGGCCGCGCGCATCGGTCACCCGCAGGTAGTAGACCAGCGGCCGCTCCGCGGGCAGGCGTGCGCTCACGCGGCCATCCCGCACTTCGGCGGGCAGCTTGCGCCAGGCGCGTTTCTGCCAGACGCCGGTGTCCGCCGTGTAGTCCAGCTCGGCTGCGGCCATGGGCACGGGTCCGGCAACCGCCGCGGAAACGACACCCGTCGCGCACTGCATGGCGCCGATCGCGGGCAGCGGCGCGCCCCCGTTGACATGGTGGTCGACGAACGCGTCCACTTCCGGAAAGCTCCAGAAATGGCCGTGTTTCCGGTTGATTTCGATGCTGAGCGCGACCGGCGCTTTCACACGCTCGTAGGACTTCTTGTAGCTGTCGAGCGGATAGGCGAAGTCGCACGTGCCGTTGACGAACAGCATGGGGCAGCGTGCGTCGCCCAGGTAGCTGGAAGGATCGAAAAAGGCCAGCCACCGCGCCCGCCGCTCCTCCGGCATGCGCGCGAAGTGGCCAGGAACCCAGAAGCTGTTAGCGCCCAGGAAACCGCAGCCGTAGACGGGGACCGCCGCCTTGAAGCGGTGGTCGACGCCGGCCACGATGCACGTGAGGTAGCCGCCCCAGCTGATGCCGGTCACCGCCGTGCGATTCGTGTCCACCTCGGGCCGCGCCAGCAGGAGCGAGTGGCCGCGGATGACCGCCGTGACGGCGTGGTAGGTCCACATGTCGCGCGCCTGTTCGGGCGTGAAATCGCGGAACTTCGAGCCGTCGTCCTGGCCCGGCCCGCCATCGGGCAGGCGTCCGGCGGGGCCCTGGCCCGCGAGGTCCATGGCCAGCGCGACATACCCGCGCTTCGCCCAGTGCGTGACCCAATCCGGGAAAACCTTCCCGCCGCCGCCATGCACCAGCACGACGGCAGGGAACGGGCCGCTGCCTTGTGCGGGGCGCCCGTAGCAGGCGTAGATGCGGGTGGCCCGGCCGCTGAACGCCGCGCCCTCGTAGTAAACTGTCCGGAGCAGGCCGGTCACGCTCCCCCACTCCGCCCGTGGCGGCGCCGCCAGTTCCTCCATGTTCCAGAGCCCTTCCACGGCCCCTGTCCGCAGAACGCCCCACGCCAGCACCACCGCGAGTACCCACCCCGTTCGCCGCATCATGTTACCACCCTTTCTGTTGCGTCCGGCCGCCCCGTGCGCCCGCCGCCGCCCGCCTGAATCTCCATCGTGCCGGTTTGCCGCCGCGGATGCAATCTCCGCGTTGACGAGACCCACGCCAGAGCCACCACCCCGCCTTGGCGGCAGAAAAAAGCCGTCCCGGTAACTCGGGTTTCGACAAGCCCTTCTGTCGTGAAAAACTTCACGGTATTTTTTTCTTGAGCCACACAATCTGTGGGGGCTATCCTCCGCTCGTAGCTGCTCTTAACACCATATGTGGTGGTCGTAACGCCCCGGTCAAAATCCGACCTAGGTATTTGACGGGGCTTCATTTATGCAACTCTGGGGGAGTGTTCATGCTCGATTTTCAGGATGCTGTGGAAGGGACCGAACTGGGTGTCAAGACGCGGCGCGGAGGCGCCAAGACGCGGCGGCGCGGCGGCGCGGACGAGAAGCATGCGGCGGTCAAGGGGCTGAGCGTGCCGCGCGTGTTCACGCGGCCGGGCGTAGCGCCTTTTGACGAAATCGAATGGGATCGCCGCAAGGCTGCATTTGGCGACGACAAGGGCAAGGTCGTCTTCTGCCAGGACGACGTGGAAGTGCCGAAATCCTGGTCGATGCTGGCGACCAACGTCGTCACCTCGAAGTACTTCTACGGGCGGGTCGGCAGCGAGCAGCGCGAGACCTCCGTCCGGCAGCTCGTGCACCGCGTGACGCGGACGATCACGGAATGCGGCAAGGCGGCCGGCTATTTTGCCACGGCGGAGGATGCCGAGACCTTCTACAACGAGCTGAGCTTCCTGTGCGTCAACCAGTACGGCTCGTTCAACAGCCCGGTCTGGTTCAACGTGGGCTTGCACCACATTTACGGCTGCACCTCCTCGAACCGTGCGGCCTACCGCTGGGATCCGCAGACGCGCCGCGTCGTGCAGGCCGAGGATGCCTACCGCTACCCCCAGGCGTCGGCCTGTTTCATCCAGTCCGTGGACGACACCATGGAGGACATCATGCGCCTGGCCGGTTCCGAGGCCATGCTGTTCAAGTACGGGTCCGGGACGGGCACGGACCTCAGCACCCTGCGCAGCAGCCGCGAGCGGCTTTCCGGTGGCGGCACGCCGTCCGGGCCGCTGAGCTTCATGCGCGTTTTCGACCAGGTCGCCGCGGTGATCAAGTCCGGCGGCAAGACGCGCCGCGCGGCCAAGATGCAGAGCCTCAAG
>CAYOBW010000246.1:0-7051 GCA_964402115.1 uncultured Victivallales bacterium
ATGGGTTGGTCATAACCGGCCAACCCTACTTTAAAGTTTTACCGGACAACAGTGCCTAATAATAATAAATGTATATTTGCACCCGCAAAATCATTGCATCTTTCCCTTTCAGAAAGGTGTTTGATTTATACAGAAGAGTGGAGAGAACAGGCTCTGTGAAACTCTAGCAACCTACGTGTAACAGCAAGGTGCTAATACCTGCCCCGACCCGGTTTTCGGAAAGGGAATTATAAACATAACACCTTGAAATCATGAACACGATCATCCTGTTTCAATTGTTCCCGGCCAGCCAGGTCACTCCTGCGTTTATTGGTATACTGTTCCACCCCGGCACGGTAACTGCCGTCGCTTCCCATATGTCTATGCGCTGGCAGGGTTAACCGCGATTCCGCATTAATCCTGCTTTCCCTTTACACCCGCTCATCGCGGATCAGCAGTGCATAAAATTTCCATGAAAAAATATTATTCCAAATGAAAAAATTCATTGTTGCCAAATTCGGTGGTTCAAACCTGAAAAACCACCATGATTATATGAGGCTGGCACGGGTCGTAAAGTCTTATGACCAGCGCCTGGTGATCGTCGTCTCCGCATTTCACGGTCTTACCAACAAACTGCTTTCGAACCTTGAAAAGGCGGTAACGGCCCCGTCTGAGGCAGATGATTTCCTTCGGCACATCCACTCCATCCAGTCAAGGCTGATCCTTGAAAACATTAAACCGGGGAAACTGCAATTGGAGGCCGAAACTGAAATGGACCGGCGCATCGGGGAACTGAAGGAGGTAATGGATCAGATCCATGCCACCAGCAGCGTCAGTGATGCCCTTCATGACCTCGCCCTCAGCTACGGCGAGCGTTTCAGTTCCCTGGTCACATCAAAAGTACTTATGGAAAAAGGATTTGATGTAGAAGAGGTGCTTCCGGAAAACCTGGAACTATTGACAGACGGAAACTTCGGGTTCGCCACCGTCGACTTTAAACGATCTGCCTCCCGGGTTAAAAACAGGCTGTCGGGAAATAAGATCTACGTGGTGCCCGGGTTTTACGGCATCTCTCCTTACGGGGAGGTGAATCTCTTCGGCCGCGGGGGCAGCGATTATACAGCCGCCGCCATTGCCCGCTGCACAGGGGCCGCCTCGCTGGATGTGTGGAAGGATGTGGACGGTTTCATGACCGCAGACCCGGGCATCGTTCCGGGTGTTTCCCGGATCGGCAAGCTGAGCTACAATGAAGCGGCCGAACTGGCCTATTTCGGTGCCCGGATACTGCACCCTGAAACTGTCAGCCCGCTTGTAAAGGCCAAAATACCACTCCGGATAATGAACATCGATACGTTTTCCAGGGAAATTGTCCCTTCCACTATCATCAATGGGTACCGTGAGGTCCATCCCGGTGTGATCAAGAGCATCACCTACAGCGACGATTTTGGCATGCTCCGGATTAAAGGCGCCGGGGTGGGCGCCAGGCCCGGGATCCTCGCCGAAATAACAAACCGGCTGGAACAGGAAAAGGTCAACATCAAATCGGTGATCACCTCCCAGACAGCCATCAACATCCTGCTTTCAAAAAAAGACCTTGCACGGGCTCATCGGAGCATCGACCGGACCTCCATAAACGCCACCGCAGAAATTACCGCAACCGGTGAAATCTCAGTGATCGCCGCGGTTGGTGAAGGTATCATGGAACAGGCAGGCATCATGGCCCGCATCATCGGGGCGGTGGGTGCACGGCATATCAACCTGCAGACCATCGTGATGGGCGCCTCCCCCGTTTCAGCATACCTCGTGGTGGACCGCCGCGACCGGGATGCGGCCCTGCAAATGATTCATTCATCTCAGTTTATTGAAAAACCATGATTAAAATATGATATTCAATTACTTAATACTAAACACGAATCCATATGTCAACAAAACCTCATTTTGAAACATTACAGGTTCATGCAGGCCATGAACCGGACAGGGACACCAATTCACGGGCCGTTCCCATTTACCAGACAACATCCTACGTGTTTAACGATTCTGCCCATGGCGCCAGGCTTTTCAACCTTGACGAGTTCGGGAACATCTATACCAGGCTGATGAACCCGACCACCGACGTATTTGAAAAACGTATGGCGGCCCTCGAAGGAGGCGTGGCGGCCCTTGCTGTCTCTTCCGGCCATGCAGCCCAGTTCATCGCCCTCAACAATATCCTGCGGCAGGGTGACAATTTTGTCACATCTCCCTACCTCTATGGCGGTTCATGGAACCAGTTCAGGGTAAGCTTTAAAAACCTCGGGATCGACGCACGTTTCTCAAAAAGCCTGCACACCGGTGATTTTGAATCGCTGATCGATGAAAACACCAAAGCGCTTTACCTGGAAACCATCGGCAACCCTGGGTTTGTGGTGCCCGATTTCGATGCCTTTGCAGCCCTGTCAAAGAAATACGACCTGCCGCTTATCGTTGACAACACGTTTGCCGGGGGCGGGTATTTATTCAGGCCACTTGAACACGGCGCCCATATCGTGGTGGAATCGGCTACCAAGTGGATCGGCGGACACGGCAACAGCATCGGCGGGGTGATTGTCGATGGCGGGAATTTCAACTGGGGGAACGGCAAATATCCGCAGTTCACCGAACCTTCGGAAGGATATCACGGACTCCGGTTCTGGGATGTTTTCGGCGCAGGCTCGCCCTTCGGAAACATCGCTTTCATCATCCGGGCCAGGGTGGAAGGGTTGCGCGACTTCGGGCCCTGCATCAGCCCGTTCAATTCATTCCAACTGATCCAGGGAATTGAAACCCTCTCCCTGCGCATGGAACGCCATGTGGAAAACACGCTGGCACTGGCAAAATACCTGCAGGTCCATCCGCAGGTGGAGCAGGTCAATTACCCCGGGCTGCCTGACAATCCGAACTTCCCGGTGGCATCAAAGTACCTGAAGAAGGGATTCGGCGGGGTTCTGTCATTTGTGATCAAAGGAGATAAATCACAAACCAGTCGTTTCGTTGAAAGCCTGAAACTCATCAGCCACCTGGCCAACGTGGGTGATACCCGCACCCTGATCATACAGCCATCAGCCACAACGCATCAGCAACTGTCATCGGAAGACCAGCTGGCTGCAGGGGTTCTGCCTTCATTACTGAGAGTATCGGTAGGGATCGAACATATCGACGATATCATTGCCGATTTCGACCAGTCATTCAATACGATTCAACAACGTCATTAAAACCTTAAAGTCATGCCGGTCATCATACCTGACAAACTCCCTGCAAAAGATATTCTATCAGAGGAGAACATCTTTACGATCGAACATTCAAAAGCCATCCGCCAGGACATCCGTGCCCTGCGCATCGCCATCCTGAACATCATGCCGATGAAAGAGGCCACGGAGACCCACATTCTCCGGCTGCTGACCAACACGCCGGTGCAGGTCGAGATTCAATTCATCCGGCCGAAGGGCCATCAGCCGAAAAACACCCCGCAACAGCACCTGGAATATTTTTACAAGACCTTCGAAGAAGTAAGCCATCAGAAGTTCGACGGCCTCATCATCACAGGAGCCCCGGTTGAACATCTTTCCTTTGAGGAGGTGAACTATTGGGAAGAGTTCCGGGGAATACTCGACTGGTCCGTTCACAATGTCACGTCGGTCATGCTGATATGCTGGGCCGCACAGGCCGGGCTGTACCATTTTCACGGGATACCAAAATACCAGCTGCCTTCAAAAATGTTCGGCAACTTCCATCACACGGCTAACAACAGGAGATCGCCCATTGCGAGGGGGTTTGATGACCGTTTCCTGGCACCGCATTCACGGCATACAGAAGTGAGACGTAGCGACATTGAAAACGTCGGGGAACTCGAGATCATTTCCGAATCGGAGGAGGCAGGCATATACATAGTGGTTTCCCGCGATGGCAAACGGGTATATGTGACCGGCCATTCGGAATATGATTCCGACACCCTTGGGAACGAATACCAGCGCGACCTGTCGAAAGGCCTTGAAATTGCCATGCCCGTGAACTACTACCCGGGTAACGACCCGTTGAAAAAACCGGAAGTAACCTGGCGCAGCCATGCCAACCTGCTCTTTCTCAACTGGCTCAATTATTATGTTTACCAGTCAACACCCTACGATATCAAAAAAATAGGGTAACGTCATATGAGTAATGATTTTTCATATAAACCATATACCATGAAGAATAAAATTTCGATCGGACTATTCGGCTTTGGAGTTGTAGCGCAAGGCCTCGTCCATGTATTGAAGCAAACCCAGGGGGACAGGATACGCATTAAAAAAATAGGCATCAAGGACCCGGGTAAAACAAGGTCGCTGCCTGGTTCCCTGTTTACATCCGATGAAGACGAACTTCTCCGGGACCCGGAGATCGATTTGATTGTCGAGCTGATTGACGATGCAGAAGCCGCCTACAGGATCGTGAAGAAATCACTCCTGGCGGGAAAGCCAACCGTCTCCGCCAACAAAAAGATGCTTGCCGGTCACTTGAACGAACTCATCGCGCTGCAAAAGGAACACAATGTTTCCCTGCTGTACGAGCCATCTTCCTGCGGAAGTATCCCGATCATCAGGAACCTTGAAGAGTATTACGACAACGACCTGTTGCAAAGTATCACAGGGATCCTCAATGGTTCGTCGAATTACATCCTTTCGAACATGACAGGCCGTGGAATTGACTATGCTGAAGCATTGCTTCAGGCACAGCAACTTGGTTTCGCGGAAAGTGACCCCACCCTGGACGTGGAGGGTATCGATGCCCTCAACAAACTGGTGATCATTACCGTGCATGCTTTTGGCCTCTATGTTTCCCCGGCGGATGTTTTCAGCTTCGGAATAGCAGAAATTTCCTCCCGGGATATCGAATTTGCCCGCGAAAAGGGCCGAAAGATCAAACTCGTTGGACAGGTCCGGAAGAACCCGGACAATACGCTCTCCATGTATGTGATGCCAAGGATGGTCACACCTGACAAATACATCTTCAATGTTGAGAACGAATTCAATGGTGTGGTAATTAAAGGAGCCTTCTATGACAAACAGTTCATGTTTGGAAAGGGTGCGGGGGGGTATCCTACGGGTTCAGCCGTCCTTTCCGACATCACAGCCCTGGGTTATGGGTACCGGTATGAATACAAGAAAATGAACACGCAAAACGGACTGGCATTGAGCAATCATACATTGGTCAATATTTACCTTCGTTACCAGACCGATGCAGAACTGGATCTTTTCCAATTTGAGGAGATTCATGAACGGTACCACTCTGACCGGTTCTGTTATGTAACCGGGTTAATCTCCCTTGAGAACCTGCAAAGGATTAAAGACGAACTCACGGGAAGTGACGTTTTTCTTGCAGAGATATAAAGGTACTTTTATCATCAAGAAGTTTACCCTTCTATACTTCTTGATCACAGGTGATACGTGTCAATAAAGTCCAATCCTTTACAGAATTTTTTCTCCCTATGAGTGGTAAATTAAGCAAAAAAACCGCCCCGGTCTCCCGGGAGCGGCCTAACCAAACACAAATGATCATTGGAGTAGTTAAACCTTCCAGGTTTTAAAAACCCGGAAGGTTTTTGGAGGAAGTTCTACAGTTTGACCAGTTTGATGGTCTCAACATATCCATCAGCAATTACTTTAACGAAATAGATTCCGCCCGGCATTCCGGCGAAGGGCAGTTCCTGCTTCGCGCCGGTGACAGGTTCAGTCATAACCTTTGCGCCATTCATGTTGTACACTTCAACATGCACATTTCCAAAGCTTATGTCACCCTTCCTCACCAGGGTGAAGTTGCCGCTGGTGGGATTCGGATAGACCCTGAAGGCCGGGTTTAAGGAAACAGCGGAATTTTCTTCCATAACTGTTTTCACGGCGACCGCGGGAGGCGGAATGCTGCCGCAGTACTCATTTGTTAGCGTGATGTACCCGTGCATGTAACCGCCCGCTTCTACCATCGTGCCCGGCAGGTAACGGATGTTCTGCCCGGCTATCATGGTGGCACTGCCGCCGTTCTGAACAACAAATGTGGTTCCGTTGCCCGCAATGGTGATGGTATTGGTGGCATTGAAGCAGGTATCCGCACCATTTGCAATGGTAACATTTTCAACCGTCGTATTGGCAGGGACGGCCAGCGTGGTGAAGGTCATATCGGCGCCATAGATCGTCTCGCCGGATGTCGTGGAAACACCCTTTGCACGATAATGATAAAGGGTACCTGCTGCCAGACCCGGGAGCGTTGCGCTGAAAGATGCACCGGTGAACGATCTCACCGGTGATGGCAAGGCATTCGCAAGGTTGCCGTAAGAGAGGCTGGTGCCATATTCAAAACTTACTCCGACTACTTCACCGCTTGTATTAATATCCCCTGAAAGCGTTGCCGCTGACGACCCGATAGCTGTTGCCGCGAGTGTGTGGATGGATGCAATGGGTACTGTAAACTCATATGCGCCCATATCGGGGGGATTCGTACGGACATTATTTCTAAAGTCGGTCGTGACAGCCGGGACAGAAACACCCTGGTTGTTCAGCTCTACTCTGCTGGTACGCAGGTCGCTTGTGGAAACAAAGTTCGGATCGACGTTCTGGGAGTTGATATCCAGCCCTGTCGCCGCCAAATATGACGCATACGTTGACAGATCCGCCCCCTTGTAGTTGCCAAACGGCCCGGCCAGCGAATAGATGTCATTGTTGTCACTGTACCCACTGCACGTGGTGTCGTTAACATACATGGCGTAATGTTTCCCCGTGCCACCTGCAGCCCTCATGTTCACGATGAGGTTGTTGTACATCGTGTAGAAGGAGGTTACGCCTCGACGGTTCATTGCGCAGGTGGTGGAGTTAGAGGTGGCAGGTCCGCTGATGTAAATATCGTTGAAGTAGAAATTGAAGAAACCACCCGTAACCGATTGGTCACGCCATCCATAAAGGGTCGGGTTTGTGGCGGCACCGCCGTCCAGGGAGATCAGGTTGTTCGAAACCTCCATCTGGGCGCCTGTACTCACCTGCATCCCATAAATTACAGGCTTGCCGGCTGCAAATGATGAACCTATTGCAAA
>CAYOBW010000246.1:7151-10744 GCA_964402115.1 uncultured Victivallales bacterium
GCGGGTGTAATTCAGGCTCGTGATCGTATTCCCCTGTACGTTGGTGACAGCGATCGGCGACGGGGTCAGGTAGATACCGTAAAAGTGTCCAGTTCCGTTGTGGGTGATCGAGTTTGCTGCCGAGGTACTGCCGATCAGGTTGTTCGTCACGTTAAGAACGCCGGCCGTCATATAGATACCATAGAAGTTGCAGGCATCGATATTCGTGAGGCTGATGTTCTGGATGGTATTGTTTGCAATTGTTGTCGGGGTGACCACACCGGCCGAACCATAAATTCCGTAGAAATAGAAGGTGGTGGAATTGGTCCATGCCGTACCGCCGCATAATGGTGCCGTGCCGCCCATGTAGTTGCCGCTGATGGTGTGATTGTTAAGGTTGCTTTTGAGGTAGATGCAGTACTGGTTCGCAGTGGGGGCAACCGCCGAGTTATCGAAGAAGCTGTTGCCGGTGATCACGGATCCGTCGGCTACGCCTCCTACAACTCCGACGATGGTGGAATAGAACCCGTATGCGTTAAAGTTATAGATGTTGTTGTTCATCACTTTAACGTTATTCGGCAAGGTCTGGGCAACGATCGCATAGCCCTGCCTGCCGGCAGTACCTGCCGTGGCGCCCCGGATGTCATTGTTCATGATGACAACCGTATTGGGTGTGGTGGTGTTGAAGCCGATGTTTATACTGCCGTCAACACTGCCAACGCCATTGTTCTCTATTATACAATTCTGCAAGGTATCGTTGGTAGCTCCGTTGGTAAACTGGATCGTGGGCCTGCAAGTGGAAGAAGACGATTTTGTATATCGAAAGGTCAGGTATTTTCCGGATCCTCCGAAAGAACCGTCGATGGTAAGCCTGCTGGCGCCGTTGGCCCTGATAAGACCGGTTCCGGCGGCGAGGACAGCGGTGCTGCTGATCGTTCTCATGGTTGCAGCATTCGGCCTGATGATAAGTTTATAGTTGGATAATGCAGGTTCTTCCGCCCAGGCATTCAGCCCGACCGTACCCGGCTCAACCACGTTAGCAGTAATACTGATGGTCGTATTGCCGGTCAGCACGCCCTGGTTGATTGCATCGAAAGCGCCACCTGTACCGGTAAGCGTGGCATACGTTCCCGGAACTGTGATATCCGTCGGGATGGAGTTGGCAGAAATGGTATAAGATTGGAACGCAGTTGGGGCGGTATTTATATTCTGTACCGGGGGTGCTGCACTGAATCCTGCCATCGGGTACCATGAACTCAGGTTGTTGGCATCGTCCTGCGCAACAACGAAATACTGGATTATATCCCCGGCTGCCACGGCTGTTTGCAGCAAGCCATAATCGATGGTAAAGCTGAACGGGCTGCCTGTGTTGCTTGCAGCCACATATTTCCAGCCATTATCAGCGGATGTGTTACCCGTAAAAGCATTGGCATCTGTCGATTTTTTGTAATAGATCCTCGGCAGGTTTGCACCTGTTGATACACCCGCATTGTCGGTGATGGTGGCCCAGTTGGTCAGCGTCCGTGTTACGGCCACAAGGCCATTACCAGGCGCGGTGTAGCTGATGTTCGGTCCAACAACATCAGCCGAAAGCGTAAAATTACCCGCATCGGCACCAATATCCGTTGGCGTCAGGGTGCTTCTTGTCTGACCGTCAAAGTCGTCGGTGACGTTTGCCAGGGTGAGGCCGGCTGCTTCGATCGGAGTCGGGTTTGCTACATGCAGATCGCAGGTGGCGCCTGAACCGTTCGGCGCGACGAAGTTCGGGTCGGCATTGCCGCTGGCGAGATCCGTTCCCACCGTATTCTTCCAATTGGCAGAGGTTGCTTGTGTAACGCTGTTGAACAGACCGAAATTCCCTCCCGTGCCATTGGCCAGGATCATATTATAATTGCTGGTGAGTCCGGACGGGAACATGGTAGTACCGCCTACGGCGATCCCGTAATGCAGTCCGGTAGCTCCACCCGAACGGGCATTGTAAAAGATGTTATTCAGGTAAACCCTTGGAGACGAAAGGGAAGGAGTGATCGTACTTTGGAAAGCATAGGTGTTGCCGGTGGTTGACGAAGGAGCGCCGCCAATGTACACACTATTGTTCAGTACGCTGTCGATGGCGGCGCCGGTCTCATAAATCCCGGCAATGATGTTGCAGGCGGTATTTGGTGTACCATCCGCATTGACGCCCAGCTGGACCATGTTGTTCCTGGCTGTGACCCTGGCTCCGGCGCAGTTAATGTAGATCCCGTTCACCTGTCCGGTTACTGCTGTTGTTGCCGTCTCAATGTTGTGAACGTAATTCTTCTCAAGCAAAAGGCTTCCATCCGTATGGTTGATATACATCCCGTTAACACTGATACCCAGCGCTGCTTCGGTGTTTTTCAGGTTGTAGATGGTGTTGCCGCGTACGATTGACCCCGGAACGGGGTTGTTTGAGTAGAGACCCACGACAGAGGCAGCCGTAGCCGTAAGGTTCTGGCTCGCGCCGGTGATGTCCCTGACCGTATTCCCTGACAGGGTGAGTACAACCGACCTCATGCCAGTATAAAGCCCGTATGTATACGAAGTCGCATTGGTGTTCAGGTTTGTAAGGTTCGCAACGGTATTGTTGGTAACGGTCATGGTGGTACTGCCATTATTAGGCTGAATATTTATTCCATATAACGACACACCCGGGGTAGTATTAACCTGTGATTGTATGCTGTTTGCCGTGGTAAGGCTCCCGATAATGTTCCCGCTGACTGTTACCGGGCTGGGCAGATCGGAAGTTGTGAAATTAATCATTCTGCAAAACATATTATAGTTCGAAACATAGGCGGCAGGGGAATTTAGTGTAATTGAACCAATCGTATTGTTCATCACATTTCCATACCCGCCCTGGAAATCGATCCCTGAAGTAAAATAGTTATGGCCATAACCCGGCTTATAGCCTACGTTTATGACGATAGAACCCGTGCCTGTGCCGGAGCCGATAACATTTCCTGTCACGTTCTGGATCCCGGACTTGGAAATGAAACCTGTAAAGGAGATGTTACTTTGCCAGGGAGTTGTGTTTAGTAATATATTGGAAACCGTATTGTTGGTTACTGTACTGGCATTTTCATACAAACAACCTGTATGGAAACGGATCCCATGGATGAAGTTGCCTATTGTCGGAGGAGTTCCGTTCCCATTTAGTGTCCATGCAGTACTGCCGCATAACGGGGCTGAACCGCCGATATAGTTATTGCTGATCGTGTAGCCGTCGCCTGATGCAATGTAGATCACATAATAGCCTACGGCAACGGCGGGCCTGATCTCGCTCGTCATATAAAAGCTGTTGCCGGTTATGGTCCATCCGGTGGATCCGGAGAGCATGCCTACACCGATGGGGTTGCCTCCGGTTTTTTGCGGTGCAGCGAAATCATGGATCAGGCAGTTCGACACGGTATTGTTCCTGTTCAACAGGGTACCTAAGGTTGAGCCGGAGGAAGCGATCGCGTAAAGCGGATTTTCTGAACCTTCCCGGATTTCGCAATTGTCGATCGTGTTGTAACTATTCCCTGATGAGGTGTTGGTTCCAAGGAATTGGATGGTTGCTTTCGTGCCCTTTGTGTTGGCTCCCTTGACGATACAGT
>CAYOBW010000247.1:0-10737 GCA_964402115.1 uncultured Victivallales bacterium
GCACGCTCCCGGCACCGTTTTCTCGCGCGTGGGGGGGGATAGTAGCCAAGCCCGGCGCGCTTTTCAGCAAAATAGTGCAACAGCCAGCCCCGACGGTGGAAGCGCCGTTGGAGGAGGGTGGCAAGGCTGGAGGGTGTGGAAGCGCCAACCGTCTCGGCTCGCTCCACCGCCAGCGCCGGTCGCCGCGGGGAAGGCGGACAGTCATGGTGCCAGGCACCGAAGGCCCGTGGAGCCCATTCGAGCCCATTCGTGGTGCCAGGCACCCGCACCGAGCTCAACGCGCGCACAGTGCCAGGCACGATGTGCCGACCCACAGTGGCGGTGCCAGGCACGATGTCGATGTGCCAACCCGTCCCGGTCTGGCCGAGAAGATAGTTTGCGATTTTCGCGGAAAACGGGATGTGACGCGGCTTCCTTTACCCATAGGGGATAACGGATCTCCACGCAAGCAGGGAGACAGGCCATGCGACCACCACGTCTGAAGCCAGCAGGACAGGAGATGTTCTACCATATCTACAATCGAGTGGCGGGGAGTCCGTCCTACCTGCCGTTCGGCGATATGGAGAAAGAACATTTCATCGCGTTACTGACACGCCTGTGCCAGTTGTATACTGTTGAGGTTCTGGCATTTGTGGTCTTATCGAACCACTTTCACATCCTGCTCTACGCGCCGGCGACACTCCTGCCGGATGAAGAGGTGTGCAAGCGTTACGCCGCTTATCACCACTTTCATCGCGAATTGGCACCGGGCTCGGCGGCCTGTCGCGAGATGGCGGCACAAATGCGTGACATCAGTTGCTTCATGCACGACCTGCAGGGCCAGTTCAGCCGCTGGTTCAACCTGTCATTCGATGATCCGCGACGAGGTTCTCTGTGGGCAAGTCGTTTCAAGCACACTCTGCTGGAGAGTGGTATGGCCGTGTGGGACTGCTGGAAGTACATCGAGATGAACCCCGTGCGGGCCTTCCTGGTTGATGATCCAGCGGCGTACCGCTTCTGCAGCTACGGTCGCTGGTGTAGCACCGGCCGCCACCCGTTTGCGGACAACGTCAAGGCGCGGATCCTGCCACGCTGCAAGGAGTTACTGAATGCGCACAAGCTGGACGATCTCCGTGACGACCTGAGGCGGCACGTCCAGCTCGTCCGGTCCCTCCATCGGCAAGACCATGCGGCCGACGCTGTACTGCATGCGACACGCGGACCGCTGCCTTTCAGCACGCAAACCCACCGGCGCGTGCGGTACTGGGTGGACGGCCTGGTGATCGGCACCCGGCATTTCCTCGCGACGATCATGACATGCGCTGATCTGCGTCCACGCCCACACGCTGAGGCTGACGCTGAAAGCGCCCCCGGCGTGCGGCTTGTGTCCTATCGGCGTCTGCACAACGCGGCCGGTTAATCCCTGACGGCTGTCTGCGAGCGGTAGCCTTTGGTCAATTCTGTCAGCCGTTCCCTCAGCTCCTTCAGGCGCTCCGGTTCAGCGGCGGCCAGGTTTCTGTGCTGACCCACATCCTTTTCGAGGTTGTAGAGTTGCTCCGCAGGCGCGTCGGGCTTGATCTGCCCGTGCTCGTCGATGTCGCTGTTTGCGAATCCCATCTTGGCATACGGCAGGCCAAAGGGTCTCTCGGGCTCCGGCGCCGTATAGCCCAGCGAGCCCTGCTTCGGAAAGTAGATCCAGTCGCCCTGGCGCAGGACAATGCCCTTGGTGCCGTGCAGCAGGGCCTCGGTGCGTTTGGCGGGTGCAACCGTCGGCTGAAGGAACGCAGCCAGTTCGCTGCTCCCGTCCAGGGAAGCCCCTTGGGGCAGCGGAATGCCAACGGCTTCGGCGAGCGTGGCCATGAGATCCACTTGCACGAAGAACTCCTTCCGCAGCGTGCCCGCCGGGATATGGTTGGGCCAGCGCGCGATGCAGGGCACGCGATGTCCGCCTTCCCAAGCGTCAGTCTTCTGGCCGAGCAGATCACCATTGGTGCGATGCCCCGCCTTCATCGCGGTATTCTCGTACCGGCCGCCGTTGTCACTGGTGAAAATGACCAGGGTGTCCTGCGCCAGCCCGTTCTTCTCCAAGGCGTCGAGAACCAGCCCGGTGCAGTGGTCGAGCTGCTGCGCGTAATCGCCGTAAAGTCCAGCCTTGCTCTTCTGCCGGAACTCCGGCGACGGGTCGATCGGATTGTGCACCGCGGCGAAAGCAAGGTACAAAAAGAAAGGCCGACCGGGTTTCTGCTCCGCGAGGTAGCGTGCGGCTTTGTCCGCCAGGATGAGATCAATCTGGTCGTCCGGTCGCGCCGCCGCCGCCTTCACGCCACCGATCTGTTTGCCGTGCGCGCCAAACTGTTTTGCATGATCCACGCTGATCGGGTCTGCCGCATCCAGGCCGACCACCCAATGATCCTGCACAAACACCAGCGGCGGCTCGCTGTGCGTGCGCGGCGTGCCGAAGAAGGAATCAAAACCGATCTCCAGCGGGCCGGGCTTCAGTTCCTTGTTGTAATCCGGCTCAGGCTCGCGACCGAAGCCATTGTGCCACTTGCCGAGGGCGGCGGTACGGTACCCCGCGGATTTCAGCATCGACGGGAGCGTGACCTGTCCCTCATGAAACATCAGCGGATACCCGCCTTTGAACTTCGCGTGGAAGTAGTACGTTCCGCTGAGAATGGAATACCGAGAAGGGATGCAAATCGCGCAAGTGGAATGGGCGTCCGTGAAACGCACCCCCTGACCAGCCAGCGCGTCAATGCGCGGCGTGGCGATCTTGGTCGCGCCGTAGCAACTCAGGTCGTTGTAACCAAGATCATCGGCGACCATGAGAATGATGTTGGGGCGGTCGGCTGCGCGCGCGCTGTCAATGGCAGGCAACAGGAGCAGGGCGCTGAAGAGGGCGAGGATGTGTTTCATGCCGTCACCCAGCCTTTCGCCCGTTGCACAGCGGCCCGCCACCCCTCCCGGCGTGCGTCCATCGCGGCCGCCGGGACCATCGGCAGGAAGTGCGTCTCCCCTCCCGCCGCGACGGCCGGCCCCTCGACGGGCCACAGCCCCACCGCGCGGCCCGCGAGCAGCGCGGCGCCGAATGCGGTCGCCTCCGCCATGGCCGGCCGCACGAGCGGCACCTGCAGCAGGTCGGCCTGGAACTGCATCAACAGCGCGTTCGCGGCCGCACCGCCGTCCACCCGCAACTCGGCGATCGGAACGCCGGCATCGGCGGTCATCGCCGCGAACAGGTCATCCACCTGGAACGCGATGGCTTCCAGGGCGGCCCGTGCCAGGTGCGCGGCCTTCGTGCCCCGCGTCAGCCCGCAAAGCGTGCCGCGCGCGTAAGGGTCCCAGTGCGGGGCGCCGAGTCCCGCAAAGGCCGGCACCAGGTAGACGCCGCCGCTGTCGGGCACCTGACGCGCCAGGGCTTCGACCTCCGCGGCCGTGCGGATCAGCCCCAGCCCGTCGCGCAGCCACTGCACAACCGCCCCGCCCATGAAAACGCTGCCTTCGAGGGCATACTCCACCTGCCCGCCGATGTCCCACGCCACCGTCGTCAGCAGGCCGTGGCGCGACGCGACAGGCATTGCGCCGGCATGCATGAGCATGAAGCAACCCGTGCCGTACGTGTTCTTCGCCAGCCCGCGGCGCAGGCAACGCTGCCCGGCCAGCGCGGCCTGCTGGTCGCCGATCAGCGCCGCGAGCGGCACGCCGGCGAGCCCCTCCACCGTCGCCTCGCCGTAGACCTCCGCAGACATACGCACCTCCGGGAGCACGTTGGCGGGCACGCGCAGCAGGTCCAGCAGCTCCGGGTCCCAGCGGCGCGTGTGCAGGTTGTAGAGCAGGGTCCGGGAGGCGTTGGAGGCGTCGGTGATGTGCAGACGACCGCCGGTCAACCGGTAGGCGAGCCAGCTGTCAACCGTGCCCACGGCCACCTCGCCCCGGGCGGCCCTCGCGCGCAGGCCGGGCACTTCGTCGAGCAGCCACGCGATCTTCGTGCCCGAGAAGTAGGGATCGGGCGGCAAGCCGGTCCGCGCCCGGAGCAGCTCCCCATGGCCGGCCGCCGTGAGACGCTCGACGGCGCCGGCCGTGCGGCGATCCTGCCACACGATCGCGTTGTGGAGCGGCAGGCCGGTCCGGCGGTCCCAGGCGACGGTGGTCTCGCGCTGGTTGGCGATGCCGATGGCGGCGAGTTCGCCCGGACGCACGTCAGCCAGCGCCAGGGCCTCGCGGGCCGTCGCAAGCTGCGTGCGCCAAAGGGTTTCGGGATCGTGCTCCACCCAGCCGGGCACCGGATAGATCTGCGGGAACTCCGCCTGGGCGGCGGCAATCCGCCTGCCCTCCGCGTCGAACACGATCGCCCGCGAACTCGTGGTGCCCTGATCCAGCGCCAAGACGTATGGCATATCCGTCCTCTCTTTGCGCCGCAGCGGCCGGGGTGGGTTGCGACCACGCCTGGCACGTCGGTATCATGCACATTTTGTCTCCGTTGCCGAGCATGGAATGCGAACCCCCTTCCCATCCACCCCGCCATCCGCTACAGTGTCGCCCCTCAATTGACGGAAGGGAACCGGATGTGAACCAGACGAACGGCCGCAAGGCCGTGCTTTTCGATATGGACGGGGTGCTGGTGGACAGCTACGAGCCGCACTGGGTCTCGTGGGTCGAATCGTGCGCCGCGCGCGGCATCGCCATCACCCCCCGGCAGTACGATGGGCTGTTCGGACAGTCGTTCCGGTCGTTCGCGGACGCGCTGTCCACCCGACCGCTGAGCGAGGCCGAGCTCGGTGCGTGGTGCCACGAAAAGGAGACCCGCTACCGGCAGGCCATCGAGGCGGATTTCCCCGCGATGGCGGGGGCGAGCAAACTGATCCGCGACCTCCACGCGGCGGGATACGCAATGGGCATCGCATCGTCGGGTCCCCGCGAGAACGTGGACTGCGTCCTGCGCCTGCTCCCGGCGGCGGAGCTGTTCACGGCCACGGTGTCGGCCGACGACGTCCGCCACGCCAAGCCGCATCCCGACGTCTTCCTGGCGTGCGCCACGCGCTTGGGCGTGGCGCCGGCGGCGTGCGTGGTCATCGAGGATTCGCTCCACGGCTTGCACGCGGCTCGCGCGGCGGGCATGCAGTCGGTCGCCCTGGTCGGCACCAGTCAGGCCGAGGAGCTGGCCGATCACGCCGACCTCGTGGTGGATGCGTTGCGGGAACTCACCCCCGCCGTCATGGACGCGCTGCTGGCAAACCGGCAGCCTCGCGCACGGCAGCGATGTCGAGTTTCTCGATCCAGGGCGGCAGGTTGACCCACACGCTGTGAAAACCGAACCCGCCCTCCGTCATCTCGCGCAGGGCGTCGGCCTTGCTCCACCCCTCGACCACGATGCGGTAAAGCGCGCACATGGTCCCCGTGCGGTCGGCGCCGTGCTGGCAATGGACGAGCACCGGCACACGCGCCGGATCGGTCACGATCTTGAGGAAGCGCACAATTTCCTCGACCTCCGGATGCCACGCCTTCATGTAGATGTGTTCGTAGCCGAACGAGTTGTCGCCGATCTCGTCACGGTCGGAGTTGAACGAGCGCAGGTTGACGATGGTCTTGATCCCCAGTTGCCGCAGGTTGCGCATGCCCTCGGCTGTCGGTTGCGCGCCGCGATAGAGCCGGTCATTGAGCCGGTGCAGGTTCGGCGCGCCGGCCACGGTCAGCGGCTTCGCCCAGGCGGGCGGGCGGACGGCGGCTCCCCCACCCGCGCCCTGAGCAGGCAACGCCAGAGCGGGAGCGAGCGCCTGCCGCAGCTTGGCGCCGACCTCGCGATCACGCCGGCGCAACTCCTCCCAGTCCACCTTCCGCAAGGTCATCTTCTCCACCATCGCCTTGCCGTCTTCGCCGGGCAGGCCCGCCAGGACCATCCGCACCATCAGCGCGCGCATGCACCTGCCGATCAGCAGCGCCGAGGCGATCTTCCCCTCGACCGCCAGCGGCTTCACGGTCAGCCCGGCGGCCTGCAGCCGTGCCCGCGGAAAGGCGAAACGTTCGCCCGGCAGCGATTGGTTGAGCGCCAGCCGGTCCAGCACGATGAACGGCTGCGGCGACTCCCGCTGGTAAAGTTCGACGCGCGCGAAGGCCCCCGCGGCATGCCCCGGCCTGACGTCGGCTTCCAGCGTCCCGCCGCTCGCCGTGTGGCCGCGCAACAGCCACTGGCCCTCGCCCCGGTCTTCCGCCTCGAGCGGCGGACGCAGGGCCTGCAGGATGGAGCGGAGGTCGATGTCGGTGGCGGATAGCTTCGGCGGCTGCGGGGGTTCGCCGGCCGCCGGGACTCCGGGCACATCGAAGTAGAACCCGAAGTTCACGCGGCGGTCCTCGGCTTCGCCGGCCGCCGGCGCGTTGGTGGACAGCGCGCTGTTCAACGTCAGCGAAGCGGACCCGTCGCCCATGAGCACATCCCCCGAGAGGGGATCGTAGAGCAGAACCGTCCGGTCGATTTCCACGAGGATCGGCGTCCCGTCCGACATGTCCATGAGCCAGACCGCCATGCGGTCGGGCGCTTGCGCACAGACCCGGAATCGCAGCTTCAGGTCGTCCTGCTGGAGGATGCCATCCACCTCGAACGATTTCAGCCCGGGCTCATTCAAGGCCAGCCGCGGCGCGAGCGCCAGCCAGTCGGGCGTGGGCTCCGCTGCCGCCCGCAGCGCGAACGCCACCACCATGCCCGCCGCCACACGCCAGCACCTGCCTGCCAAACCCGCTGTCACCTGGTGTCGCATGCCCACCTCCCTGTCTGGTGCATGGAGATTACCCGATGCCGTTCGCCTTTCGATAGACAAAAACCGCGGCTTCGGTTGTCATGTAGGGTGAACACCGCAATGGAGAGACCGCCGTGAACGCGGAAGCGCGCGACAACCGGATCCGGGCCGCCCTCGCGGGAGATGACGCAGGCGCCCTGGGGTTGATCTGGGACGCCTTCGCGATGGACATGCAGGCGCTCCTGTGCGGCATCCTCCTCTCCCGGCACACGGCGGAGGACGTCTTGCAGGAGGTGTTTGTGCGGGTGGCCGTCAAACGCCACCGCGTCGCGCAGGCCGGAAACCTGAAGGGCTACCTGCTGCGCATGGCCCGCAACGCCGCGCTCAACGCGCTCAAGCAGCAGTCCCGCCGCGCGGAGACGGCCCTGCCGGATGAGGATGGCTGGCTCGAGCCGGTGGCGCCTGCCGCGGATCGTACCGGCGAGCGGGCTGAGCGAGCCGCGAGCGCGCTGGCCGCGCTGCCGGAGGAACAGAGGACCGTGATCGTGCTCAAAACGTTCCAGGACTGCACGTTCCGCGAGATCGCGGAGGCAACCGGGCTGCCGGCCAACACCGTCGCCAGCCGCTATCGCTACGGCATGGAGAAACTGCGCGCGAGCCTGGAGGAGGATCAGCCATGACTACACCCGTCGAACAACCCGACCCCGCGGAGATTCCCGCCCTGCGACAGGTACGCCCCGTCCCGCCCCCGCCGGAGTTGCGGCAGCGCGTCCTGCAGGCCGCGCACGCGGCGTGGGCCGAAGCCGCGCCGCTCGCCCCCCCCGTGGCGTGGTGGCGGGCGCCGGGCTGGCGGCTCCTGGCGGCGGCGGCCTCGCTGACGCTGCTCCTGGGCGGCAGCGAAGCGCTCAACCGCCGCCTGCTGGCCCCGTGGCAGGCCTTGGCAACCGTGCCTGCCGCGCGCGCGAGCGAACCGGATGCCGAACTGGGGCCGGATCTCGCGCGCCTGCAACGCCTTTTCATGGCGGCGCAGCGCCTGGCGGCGCCGCCGGAACGTCTGGCCGAGCGCTGCCGCGGACTCCGCGCGCTGCTGGAGTCCCCCGGCGGCGCAGCCATGGCGGAACCGGCCGGCGTGCCGCCCCGCCAAGGACGCTGTGCGCCGCGAGCCCATACGCATTACGTCGTCAGTCACCCGTCTCAGTCAGACAAACCGGAAGGAGTCGCAGCATGAAAACACGCATGCACCGTGCCTGGAAATTCCTCATCGGCGTCGCCGTCGTGCTGGCCGTGGCGCACGTCGTGGCGCTCTGGCACTCGGGTCGGGCTCTGCGGCGGGCCTATGCCGACCTGGCCCGCGACGGCCGGCCGATGCGGCCCGATCAGGTCATTCCCCCGGCGGCGCCGCCGGAGCAGAATGCCGCGCCGCTGTACGAGGCGGCGCGCCAGTTGCTGAACGCGGAGCGCAGCGGCGAAACATCGCTCATGCAGGCCGTGAGCACCGCTGCCGCCGCCGTGCTCGACACCTACCCGCAGACGAACGCGCTGGCCAAGCTGGAACCGCTGCTCGCGCTGCGCGCCACGCGTGAAGCGCTTGCCATCGTCTCGCGCGCGGCGCAGCGGCCGTCCTGCCGCTTCGAGTTGGACTACACGAAGGGCGCGGCCATGCTGATGCCGCACCTGAGCGATTTGCGCACCCTCTCGCGCCTCCAGTGTGCCATGGCCCTTTCGCAGTCGGCAGCGGGACAAGCCGACGAGGCCTGGAACACGCTCGAAGAGGGATTCAGACACGCCAATGCCCTGCATGGAGAGCCCATTCTCATCAGCCAGCTCGTGCGCATCGCCCAATTCAGCCTGTGCGCCCGCACGCTGCGACTGGTAGCCGTGCAGCACCCCCTCCCCCCGGCACGTGCAGCCGCGCTGGCAGCCTGCGTGGAGCAGTTCGACGACCAGCGTCCTTTCGTGGCCAGCGTGGACGGCGAACGCCTGCTGCTGGGCGAATGGGGCTTCAGACTCCGCGGGCGGGAACTGCGCCAGGCCATGTCCTGGAATGGAGACAGCAGCGCCTCGGGCGCCTGGCCGCTGATGCTGTTTTTCTCCATCTCCACGCCCCTGAATCAATGGGATCACGCGCAGTATCTCGCCCTGATGCATGGGCAGACCCGCCTCGCGGCCGAACCGTACAACCGACAGCTCATAACGGCGACGGAACGGCAGATGCAGGCCATCCCCCGTTACTGCGTGCTCACGCGTCTGCTCGTACCCGCGCTGGGCGCGGCCACGGAGCGCTTCGTCCGGCTTCAGGCCGAGGCGCGCGTGACCCGCAAGGGGCTCGGCCTGCTGGCCTGGCAACAGACACACGGGACCTTCCCCGCGAAACTGGAGGAGTTGGGCACCCCCGTGCCGCTGGATCCCTTCGGCGGCCAGCCGCTGCGCTACCGGGCCGAGGGCGCGGGGTTCGTGCTCTACAGCAGCGGCCCGGACCTCAAGGACGACGGCGGCAGCGAGACCGGCGGACAGAACAAGCTGACGCCGGATATCGTGTGGCGGCATGGCGGGAAATAGCGATGAAACACGAAAGCGTCGGGACAGATAGAGCCGGAACGCGGCGGGCGGCGGTGGAGGCGGTGCTGCGGCGGGAGCGGCCGGGGCGTGTCGTCTACGCACCGAATTACTGGCAGTGGTTCGCGCACCACCGGAACCATGGCCTGCTGCCGCCGGAGCTTGCGCACTGCGCGAGCCAGCTGGACGTCATCCGGTACCTGGGGCTGGATGTCTTCAGCCGCAACATCTACTGCGATCCGACGCAGTACTGGTTCGGCGGCCTCGCGTCGGCCGAGTGGGACGGTCCCGAGGAGCGGGTCCGCCGGTTCGCGGACGGCCGCGACACGGTAACCGAGCGGACGATCCGCCTGCGCGGTGGCGTGCTGACCGAGCGGCTGCGCTACCTGTTCGCGGAATCGACGCTCGTGCAGGAGAAGTTCCTGCTGGACGACCCGGACCGCCAGCTCGATCTCTTTGACGAGCTCGTCCGCGCGAGGCGCTGGCGGTTCGACGCAGGGCTTTTCGGCCTTTGGCGGCGCGAAGTGGGGGAGGATGGCGTGGTCAATGCGGGCGAACTGTTCAGCCCGCTCAAGCTGCTGCACCTCGCCGCCGGCGCCGCGAACGCTGTGTTCCTGCTGGAGGACCATCCCGAGCGGTGCGCGGAGTGGCTGCGCGTCCACGAGGAGGCGCAGCTCGACCTCGTCCGCCAGATGCTCGACGCGGGGGTGGCGGCGATGACGGCGATGGACAACCTCGACAGCGCGTTTCACCCGCCCGACTACCTCGAACGCTGCTCGGCCTCGTTTTACGCCCGCGCCAGCGAGCTGTGCCGCGCCCGCGGCGCCGCGTTCTTCATCCACGCCTGCGGCGGACAGCGGGCGAGTCTCGCGCGCCTCGGGGCGCTGGGCGTCGAGGGGCTCGAGGGGGTGGCGTATCCTCCGCTCGGCGACGTCCAGCTCGATGAGGCTGTGCGGCTCGCGGGAGACCGCATGATTGTCACCGGCGGGATCAGCGCCGTCGAGACCGAGCGCTTCCGGACGCGCGACGAGGTGCGCCGCTATGTCGCCGGGCTGCTCGCGCGGATGGACCCGTGGCGTCACCGCTTCATGCTGTCCGCCAGCTGCAACACCTCCATCCGCACGCCGTGGGAGACGCTCGTCTGGTTCCGCGACGCATGGCGGGAATGCGGCGGGCCGGGAGGCCGGCCAGCCTGACGATCCAGGCGTTTCCGCAAGCCGTGTCGGCGGTCCGCCTTGGGGGCTCAAGCGGCCTTGCGAGCCGTCGTGACCGGAATGAGCCTGCGCAGACCGTGCAGGGACCAGCGGCTGGCCTGCGGATGTAGGGCGGCTCGACTTCCTGAAGAAACAAAAAAATCAAGGGGACGGGTGGACACAGCCGTGCCGGAGTGGCATAATCATGGCTGTTTTGCCACGCGAGGCTCTTGCAGAACCCCTCGCGTCGCCCGCCTACGGCGGTCGCCACGAGGGGT
>CAYOBW010000248.1:0-10715 GCA_964402115.1 uncultured Victivallales bacterium
TGCAGGTCAACAAGATGAGCATGTAGGGAGCTTCGAAAAGAGGCTGGAACTTCAGATTAACGAAGCATGATCTCCGAATGTCCAAGGTTGGGATCCGTGACAGCTCGCTTTCCTTTGACATTCCGCACCCAACAGTCTTTGAGCATCGCGACATAAGCATTGGATGAAGAACGACTTAGGAGAACTGGAGGAGGGCGGTTGTCGTTTCCAGGATCAAACAACTCACGTCGAAATGTTAGTGGCATTGGGCGCCCCGCCTGGCGGCGGGAGATCCTTCGCTGCGCTCAGGATGACGAGGAGGGAAGCTCGGGATGACGCGTTCTTTTCAGCGGCAGAAGTTCGAGGGATGAGATGCGTTTGCCCTGGGCACCGCACGACCCTTGCCCCTGCGCCCCTACGCCAGCAGCGTCTCGCGCAGCCGGTCGTGGATGTGACCGTTTGTGGCGATGAAGCGCAGGCGGTGGGGCACATCCATGCGGGCGACGCTCTCGGCGCGGCCGCCGGCGCGCTGGACAATGAGTCCGGCGGCGGCGATGTCCCAGAGGTAGATGCCCGACTCGAAGTAGCCGTCCGCGCGTCCCGCCGCAACCTGGCAGATGTCGAGCGCGGCGCTGCCGCAGACGCGCGTGCGCTGCACGCTGTCGGCGATGCGGCGAAAGAAGTGGAGCGGCGGCGTATCGTGCCAGCCGTACTTGTCGAGGCCGGTCAGCACGAGGGCGTCAGCCAAGCCGTTCACGGCGGAGACGTGGAGCGGTTCGCCGTTGCAGGCGGCCGGTCCGTCGGCGGAGGCGGTGAACAATTCCGCGTGGGTGGGCGCGAAGACGGCCCCGGCCAGGACCTCGTCGCCACGCCGAACGGCCACGGAGCTGCACCAGGAGGGGAAGCCGTGCGAGAAATTCACCGTGCCGTCGATCGGGTCGATGATCCACTGGTAGCTGGTTTCCGCGCCGCCCGTGACGCCCACGGCCGCGTCCTCCTCGCCCAGCACGGCGTGCTCCGGGTAAGCCGCCCGCACGACCGCGGTGGCGAGCTGCTGGCACTCCAGGTCGAGCTGCAGTTTCACGTCGTTGTGCAGCCGCTGGTAGACCTCGTGGCGGCGGTGGCGGTTGGCCAGGGCATGCGTGCCCGCGGCCCGCGCGGCGCTCACGGCGCAGGCGAGCAGGTCGGCGATGGAAGGCGTTGAGGGCATGGTGGCTTTCGCGCGCGGAGCTTGGCTAGGCGCGCAGGTCCTCCGCGGGCGCCTGGCCCGCAGGCAGGGCGAGCTCGCTTTCCTTGAAGCGCATCGAGACCAGCTTCGAGATGCCCTTGTCGGGCATGGTGACGCCGTACAGCACGTTGGCCGCCGCAATGGTGTGCTGGCTGTGCGTGATGATCACGAACTGCGACTGCGGCACGAAGCTCTTCAGCACTTCGATGAAGCGACCGATGTTGGAATCGTCCAGCGGGGCATCGAGCTCGTCCAGCACGCAGAAGGGGCTGGGCTTGATCATGTAGATGGCAAACAGCAGCGCGACCGCGGTCAACGTCCGCTCGCCGCCGGACAACAGGGAGATGTTCTGCAGCCGCTTGCCGGGAGGCCGGGCGATGATCTCGATGCCGCACTCGAGGATGTCCTCCTCGTTCACGAGTACGAGCTGGGCCGTGCCGCCGTTGAAGAGCCGCTTGAACATCTCCTGGAAGTTCGCGTTGATCTGGTCGAACGTCGCCCGAAACAGGTCGGACGTGGTCCGGTTGATCTTGCGGATCATGTCCATGAGCTGTTGCTTGGCCTTGATGAGATCCTCTTCCTGGGTCGTCAGGAAGGCGAAGCGCTCCTCGAGCTCCTTGTACTCGTCAATGGCGACGAGGTTCACGGGTCCCATGGCCTCGATCTTCGTGCGGAGCTCGGCGACGCGGTTCTCGCAGGTGTCGATCGGCAGCGGCACGCCGTCTTCCCAGCGGGGCTCCGGCGCGTCCGTGATCTGGTCGAGCGTCACGTGGTACTCCGATACGACGCGGTCGAGCTGGTTCTGGCGGCGCATGCGGCTCTCGGCGCAGCGCACTTCCTGGGCGGATTTGGCGTTGCGCAGCTCCTCGAGCAGGGTGCGTCGCTGGGCCAGGTGCTGCTCCTGGCGCTGCAGCTCGCCTGCCAGCTGGGCGCGGCGCGTACGCAGGTCATCGGCCTGCTTCTGCGCTTCGGCGACCGCGGTTTCGAGCGCGGCCAGCTGACTTTCGGCGTCGGCCGTGCCTTCGGCGAGCTTGCGGATGTTCTGCTCGTAAGCGGTCACGCCCTCGGTGCGGCTGCGCGCGGCTGCCTCGAGCTCGGCCACGCGCATGCGCACGGCTTCGCACTGTCCATCGAGATTCTCGGTCTTTTGCGCGAGGGAGGCCGCTGCCACGCGGTGCTCGGTCAGGTCGGTCTGCAGCCCGGCATAGCGCGCTTCCAGTGTCTCAAGCTCGCGGGTCTGGGCCTGGATGTCGCGCACGGCACGGTCGCGCTGGGCTGTCAGCTCTTCGCGCCGCTTGGCGATGGCTTCGCGTTCGGTGGTGTCGCCGGCGCCGTCGGCTTCGAGGTTCTCGATCTCCCAGGAGACGGTTTCCAGGCGTTCGCGCGCCTGCTTGGCTTCGCGCTGGAGCACCTGGTTCTCGCCTTCCTTCTGGGCCATCGAGCGCCGGTCCTGGTCCAGTTGCGTGCGCGCCTCGGCCATGGCGTGTTCGCAGGCCGTGACGGACTCCTGCCGGGCAGTGGCGTCGGCGCGCCGGGCGGCGAGGTCCTTCTCGAGGGCTGCCAGGCTGCGCATGCTCGCGGTCAGCGCCGTGCGGCGGGCGAGGGGATTCGAGCCGCGCGTATCGGTCATCCAGTATTCGTAGGCGCCGGCGCCCGTGGCGAGGGCGCCGCCCTGCGTGACGAAGGCCTGGCCCGCGGGGATGGGAGCGGGGATGTCGGCGACGTTCGCGACCACGGCGACATGGCCCAGGAGGCGGCGGAGCAGGGGGGCAAAATCCTCGCGGCAGGTCACGACGTCGCAAAGGGGCGTGCCAACCGTGGGCGCGGCGGGGACCGGCTCTGCGGCGGTCAGCGTAAGCAGGCGGGCGGCCCCCGCGCGCTTGGCGGAGAGTTGTTCCAGGACCTGCTGGGCCGTGGCGCCATCGCGCAGCACGACGGCGTCGAGCCACGGGCGCAGCGCGGCTTCGACGGCGGTGCTGTAGCCCTCCTTGACGTCCATCGCGGACGCCAGCGTGCCAAGCAGGTTCTGCTTGTCCACGTTGAGGGGATTGGCCTTGTCAAGGAGGAGGCGCGAGCCGCCGGGATAGTCGGCCTGCGCGTCTTCGTCCTCCTGCAGCATGTCCACCTGAGCGCGCCGCGCCGCGGCCTGTGACTGAATGTCGGCGCAGGTCTGCTGGAGCGTGCGCAGGGCGGCCACGGCCTCGCGGCGCTGCGTGTCGTGCACGATCAGCGTCTGCTCGGCTTCGGCCACGAGCCCCTGCAGCTCCTTGAGCGTCTGCACCATGTCGAGCTGGCGGCGCTCGAAGGTGGTCGCCACGTGGGTCAGCTGCACGCGCTCGGCGGCGAGCCGTTCGCGTTGCACGACCACGGCGCGCTCCTTGCGCTCGAGTTCGACCAACTGGTTCTGCAGGCGGGCGGACTGGGTGT
Source organism: uncultured Victivallales bacterium (assembly GCA_964402115.1). GTDB lineage: Bacteria > Verrucomicrobiota > Kiritimatiellia > UBA8416 > CAYOBW01 > CAYOBW01. The sequence continues at coordinate 3,635 of CAYOBW010000248.1, forward strand.
CCACCTGCACGGTCTCGTCGCGCAGGGTCTGGATGCGGGCGCGGGCGGTGTCGATCTGCTTCTTGTGGGCTTCCACCTGGCCGCTGCAGGCCGCCAGCTTCGCGCCGACGTCCTTCTGGCGGGCGGCCGCGGCCTCGCGCTGCTCCTGCAGCTCGCCGCGCGCCGTGCGGTTTTCCTCGAGCTGCCGCTGGATGTCGTCTATTTCGCGGCTGCTGCGGGCGGCCCAGTTCTGGTACTCGTCGATGCGGGTGCGGTTGACGGTGATGAGGTCGCGCGTGCGGTCCAGGCGGCTCTGGGCCTGTCCGCCGGTTTCCTGCACGGCGGCGATTTCACGCTCCAGGGCGATGGTCTGCGTGTGCAGGGCCGTGGTCTGCTCTTCGAGCGCCTCGACGTCGCGATGAACCGTGCCGACTTTGCCGGTCAGGTTGGCGATCTCGTTCTCGAGGTGGCGGATCTCCTTGTCGGCCTCCTTGAGCCGCTCCTGCGTCGAGAAGAGCTCGAGCTCGCGGAGCTGCTCGCGGATCTCCTTGTAGCGGCGGGCCTTGCCGGCCTGGCGCTGGAGCGACCCGATCTGGCGCTTGACCTCGCGGATGACATCCGCCAGCCGCAGCAGGTTGGCTTCCGTGTGCTCCAGCTTGCGCAGCGCCTCGGCCTTGTCGGACTTGAACTTCGTGATGCCGCTGGCCTCCTCGAAGACCTCCCGGCGATCCTCGGGGCGCGAACTGAGCACGCGGTCGATCTTGCCCTGCTCCATGAGGGAGTAGGACGTCGTGCCAATGCCGGTATCCATGAAAAGCCGCTGGATATCGCGCAGGCGGCAGGGGGTCTTGTTGATGAAGTACTGGCCCTCGCCCGAGCGGAAAACGCGGCGGCTGATCGTGACCTCGTTGAACTCCGTGCCGAGCGCCTTTTCGCAATCGGCCAGCATGAGGCTGACCTCAGCCATGGCCGTGGGCTTGCGGGCGTCGGTCCCGTTGAAAATGCAGTCGGTCATGCTGGTGCCGCGAACGGCCTTCGCACTCGTCTCGCCAATGACCCAGCGGATGGCGTCGGAGATGTTGCTCTTGCCGCACCCGTTCGGTCCGACGACCGCCGTGATCCCCGGCTCGAACTCGAGACGGGTCTTGTCGGCAAAACTCTTGAAGCCGATCATTTCCAACGACTTAAGATACACGGTAACGCTCCTGCCCTTGCAAAGACATAACCAAAGCAGGGGGGTGTATACCATGAGCGGCAGGGGCGTTCAATCGGAAACCTGCCGCGCGCAACAGTCCTCATTCTGGCGCTGTGTCTTCAGGATTGCCTGGCAGCGGGGATTGTGGCATGAAGCAGCGCATGCATAGTCAGCACATCAACCGGTCGGTCTGGCGGGCGTTCGCGGGCGTGGTTGCGGCAGTGGGGGCGGTCCTGTGCGGTGCGGCGCGCGCCGCGGAGGAGGGCGACGCCGTGGCCCGGGAGATCGCCCAGTGCCGGCAGGAGGGATTCCCGCTCATGGACCTGCACGTGCACCTGAAGGGCGGGCTGACGCTGGACGACGCGCTGCAGCGGTCGGCCTCGAACGGCATCCCGTACGGTATCGCCGTCAACGGCGGGCTGGGCTTCCCCGTGACCAACGACGCCGGCATCGCGGCGTTCGCGGACAGCCTGGTGGGGAAGCCGGTGTGGTTCGCGCTGCAGGCGGAGGGTCGGGAGTGGGTGCGCCTCTTCTCCCCGGATGCCGTGGCCCGCTTCGACTACGTCTTCACCGACGCGATGACGTTCACCGACGAGCGCGGCCGGCGCACGCGCCTCTGGATCAAGGAGGAGGTGGACATCCCCGACAAGCAGGCGTTCATGGACCGGTACGTCGCGAAGATCGTGGAGATCGTCTCGCGCGAGCCGATCGACATCTACGTGAACGCGACGTTCCTGCCGGCGTGCATTGCTGCGGAGTACGACAGCCTCTGGACCGAGGCGCGGATGGACGCCGTCATCGCGGCGGCCCGGCGGCACGAAGTCGCGATCGAGATCAATGCGCGCTACCGCATTCCGAGCGCGGCTTTCATCAAGCGCGCTCGCCAGGCGGGCGTCAAGTTCACGTTCGGCACGAACAACAGCGGTCCGGAGCTCGGGCGGTTGGAGTACTGCCTGGAAATGCGCAAAGCCTGCGGGCTGACCGCCGCCGACATGTTCGTGCCGCGCCGGGCGCTGTGAGTCGCTCGCTCACGGAGCGTACGGCGGGAACGCGTCGCCCGCCGCTGCCGGTGTCAGCCGGATCGCCGCGCCGCCGCGGGCGGTCAGCGGCAGCTGCAGCACGGTCGCCGACGTGACCGCGCGACGGGCAATGGCGACGTGCGTGCGGGTGGCGGCCGCGGGGTCGTCGGTATAGATGTGCGCCGTGCAGGCAGCGCCGGCCGGCAGGAACGTCAAGGGCACGTCGAAGCGGCGAGGCTGCCCGGCGTTCATGGCGCCGATGAACCAGTCGTTGCCTTTCCGGCGCGCAATCACGGCATACTGCCCGATGGCTCCCTGCAGGACGCGCGTATCGTCCCACGTCGTGGGCAGGTGCTGGTAAAACTCCAGCTCCGGGGCGTCGGCCATCACCGGCTTCGCACCGCCCGCGCCGGGGGCGTCCGCTGGCGCGGCGGGCGGGCGATCGTACCAGAAGAGGAACTGCCAGGGGCTGAAGAGGCAGACGGGCTTGGCGAGCTGGTAGGCGTGGCTGGCCATCCGGTCCACGCGCGCATCGAAGTAGCAGACGGTGTTGTCGGCCGGCCCGGCGAGGAAACGCGTGAAAACGTAGGCCAGCGTGGTCCGGTTGCTCGGCGTACACTCGTCGCCGTGCACCCCCTCCATCGTCATCAGGTTGGGGTACGTGCGGCTGTAGCCCGTGCTGCGATACTCGTCGTGCACGTCCACCATGAGGCGGTGCGCGGCGGCCTTGCGGATGGCGTCGTGCAGCCAGCGGGTCCACTTCTGCGGACCGACGTTGACGAATCCGTACTTCACGCCCTTGACGCCCCAGCCCTGGTAGAGCGGCAGAAGCACGTCGAGCTGTCGCTCGAGTGCGCGCCGGTTGACGTACAGGATGATCCCGATGCCCCGCGCCTCGCCGTACCGGATGACCTCCTGCAGGTCGAGCGGGCCCTTGGAGCGTTTCGGGTCGAGGTTCACCGCGCGCGCGTCCGAGCGGTCGTCGTACTCGTGGCCGTACCACCCCGCGTCGAACTCGACGTACTGCAAACCCTGTCGCACGGCGAAATCCACGCAGGCCTTCCCGCCGACCGTGGTCAGCGTCACCTCGCGGATAACCTTGCCGGGCTTGATCCAGGAGGTGTCCGCAAGCGCACACGGGTCATTGAGGTTCAGAAAGATGTCGTTCTGCTCGAGCAGCCGTCCGGGCGTTTCCGCGACCTGGATGAGGCGCCACGGGGTGGTGCAGGGGCGGGTGGCCTGCACGGCACCGTCGAGCTGGCTCACCAGCGCGTGCGGCACGCCAGGCAAAGGCGCGAACTTCATGCGGGCGTAGTCCACCAGCCGGGCCTCGGCGACGGCGACGAACACGTTCGTCGCCAGTTCGACGACCAGCGGCCGTTCGCAGCCCGGCTTGACCGCGCTGAGCGGCACGCGGGCGTAATCCCCCTGTCCGGAGTAGGCGGCCCAGCAGGGGGCGTCATGCGGAAAGCGGAACTCCGTCCGCTCCCGGGCAATGGCGACGGCGCCGGTTCCGGGCGCGGCCGGCAGGGTGTAGGCGAGGGCGACACCTGCGTCGTACGCGCGGAAGGTGAGCCGCAGCACGGCGTTCGAGGCCTGGAGGTCGACAGTGAGCTCGCGGTAATGGTCCCGCACGGCGGCCCTCTCGCCGCAGACGGTCTTCCAGGTGGTGTCGTGCAGGCTGTTGGTGTGAGCCCTCAAGCGCATCCCGGTGCGGAGGTCGGCGCCCGCGCTGTCGAGTCCGAGCGCCGAGGGCAGGATGACCGGTCGCCCGTGCCACGCGACGGCGTAGGTCGGTCGGCCGTGGTCATCCAGCGTGAAAGTCAGGGCGAGCGCCCCGTCGGGGGACGTGACGCCGAGCGGGGGTGCGGCGTGGAGCAGCCGGGCGCCCGCCAGAATGACCAGAAGAGCCAGAGCCATGCGTTGCATGTGACGTTCCTTGCTGCCGCCCTGCCGGGCTACTCGCTGTCGCTTTCGGGGAAGAGCATGGCAGCGCCGAACTCGGCCTGGAACTCGGAATCGAGCGACAGGTCGAGATGCCGCGTCTGGCTCGCCATCTCCGCGGCGTGCGCCCGCTCGCGCGCGGAGAGCAGGACGCGCTTCGCGCCAAAAGACGCCGCGTTGCCGACGAAACGAATCCGCTCCGTGGGCAGGGGCGGGAGCATGCCGATGCGGCGGGCATTGCGGCGGCGGATGAAATTGCCGAACGCGCCGGCCAGCAAGACGCTGTGCAGCTCCTCGGGGCGCAGGCCCGACTCGCGGAGGAGCATGGCGATGCCCGCCCGGATGGCGCCGTTCGCCAGCTGCAGCTCGCGCACGTCCCGTTGAAAGAGGCAGACCGGCCGGCCGCCGGCGCTGGCGGCCGCCGGGGCGAGTGTGACGTGGTATTGACCGTCCCGCTCGAAGATCCTCTCGCGGAGCGCGGCGGGCGTGCCGGCGGGCAGCTCGTCGGGCTCCAGGAAACGCCCGGTCATGTCCAGCAGGCCGGCGCGCAGCAACTCGGCGGCCGCATCGATGAGACCCGTCCCGCAGAGGCCTGCCGCGGGCGCGTCGCCGATGACGTTGATCTCCAAATCCCCGTTGAGCACGACCTTCTCGATGGCGCCGCGCGCGGCGCGCATGCCGTGGGCGATGCGGGCGCCCTCGAAGGCCGGCCCGGCCGCAACGGACGTGGCGGTGAGCCGTCCCCGGTGCGCCAGAACGATTTCGCCGTTGGTGCCGACGTCCACGAGCAGCACGGGATCCGTGCCGCGGTCGAGGTGCGTGGCGACGATGCCGGCCACCGTGTCGCCGCCGACGAAGCCGCCGATCTGCGCCAGCACGTGAACGTGGGCGGCGGGGTTCAGGTTCAGCCGCAGATCCGCGGCGCGCAGGTCGAGCGGCGCGCCGAACGCGGGAACAAAGGGCAGTTCGCCCAGGGCGCGCGGATTGATGCCGCAGAGGATCTCCTGCATCGTTGTGTTGCCCGCGAAGACAACCTCGGCGACATCGTCAGGATCCACGCCCGCGGTTGCGCAGGCTTCGGCCATGCACGCGCAAACGCCCTCCAGCACCGCATCCTGCAGCTGCCGCAGTCCCGCGGATTCGTCCCGGCACTTGCGGATGCGCGTGATGACGTCGTCGCCGTGGGCGGTCTGCGGATTGATGCGGCTGGCCACGGCGCGATCCTCGCCGGTCAGCAGGTCAACGAGAGTGCCAACCAGGGTGGTCGTTCCGATGTCGAAGGCAAAGCCGTAGCAGTGGCCGCTGCGGTCGCCCGGCTGAACACGGGTGATGCGGCCGTGCGCCAGGGTGGCTGTGAGCCGCCCCCCGTCGCCGCGCAGGGCGTCAGGCAGCGCGCGTAGCGCCTCCAGGTCGGGGCCCGTGGCGCCGGGCAGTGCCGCGAGCAGGCGCTCGCGGTCGGGCCGCGGATCTTCGCGTGAGGGCAGGGGCACGACGACGCAGCGCTTGGTCGCAGCGGGGCACAGCTCGCGATCCCCCCCGCCGTCCTCGGCAAGAATCCTCTGACCGGTGTCGAACAGGGAGCTGTCCGGAACCTGCACGACAAGGGGGGCGGCGATGCGGCAATGGCAGGCCAGGCGGTAGCCGTCCGCAATCTGCCGCGCGGAGAGGTGGCGCAGGGTATCCGCGGAGGGTTCGGACTCGCCGCTCGTGACGCGCACGAGGCACTTTCCGCAGCGCCCCGCCCCCCCGCAAGGCGCTTCGAGTATGAGTCCCGCTGTCGCCGCCGCTTCGAGCAGGCTGGTGCCCGGCAGGACGTATACACTGCGGCCGGAGGGTTGGAAGGTGACCTTGAGTTCGTGACTCATCGCGCGCGCTATGGCCCCGGGTGCGGTCGTTACACGGCCTTGTTGATCTTGAGGTCCCACTCGGCCTCGACGCGACCGCGGGTCGTGGATCCGGGAGTCGGCTGGGCGTGGTAGACGACCCTGATCTTGCCGTAGTCCAAGGTGATACGCTCGGTGGGCCAGGTGCCACCTTCCTTGTTCTGCGTGCTGCCCGACGGCTGAACGGTGGTGATGACAACGTCACGGAGCAGGAACTCCATGAACTTCTCCTTCTGCTTGCCGTAATGACAGAGCTCGATGACCGCCTGGGGACAGTGTTTGCCCTCGCAACAGTATTGGAAGAGCTTGGGGGAAGCCCGGTCAAGGTACTTCACGATGGCGAAGTCGGAGAGCGTGGCGCGTTCCGCCGTGTGCCCGCCGCCCAGGCTGGAGGACTGGACCTGGCTGACATCGTAGTTGAACGACAGGATCTCGATCCAGTCGGGATGCATCAGGTCGGTGCATTCACCCGGTATTCCATCGATTTTGAGGTAAGCATCGAAGGCCATGGCTGTTCCTCTCTTTGGTGCTGCGTCAATAGCTGCATGCGGGACCGGCCGAAGCCGCTTTCCGCGTACGCGTACCTGCATCCGTACCAACAAGTTAACAGCTGGGGTGGTACGATGCAAGCGCATCCAACAAGCTCCACCTGCCAATTGGCTTCCCTGCCCGCCGCGCACTCACCCACTGCCAAAGGGGGTTGTCATCCTGAGCGTAGCGAAGGATCTCGGCGTATGCGCCGCGCGCTCTCGGGCAGCCCGCCTGACGGCGGGAGATCCTTCGCTGCGCTCAGGATGACAGAGGAGGGCGGCGGCGGACAGAGGGAGAAGCCGGCTGAGGGAGGGGGTGAACGGGGATAGTCCGGAACGTCAGAACCGCATGGATCAGTCTGCAGAGGCCGAGTGCACAGAGCGATACGGCGAGAGCAGACGGTCTTGTGGCCAAGGGGAGAAGGAGGAGCGTTTCATCCTCCTCTGCCTCCCATGACAGCGCGAGAGAACGGCGGGCCGGCCCGCGTCCGCGCGGGACGGCCGCCGTTGTCGAGCCTCCGCGTCCTGCTG
>CAYOBW010000249.1:0-7542 GCA_964402115.1 uncultured Victivallales bacterium
GCTGGCTGCCCAGTTGCCGACGTGGTTGTAGATCGAGACGCGCACCTTCGCCCCGGCGGCGCAGTCGCCCAGTTGACGCAGGGCCGCGACCGCCGGCTCCAGGCCCGCGGGATCGCCCGGCGGCAGCCCGGCCAGCAGCACCGCGACGGCGACCGGTCGGCCCGCGAGCCGGCGGATGGCTTCCGGCAGTTGGGCGCTGAAGGCGGGGCCCTTGGCCGGATTGACGTTGACCGTCGTCCAGACCATGTGGAGAGCCTCCCCGGCTTCGTCGAGCGTTCTTAGTGTGTTCGTAAAGCCCGCGTCGAGACCGAGTTCCACGCCCATGCCGTCGTAGCCCAGCTCGCGCAGCAGCGCGGCCTGCGCGGCGAGGGGGCGCGGCGTGACGCCCGGCGCCCCCAGCTCCACACAGTAGGCGAAGAAGGGACGCGCAACCGCGTTCGTGCCGGCCGAGGCCAGCGGCAGCAGGGCGAGCCAGGCGAGCAGTGCGAAGTGCTTGCTCATGCCTGCAGCCCCGTCAGGTCAACTTCAAGCCGCTTGTTTTCCTTGAGCAGTTCTTCCATCGTCAGCCGGGTGTGCCGCGCCGCAGCCTCGCGTCCCAGGATGGCCGTGAGGTGGCCGTCCACGGCGCGCTGCGCGGTGGGATTCTCGAAGCGGCCTTCGGTGATGTTGCGGTAGAAGTCCGCCACGTTGCGTGCGGCGCCCTCGTTGTAGATGCTCTTGCTGACGTCGCCGACGTAGTGCTTCGGGCCGCCGCGCACGAAAGCCTTGCCGCTGTACGCCAGGTGGGCGGTGGCCGACAGGCCGTGGATGCTGGCGCTCATATCGGTGAAGTCGGCATTGTTGTTCAGCGATTGCGTGACGTGCGTCCACAGCACGCCGTCGTCGAACTCGAACACCAGGCCGCAGGCGTCCACGCGGTCGCCGTGGGGCTCGGGCCGGATGATGCGGGACGAACCGCAGGCGCTGGCAGCCCGCTTGCCCATGATCATGATCAGCGGGTCGATAACGTGGATGTCGTACGAAAGGATCGTGTCCCCGCTGAGGGCGATGTCCGAGAGCCAGACGACGTGCTGGAGGCGGCTTTCAATCGTCGGGCCCTTGGGCGGATCGGCCCAGGCCGCGGTCTTGCCGAAGGAAACCAGGTGGGCCAGGGGCCCCAGCCCGCCTTCGCGCGTGCGGGTGATCACTTCGAGATTGGCCGGGTCCAGGGGGAGCTGGTAGTCCACGAGGAAGCAGCGGCTCTTGCGGGTGGCCTCCCGGGCGGCCGCGCCGATGGCCAGCGTGCCGGGCACGTCCACGGCGACGGGCTTGGCCATGTAGACGTGGCAGCCGGCGTCCACGGCGGCCTTGACCTGTTCGGGGTAGAAGTACGGCACGTCCAGCACGGCCAGCGCCTCGACGCCGCTCTCGAGCACCTTCTTGTAGCCGGAGAGCCCCGAGAACCGCCGCGACTTGTCCACGCCCAATGCGTTGCCGAGCCCCTCCGCCACCGCCGGAAAGTAGTCGGCCACGGCCTGCATCTCGAAGCCGCCGTGTTGCTTCATGATGCCGCCCACGAAGTTCCCGCGGTGGCCGCCGCCGATGACGCCGATCTTGACCTTGCGCGTGAAGGTCGCGGGGGCGGGGGCGTTCGTGGCGGCCACGGCGGGGGCCGGGTCCGCCGCCCGCGTGGCAAGGGCGCCGAGCAGGGTGCCGGCCGTGGTGGCCGCCAGGGTGTTGCCCAGAAAATGCCGCCGGTTCATTTCCGTGTCACGTTGCGCTTCCGTGTGCATGTGTGTCGCCTTTCCTGATGCGGCCCGCCATCAGCGGATAATCAGCACGGTTCCCGGCGTTCCCGTCGGTCCGCTGGTCACATGCAGGAGCCCGCCACCCGCGAAGTGCGCGTTGTCCACGAACTGGGGGCGCGGCACGGCGGTGCTGCTGCCCCAGGTGCCCTGGTACAGCGGCGCGCCGTTGACGGTGACCGACGCGGCGACGGATCTTCCCGCCGCGATGCGCACCAGGCCGCCGGCGTCCAACGACAGCCGGGTTGTCGCCGCGAGCGCGTTCCCCTCTGCCAGTTCCAGCACGGCGCCGCTCCGCACGGTCACCGCGCCGGCGCCCAGCGAGCCGCCCGCGGTCACGCGCAGCACGCCGCCGTTCACCACGGTGCCGCCGGTGTAGGTGTTGCGTCCGGACAGCGTCCACGTGCCGCCGTCGTTCTTGACCACCGACAGCACCTTGTTCGTGGCGCCGTTCGCCAGGATGCCGCTGGCCTCGCCGTCGCCCGGGCCCTCGAACCAGATAGAGCGGTTTGAGGCATTCAGCACCACGTTTCCGGCCAGGGTCAGCCGACCGTCCAGGACGGCCACGCGCGTGGCGCCGCCGCCGGAGGACATCGTGAAGGGCCCGGCGATCCGGTTCGTGCCGCTTGCGTTCACGATCGTGGGATCAAGCTGGTTGCTGGTCTGGAAGCCGATGCCGGCGGGCAGTTCGATGCGGCCGGCGCCGGCGTCCAGCCAGAACTGGCAGCGGCCCGCCGAGCCGTTGCTCACGTTGACGGTCTTCGTGCCCGCGCCGAGCGCCGCGCTCGTGGTGATCTTGAGAATCCCGGCACTCACGGTCACGTTCCCCGAGAAGGTGCTGTCGGCGGCGGCCAGCACCCACGTGCCCGCGCCTGCCTTGGTCAGGCTGGTTTTGCTGGCGGCCTGGTCCTCGATCTTGATGGCGAAACGGTTGTCGCCGGTGTTGCTGCCGGTCAGCGTGAGCGTGCGCGTGCCCGGGGTGTCGAAGAGGTTCGTGTTCGCCCCGGTGTGGGTGAAGCTGAGGGTCGCGGACGGCACGCTGCCGGAGGCGTCGATGGTGGCGCCGTTGCCGTTGAGGATGCGGATCTGGCGGTCGGTGCTCTGGGGGGTCGCACCGGTGTATTGCAGCGTGCCGCCCTTGAAGTGCAGCCCGATGCCGGTCGTGGCACTATCGGTCGCGGACGTCGTCTCGGCGGTCGCGGCGCGGTTGCCGAGGCTGCTGTTCTGCCCGTAGTTGCCCACGGAGGCGACGTTCAACACGCCGCCGGCGAAGGTCGTGACGCCGCTGTAGGTGTTGTTCGTGCCGCTCAGCTTCTGCGCGCCGGTCCCCCTCTTCGTGAAGTTCAGCGTGCCCGCGGGCGTGCCGCTGCCGCCGTTCTCCAGCACCCCCGCGAAGTCGCCCACGCCGTTGGTGATGCCCACGGTGAGCGTTTTGGTCCCCGCGTAGCCGCCGGAGACCCGGCCGGCGCCGCTCAAGCCGTTCACGACGACGTTGGCTTCGACGCCCCGGAACTGCGCATTCGAGGCGACGTTCAGCCCGGCCTTGTTGCTGGCCCATTGTCCGCGGTTGTCGGCGCTGCCGATCAACGTGCCGGCCTGCACGTCGATACGCGCGCCGGCGGTGAGGTTGACGTTGATGTTGACCGCCGTGGCGGTTCCGAACGTCAGCGTGCCCGGGCCGCTCTTCACCAGGGCGCCCGCGCCCGTGTAGGTGAGCGCGGTGTTTGGGTTGAAGACCGCGCCCGCCGTGTTGTATTCGAGCGTGGCGCCCGTGCCGATCGCAACCGTGCCGCCGGGCAGTGTGCGGTTCGCCAGCACCAGCCGGCCGCCGTTGACCGTCGTGCCGCCGCTGTAGGTGTTCGTTCCCCCGATGACGAGCGCCCCCGCTCCGCTCTTCTTCAGGCTGTAGGCGCCGAAGATCCCGTTTGTGCCGCCGTCGGACAGCGTGTAGGTCAGCGTCTCGTTCTGGAAGAGCACGTGCGCGCCCGTCACGCCCGCTGCCTGCACGGTGACGTTCGTGGCGGCCACGGCGTTGCCCGCGGCGTCGGTGTCGGCGAAGCAGACGCGGTTCGTCAGGGCCTTCACCCCGTCGAAGCTCAGCCCGCTGAAGTTCGTCGTCGCGTCGTCCCACGTGTCGCTCGCCGTGCCGCTCCAGGAGCCGGTCACGTCGCGGAGCTGCAGCGCGTTCACCTGCGTGGAGGCATTGCCGGCGATCGTGAACGCCTGGTTCGTGGCGTCCGCCGTGAAGCGCCCGACGGTGTACTGCCCCACGCCGCCGCCCGCGTTCGCGGTGTTGTAGTCGAGTGTTACGGGGCTCCCGCCCGGCCCCGTGATGGTTTCCGTGCGCGAGGTCGTCACGCCGGTGCGCGGGTCGCCGACCCAGAACTGCAGCGCGTACCGGTGGCCCGGCGCCAGCTTGCGGAGATTCAGCGCGACGGCGTTGGTGCTGCCGTAAGCCGCGCCGATCAGCAGGTTCCGGTACGTGGCGTTCAGCGCGCTGAACGGTTCGAGCGCGGCGTTGAACGCGGTGGCGTTATACCCCGCGAAGCCGGTCATGAGCACATTGCCGCCGGCGTTCTTGTTGCTGTTGGTGCCGACAAACGCCACGCCGTTGACGGTGGCGGCGACATTGGCCCAGTCATAGGCATACACGGGGGTGCCGGCGCCCAGCACGTCCGCCGGACCCGCGATGTTCGCGGGGGCGCCGAAGTCGATGGTCGCGGCCGGAGCCGGTCGCGCGGCGACGCCCGCAATCGCCAGCAGGATCAGGGCCGGAACCGCCCGGCGCGTGCCCCGCGCAAACTGCCTCGTTGTCTTCCGCATTTTGGCGAAACCTCCTGTATGGTCGCGCGCATGGGCGCACGTGCAACTTAAGAGTCGACTATAACAGGCTTCGGTCGGTTTGTAAACGGTGCTTGTATAGCCGCTGACCGGGAGGGCGAACGTCCCCGTGAGCCGCAGCGGATGGGGAGCGGCTTAGCGGGTGTCGCAAGGACCTGGCTGCGACGGCGACGCGGGCGTGCTTCGTCCGTTTCACAACTCTCCTGTTGCAAGTAACGACGTGATCGGCATACTGCCCTCGTTCGCGCCGCGAGCAGGGGGCCGCCCCGCTCGGCTTTCGCGAGGAAGGAAGGGAAAGGCATGCATCGAACGACACCAGGCGCAGCGCCAGGGCGCGCAGCGGCAGCTGACCGGACCGGGCGCCGGGCGGGGAGGGGGCTGTCGCTCCTGCTCGCCGGCTTGTGCGGCGTCTCCGCCCCGGCCCGGTCCCAGGACTTGACCTTCAGCGATCCGGCCCGCGTGCCGGCCCCGCCGGCCTGGACCCTTGGCTTCCCCAGTCGCGCGGCCGACTTCGATGTCCGGCCGGGCTTCCAGAAGCCGCCGGCGGGCTACGGCATTGTGCCGTTCTACTGGTGGCTCGGCGATCCGCTGACGAAGGAGCGGCTGGGCTGGCAACTGGAGCAGATGGAGGGGATGGGCGTCTCCGGGTACCAGATCAACTACGCCCACTCCGACCGCGGCGGGCGGACCTACGGGCTGAGCTATCCCAGCGAGCCGGCGATCTTCTCCGAAGCGTGGTGGAAGCTGGTCGAGTGGTTCATGCGAGCGGCGCGGAAGCAGGGCGCGGGGATCAGCTTGAGCGACTACACGCTCGGCTTCGGCCAGGGCTACATGGTGGACGAACTGCTGCGCGAGCATCCCGAGGTCAAGGGCCAGCAGCTGCGGATGGATCGCGAGGGACGGGTGACGCCCGAGACGGTGGACTGGTCGCTGGACCCGATGCACCCGATGAGCGGCACGTGGTACGCGGAGCGCTTCTTCGGCCAGTTCGAGAAGCGGTTCCCCGGCGAGGCCGGGAAGGGGCTGAACTTCTTCTTCTCCGACGAGCTGGGCTTCGGCGTGTCCGGCCGCATCTGGTCGGATGCGTTCGCCGCGGAGTTCAGGAAACGGAAAGGCTACGACCTCACGCCCGAGCTGCCCGCGCTGTTCAAGGATGCCGGCCCGCGCACGCCCAAGGTGCGGCTCGACTACGCCGACGTGCTGGCCGCGCTGAGCGAGCAGGGCTTTTTCAAGCCGGTCTACGACTGGCACCAGCAGCGCGGCATGATCATGGGCTGCGATCACGGCGGACGCGGCAAGAACGTCGGCGAGTTCGGCGATTACTTCCGCACCCAGCGCTGGAACCAGGGCCCGGGAGCCGACCAGCCGCACCTCGGCAAGGACCTGATCAAGGCGAAAGTGGCCGCCTCCATCGCGCATCTGTACCAGCGGCCGCGGGTCTGGCTGGAGGGTTTCTACGGCAGCGGATGGGGGACCACGGCGGCGGGCCTGGTGGATGCGACGCTCGCCAACTACGCGATGGGCTTCAACCTGCTCGGCTTGCACGGCATGTACTACTCGACGCACGGCGGCTGGTGGGAATGGGCGCCGCCGGACAACACGTTCCGCATGCCGTACTGGCGGCACCTGCGCGCGTTCATGGACTGCCAGCAACGGCTGGCCTACCTGCTCAGCCAGGGCGAGCACCGCTGCGATGTCGCGATCCTCTACCCGGTGGCGCCGGTCGAGGCCGGCCTGGGCGGCAACGAGGCGGTGCAGGCGGCGTTCAAGACCGCGGGCGAGATCTACGCGCAGGGCATCGACTTCGATTTCATGGATTTCGAGTCGCTGGACCGTGCGGCGGTGGCAGGCAGGGAACTCCACGTGGCGGGCGAGCTCTACCGCGTGCTGATCCTGCCCGGCATGCGGGCCATCCGCCACTCGACGCTGCGGAAGGCGGTCGCATTCAAGCGGGCGGGCGGCGTGGTGCTCGCGGTGGGCGCGCTGCCCGAAGCCAGCGACCGCGTCGGGCACGACGATCCGGAGGTGGTGGCGCTGGTGCAGGAGCTGTTCCCCGCCGGCGCTTCCGGCGACGTCGTCGCGAAGATTCCGTTCCGCGACTACACCGGCCCCGGCTACGTGCTGCACCGGAAGATCGGCCCGCGGGATGTGTATGCGGTCTACAACGCGCCGCGCGACACGGCGTGCTTCTTCCGCGCGACCGGCGCGGTCGAACTGTGGGACCCCTGGAGCGGCGCAACGCGTCCGCTGGAGGTCGTTTCGCAAGCGGCCACCGGCACGACGCTCAGGCTCCCGCTGACGGAAAAGGAAATGCAGCTCATCGTCTTCAGTCCTGGCAAGGCCAGCGCGAGTTCCCAGTCCGGCCGCCGGCCGCCGGCCGCTACCATCCCTCTCGACGGCCCTTGGGATTTCGAGCTGTCCCCCACGCTCGACAACCGCTTCGGCGATTTCCACTGGCCGCCGACGCGCGCGAAGATCGGCGCGGAGGCGCGCCGGCTGAAGTACGCGGACGAGCAGCAGCCGGATGCCGGCTGGCAAGCTCCCGGATTCGACGATTCGAAATGGCCGACGGTGACTTGCGGCTTCGGCCCGCGCTTCTGGAAGCTTGGCCCGCTGCCCGCCGCCGCGGAGGCCGACGCGGCGCTGGCCGCGCTGACGCAGGTCGATCCCGCGCAGCCGGTGGAGATCGGCGGGAAGTCCTATCGCTGGCAGCCCCACGACTTCTCGTGGCGCTACGGGATGGAGGACGACTGCGCGCACCAGGGGTACCACGGGCTGAAGGAGCAGGTGGGCGACGCTTTCCTCGGCTTCGGCGCGATCAAGCATGGCCATCCCAGCTGCGCGCGGGTGCCCGAGGCGGACGGGACGCGCTGCTACGTGTGGACCACCGTCCAGGCGGCGCAGGCGGGGGCGCAGG
>CAYOBW010000249.1:7552-10703 GCA_964402115.1 uncultured Victivallales bacterium
GGCGATCTCCCGCGGCGGCCTGCTGCCGGCGAAGGCGTGGCTGAACGGCGCGCCGCTGGACGCGCAGGCCCGCACCGCCTTGCTCCGCGGCGGCGCGAATCCGCTGCTGTTGCGCTACGACCAGGTCGGGCGCGGGTGGTTTGTGCTGGGTGCCGCGGGGACGGAGGAGCCGGCCGCCACGGGCCACGCCTTCTCGCCGGCCGCGAACTGGATCTGGTGGCCGGGCGACACGGAGGGCGTGGCCGTGCGGTATTTCCGCCGCGCGTTCGAGCTGCCCGCTGCGCCGATTGCCGCCCGGGTGCGCATCACCTGCGACAACGGCTACGCGCTGTCCGTCAATGGCCGGGCCGTCGGGCGCGGCTCCGAATGGACGCAGGTTCAGGAGTACGACGTGAAGGCCCTGCTCAAGCCCGGCGCGAACGTGCTGGAGGTGGAGGCGCGCAACGCGGGCGGGGAGGGCGGCCTGATCGCCGAGCTGCTGCTGCGCGAGCGGCAGGGGGCGGACGTGCGCCTCGGCACCGACGCACAGTGGCAGTCCGCGCCTGCGCGCGGGACGGCCGGCTGGGTGGCGGCCCGCGTGGTGGCGGATTTCCCGAACAGCCTGTGGGCGAAGCACGAACTCGGGCCGCCGCGGGTGGTCGCGGCGGTGGCCGGGGCTGCAGACTCCCTGCAGATGCCGTGGAACGTGGAGCTGGCCATGCGGTGGCTCAAGGACGCCGGGCGGCTGCCTTTCGACGTGCGCCCGCAGGTCGCACGGCCCGCGGGCTGGTACCGCTTCGTCAGTCCGCCCGGACTGACCGGTCTGACGTTGCCGACGCGCGGCAAGGTGCGCGCCTGGGCCGACGGCCGGGAACTTGCGATCGAGGGCGCGGCTGGGCATTGGAAGGCCGCGTTGCCGCAACCGGCGCGCGCGCCGGTGGTGGTGGCGCTGCGCGTGGAGCAGCTGCGCGGCGACTACGGCGGCGCGGCTTTCGACGACTACATCCGGCTCGATTGCGGCGCGGGCGAGCTGGCCGCGGGCGACTGGTCGAAGGCGGGCGTCCTCGAGACCTATTCCGGCGGGGCGTGGTATCGGAAGACGGTGACGCTGCCGGCGGCGCAGGAGGTGGTGCTCGACCTCGGGAATGTGGCCGCGTCCGCTGAGGTCGTGGTGAACGGGAAGCCCGCCGGTGTCAAGGTCGCCCCGCCTTGGACGCTGGACATTTCGCAGCTGGTGCGGGTGGGCGAGAACCGGATCGAGGTGCTGGTGTGTAACACGTTGGCCAATCACTACGTGACGATCCCGACCCACTACCGCGGCTCGACCGTCTCGGGGCTGCTGGGGCCGGTGACGATGTCCGTAGGTGAAGCCCCCCGGGGGCAATGACGGGATCCAGACCGGCGCAGGGTTTCTTGTCTGAGGCGGTGAACCAGGCAGTGTTTGCCTGTGGCGAGACCCATGGGGGACAGGATGAGCGTGGATGCCAGCGCGGGGCAGGTCACGGAGCAGGAACGGGATCGTCTGCTGCGGCACATGCAGAGGCTGACGGCCGTCGGCACCGCCATCTCGGCCGAGCGCGATGTGCAGAGAAGCCTGGACATGATCGTCAAAGAGGCGATGGACCTCACGAACGCGGACGCGGCCACGCTCTACCTGGTCACGCCGGACGAACAGCGGCTGCGCTTCGAGATCGTGCTGAATCGGAGCCTGGGAACCGACTTGCGCGGCAGTAAACGGAATCTGCGCTGGGACGATGTGCCATTGAGCCATGACGGCAGGCCGAACCTGGCCAATGTCTCGGCCTATGCCGCCATCGTCAGGGAACCCGTGAACATTCCCGACGTGTACAACGTCGCGACTTTCGACTTCAGCGGCACCCGCCATTACGACGCGGAGCACGGCTACCGGTGCCGCTCCATGCTCGTGGTGCCGCTCCTGGATCATGAAGGCCGTGTCACGGGTGTCCTGCAACTCATCAACGCACTCCCCGACGGGGGGGGGGAGCCGGTACCTTTCACGGTCAGCCAGCAGCAAATCGTGTGCTCGCTGGCCTCCCTGGCTGCCGTAGCTTTGAACAATGCCCGCCTGATCGAGTCGCTGGCCAGCCTGTTTGACTCGTTGATCGCCACCATGGCCTCGGCGATCGATGCCAAGTCGCCCTATACCGGCGGGCATGTGCGGCGCGTGACGGAGCTTTCGCTGGAGATTGCGCGCGCCGTGAGCGAATCCCAGACCGGACGCTTTGCGGCGGTCGTGTTCGACGAGGTCCTGATGCAGGAAATCCGGACGGCGGCGTGGCTGCACGACCTCGGCAAGGTGGCGACCCCGGATGTATTGGTGGATAAGCGCACGAAACTGGAAGCGATCGCTGACCGCGCGGAACTCGTGGGGTTGCGGTTCGACGTGGCCAGGCTCCAGGCGCAGTTGGCCGCCGCGCTGGCTGCGCTCCGGGCCGGGAATGCCGGGCAGGCGGAGGCGATCGCCAATGGCGATGTGCCCGACTGTCGGGCCATCGCCGCCGAAAAGGCGTTCACGTTGCACTGGAACGACGGTGCGCACGGACCGACTGACGAGGATGTCGCCCGGTTGCAGCAGATTGCCCGCGAGCGTGGCACCATCACGCCCGACGAACTCGAGAACCTCTCGATTCGGCGGGGAACCCTGACCGCCGCGGAACGTCGCAAGATCGAGGAGCACGTGCTCATCACCCGCCGGACGCTACAGGAACTGCAATTTCCGCGGGCGCTTGCCAACGTGCCCGACTATGCAGGCGGTCACCACGAGATGCTGGATGGGTCAGGGTATCCCCTCAAGCTGAAGGGTGACGAGATCCCCCTGCAGACGCGGATTCTGACCATTGCGGATATCTTCGAGGCACTGACGGCGGCACGTCCCTACAAGGATCCGATTCCCGCGGACAAGGCCTTGGACATCCTGCTGGGGATGGCCAGGGACGGCAAGCTTGACGGCGACGTGATCCGGATCGCCATCGCTGACGGGGTCTTCACGCGCTACGCCGCGCGGGAACTGCAGCCCGCCGCCGGGACGCCGTAGACCTGGACTCCCGCAATTTCAGGGAAACGCAGCCGTTCTCATTATGGCCCAACACCGCCTGAAGGCGAATGGCACGTAGTTAAGCTCTTTCAAGGTGCAACCCACCCCGGCCTGCGG
>CAYOBW010000250.1:0-10697 GCA_964402115.1 uncultured Victivallales bacterium
GGCCGGTGGCATTCGGCGAGGTTGGCCGGCTCGGCCGGCCAGTAGTTCATCTCGACGTTGATGTTCGAGTGGTAGTCGCCGGCCCAAGCGGGTTGGTTGCTGTCGTTCCAGACGCCTTGGAGATTGGCGGGCAGCGATCCCGGGCGCGAACAACTGATCAGCAGGTAGCGGCCGAACTGGCAGAACAAGGCTTCGAGATCCGGATCGGCCGTCTTGTTTTTCGCGTAGTCCTCCAGCCGCGCCAGCGTGGTCTTTGCCCGCAGGTCCGGCGCGGTGGTTCCCACATCGAGCGAAAGCCGGCGGAAGAGGGACTGATAATCCTTCTCATGCCGCGCCAGCAGCTGCGCCACGCTCTGCCTGGAGGCGGCATCCACACGCTTCGTGACGGCGGCGTGGGGATGCACGCCCAGCCACTGTCTGGTGTGATCCTGGAGGAAGTTCGTGCCCGCCCCGAGGATCAGGGTCACGCTGTCGCACTGGTCGAAGGCCAGGCTAGCGGCGGGCACGGCAATGCCCCATGGGTTCTTGGCGCAGGCCTCGTCCTCCTTGACTGCGAGGGCGCCGCCCTTATTCAACACGAGCAACTGGGCCTCATATTCAAACCCGTTCGCCAGCCTGCCCGCCGAGTTGATCCGGTTGCCGTCGACGGCGATCCGGGCCTGGTGCATGTCCGCAAGCTGGACGCGGCCGGTGCAGGTGGCGGGCTTGTTCGCCGTCAGGTGGACCACCATGACTCCGTCAGGGTGGCTGGCGAAGGCGGTGCGTTGATAGCGCACCCCGTTGTATGCATAGGTCACCTGATGGACGGCGCGATCGATGTCGAGCTCCTGCCGGTAATGGGTCACCTTGGCGAAGTCATGGCCGAGATGGATGAGAATGTCGCCAAACGCCTGGTAGGCGCCCAGGTCCTGGCCCTCGTCATCGAGGCCCGCGACGGCCATGCGGGTTCCGGACCAGAGGCTGATCTCATTGAACTGGACCCGCTCGACTTCGGTGCCGCCAAAGAGCATCGCCCCCATGGGCCCGTTGCCGATCGGCAGGGCTTCCGTCATCCACGCTTGCGCCGGCCGATCAGACCACAGGCACAAGCTCCCCGGGGCGTCCGCCCGGGCAGGGTCCTCCCGCGCCGGCGCGCCCGCGCCTGTCGGTGGTTCAAAGCCCAGCGCGGTTGTCGCCAGGGAAGCGGAGAGCAGGAAGTGACGCCGCGAAACGGCATGCTCCGGTGTGGCTGATGGGTTCGTCATGAGGGTTGCTGCGAGTGGTTTGATCGCCGCGGCACGTCGATGACGATGGCCGGGCGGGAGAGGACATTGTTCGACAGCGCGCCGTAGTGGTCCGAGCGCCAGAAGCGTTTAAGGTCGGCGGCGGTGATGAGCGCCAGCCCGGGGGTGGCGAACAGCATCGGTTTGACGGGGCCCCTCATCGTCGCACCTCGGCGCCGGCCATCAGCGCGGTTGCAACATGCATCTGGCGTTTCATGGCGTTGCTTTTCTTGTTGTTGCACCGCGCCGTTCCGCGTGCGTCGCCGGCGCATCCGGCGTTTCCGCGAACACGTACACCGTCCCATGCGTGGGCAGCACCGGGGCCAGGAAGTGTGCTGCTTGCCCGTAGGACAGGCCGGGGCCGGCGAACACCAGCAATACCGCTGGCAGGGCCGGCTGCCCGGTCTGCTCCCGCTCCCGCACATCCGCCTCCAGGGCCGCCCACAGGCGCTCGGGGGTGGGCACGTCCAACGTCTTGCGCTTGGCACGCCCCGCCGGGTCGTTCCATATCATTGTGCCTGTCGCCGTTCCGTCGCGAAGCCGCAGGTGCAGTTCCCACGGCTGGGAGGGGCGCCCCTGCGCCGACCGCCACGCCTCGTCGGGCAGGAAGGCGCGGTAGTAAAGCTGCCCGTCCGTGGGCGGGTTGATCCTAACGGCGCCGAGGGATTCCAGCAGCGCCATCACGGCACAGGCCCTGGCGACTTCCGGAATCGGCATGGTCTCGCCAAAGGAAAGACCCAGGCGCGGCGCCGCCTGGTCTGCCTTGCTGCATGCCGCCAGGCGCTCCAGCACCGGGGTGAGTTCCGCCCCCTCGACCAGGATCGCGCCGTTCGTCTCACTGAGGCGGAAGACCGTCCCCCGCGCTCCCGCGCTGCGGTTCGCCGCAAGTCTCAGGAGGCGGGAGGTCGGCCGCCCGACCGTTCTTTCGTCCGGCGCCATCACGACGGTAAGGAGACGGCCCTGCTCGAAGACGTGCGCCGGGTTGACCACCTGCCGGTCGTAGACCTCGCCCTGCTCCGCCCGCCGGGGGAGGTCCAGCACCGCCGCCGGATCGTTGAAAAGCGGCGCCACCGTCCGTGGATCGTACAGGTCGGCCACGTACTGCTGCGGGCCCTTGCCATCCGGTGGCGCCGCCAGGCACGATCCCGCGAAGACGAAGCCATCCTCCGGCAGCGTCTTCTCCGTTTCCTTGTCCAGAATCAGCCGCTCCGCGGGAAACGCCGCGTGCCCCGCCTGGCGCACGGTCAGCGTGACGCGGTCGCCATCTGCGCCCAGGCGCGGCAGGGCGGGCTGCCTGGGCGCGCCGGGCTTGAGACCGATAAACTCCAGCGCCCGGTGCACGTCGCTGGGCTTGGCGAGCGACCACAGCAGCGCCTCGTAGCCATGGCTGCTGTCCTGATCGACGAGCAGGAACTCGACAGCCTCTCCTCCCGGCAACCCAGTGCACTCCGCCAGCACGTCGACCGTCCGCCGCTTGCGGTCTGCCGTCAGTCCCGGGAGTACCAGGACGTCCTGATTCCCCGCGTGGGCCTTGCGCTCGGCCTGGTACTGCTCCAAGGCCCTGGCCGTCCCCGCCGGCCTCCGCGCAAAGACGTCGTCAGCGTCCTGCCCGCGGACGATCGCGCCGGCCAGAAGGACGCAGGCGAGGCCTAGTACCGCTGCTGTCATTTCACCGCTGTGAGGTTGAAATGCTTGATCGTCACGCCGCGACTTCCCTCGCTAAGCGAAACGTGGAGAACGTTCCTGCCCTTGACCAGGGAGATGTCGACCGGTTGGGTCTGCTGCCACAGGCCGATGGTGTAGGGCACCGCGACTTCGAGCGGCGACGGCGTGTCGTTCGCCGCGAACAGGAACTTCTGGCCCTCCTGCAGGGTCGCCACCCGCGCCGTCAGCCGATACTTGCCGGCGTGAGGCGCCTCGCACACGTAATCGGCCTTGAAACCGCCGCTGCCGTGGATCTGCATGCCGCCTGAGAAACTCTTCATGGCCGCGCAGGGCCCCGTTGGCTTGCCGTGCGCCGTCGCCGGAATGACGATGGAGCCGTCCCGGTTCACCACCACCGGCTGGTCCGCGACTTGGGCCGGGGCTTGCGCCTTGAGCTGCTGTTCCGGCGACTCGTTCGCTTCGGCCAGCTCCTGGCCGAGCGGTCCCAACTCCACCGCGCGGGCTGCGAGGACCACGGCCTGGCTATGGGCCAGGTTGCTCCACAGGCCGCCGGCCACTTTCTTGCGGTCGTTGAAGGCTACCTCGCCCAGCGCGCGGCTGACCCACTGCGCCCGCAGCACCTTCAGGTAACCCTGCGCATCTTCCCGCGCCTGGGTCTCCAGCAGGAAGTCCGAGCCGCTGCGCGGGAAATCATCCTTGTCCCACCAACTGGCGTTGAAGCCGGCTCCGAGATTGACCACCCAGCCCTTTGGCGTCCAATGGCTCAATGCGGCATGCTTGTGCTGGGTCACCCCCCAGACGGGGATGCCGAAACTGCGCAGGATGAACCGGCCAAAGAACGCGCGCCTGCCGCACACGCCCCCATTCTTGGGGATGTTCTGATAGCTGTGCAGCGCAGGGAGATCGAACTTAACATTCTGGGACCCGTACGGAACCTCGGTCCTGACGGTGGCCGAATAGCGCCAGCCATAGTCCGGGTTGTAGATGTGGTCGGGCCGGTAGGTCCTCAGCATCTCGCGCCCCCACGCCAGGATCGCATCGGGCGCGTCACAGTCGACGACCATCCGGTATTCCCACACCGTCAAGTCCTTGAACGCGGGGTCCAATTCGCCAGCGAGGTGCGCCTTCTCGTAATGCAGGTAGCGTTTGACCGGGTCCACGAAAGCCGGCGCATGGGTTTCCACGCTGGGATTGGACTGCTGGACCGGCACGGCGTGTTCCAGGCTGGTGGCCAGCGCCAACCGATACAAGACGCCCTCGCCGGATTTCGGGCTGGCCTGCCGGATCGCTGTGTAGATCTCCATGGCCCGACCGTACTGTCCGGCGCTCGCGCCGCCGGCGACGAGCATGTCCTTCAGCAGTGTCCCGTTGGCCAGGAGTCTCTCCACCAGGGCTTGCTGCTGCGGCCCCCGCTCCGCAAACCCCGCCAACCCTTTTGGCGTTGCCTCGGCCAGCACGGCGGCTTTGACGAGCTTCGCGTCCAGCTTATCGCTCGCCACCAAGGATTCCACCTCCGCCAGGAGGGCCTTGACGGCGGCGAGTTCGTTGCCGCGCGCCGCGGCCAGCGCCGCCTGGGCCGCCTGATACGCCAGGGCGGCCTTCGGCTCGTCGAGCTTTGCCTTGTCCAGCGCGGCCTGACGCTCGTTGAGCGCCTTGACGCCGTCCTCCCGGTTCGCCTGCCACTTGGCCAGATCCTTGTTTGCCGCTGCGCGTTCGGCGTCCGTGGCCGCCTTCTTGAGCGCCGCCTGCGCCGCGGCGATGCCTTTGTCGGCGCCGCCGATCCACTTGCCCTTCGCGTGGCCGACCAGCGCTTCCCCCGTTTTCACTGCGTCCAGGGGTTTGCGCTCCGCCTCCGCCTCGGCTTCCGCCTTCTTGACCGCCCCCTGGGCTTGTTGGAGGGCGGCCTGCTTCTGCTCGGACACAGCCGGCAAGGCTTTCGCAAGCTCCGCTTGCAGGGACGCGAGGGTTGCGGCATACGCGGCTTCGATCCGCTTGCCGGCTTCCGTGAGTTGCGTGTCCGGCGCCGCGCTTTTCGCGGCCCCCGCCGCGGCGGGCAGGCCGACGGCCAGTGCGGCCAGCACCACGGCCCAGGCGTTCAGGCTTCTTGCGGTCATATGTCTCCTTTACTCAGGTCCGGCAGGAATCCGTGGCGGGTTGAAAGAGCCGACGAGTCTCCCCAGACTGTCTCCCGGTTGGCTGCAACTGTGACGCATCTCCGCCCGTTCACTTGACTGGCATCAGCGTGAATTCCTTGATGGCCAGGCCACGGCTGCCTTCGGGGCGCGTGAAGCGCAGGCTGTTCCTGCCTTTGACGAGCGACACCTGAGCCGGCTGGGTCTGCTGCCACTTGCCGATGGTATAGGGCACCGAGATTCCAACCGTTTCCTTCGCAGCGTTCGCCGCAAGCAGCAGTGCCGGATTGTCCTGCACCGTGACCACGCGCGCTGTGAGCGCATACTTGCCGGCGCTCGGAACCTCGACGTCACACGTGATGGCGCCATCGCCGGAGAACAACTGGTGGCCGCCAAGGAAGCTTCCGAGAATCTGGGCGCCGCCGCAGGCTGCGGCGGGAATCGTGATCACGCCGTTCGCGCCAATGGCGACCTTCTTGTCGTCCTCCGTCACGACAGCCTTCACGAGCGCCCTGGCCATGGTCCCGGCCGATTCATTGGCCTCGCCCAGATCCGTTCCCAGCGCGGCCAGTTGGCCCGGCTTCGTCGTGGCGACGATCACCTTCTTCTGAAAGAGGGCCAGGACGTTCCAGAAGCCGCCGCTGTCCGGCTGCATGCTGATGTATTTCTGCTCACCCAGCGCATCGCCCGCCCACTCGGCACGCAAGGCCTTGACATGTTCCGCCGGGTGTTTGCGCAGCTGCGTCTCCAACACGAAGTCAGCGTCCGTCAGGCCCAGCACCCCTTTGGCGTCGGGATGTCCCCAGCCAGCGCCAAGGTTGACCACCCATCCGTTGGGAGTCCAGCGGGCCAGCGCCGCATGTCCGCGCTGGGGCCGGGCCACGGTCGGCATGCCGAAGGAGCGCAGGATGAACCTGCCGAAGAACGCGCGCCGACCGCATACGCCGCCGTTCTTGATGATGTTCTGGTAAGATTGCAGCGTGGGCAGGTCGTCCTTCACGTTCTGCGAGCCGTATCTGACATCGGTCGTGACCGCGCGCGAATAGCGCCAGCCGTAGTCCGGATTCAGGACATGGTCAGGGCGATAGTTCCGGAGCATCTCGCGCCCCCACGCCAGCGTCTCGTCCGACTCATCTCCGTTCACGACACTGCGCAACTCCCAGGCGTACAGATCCTTGAAAGCGGGATCCAATTCGCCGCCGAGGAAGGCTTTCTCGAAATGCAGATAGCGCTTCACCGGGTCAACTACGGCCGGTGCGTTGATCTCGGCCTTGGGGTTGCTCTGCGCGACCGGCACCGCGTGTTCGAGGCTGGTTGCCAGCGCCAGGCGCTGCAGCACGCCGTCCCTGGCGCGCGGACTCGCCTTTTGAATGCGCGTATGGATCTCCATCGCCTGCCCGTACTTGCCGCCGTTGGCGCCGCCGGCTTCGAGCATGGCTTTCAGCAAGGCGGTGTCGCTCAGCAGCTTTTCCACGAGGGCTTCCCGTTCCTTGCTCTGCTGCGCGAACTCCGCCAGCCCCTTCGGCGTGGCATTGGCCAGCACGGCGCACTGGACCAGCTTCGCGTCCAGCCTGTCGCTCGACAGGAACGGCAGCGCGTCCCCCAGCAGCGCCGTGGCAGCCGCGAGCTGGTTGCTCTCGGCCTGGGCCAGCGCCGCCTGGGCTGCCTGGCGCACCTGGATGTACTTCGCCTCATCCGCCTTCGCCGCATCGAGCGCGGCCTGGCGCTCCTGCAGCGCTTGCTTCCCGGCCTCGAGATCCGCCTGCCACTTGGCCAGATCCTTCTGCGCCGCCTCGCGCTCGGCATCCGTGGTCGCCTTCTTCAGCGCCTCCTGCGCCGCGGCAATACCCCTCTCGGCGCCGCCGATCCACTTGCCTTTTGCGTGCCCGACCAGACCCTCTGCCCCGGCGATTTTATCGAACAGCTGTTGCGCCGCGGCCGCCTCGGCCTTCGCCTTCTTGACGGCTGCCCGGGCTGTCTGCAAGGCCGGTTTCTTCCCCTCGTCCACAGCCGGCAAGGCTTTCGCAATCTCCGCCTGCAGGGAAGCGAGGGTTGCGGCATACGCGGCTTCGATCCGCTTGCCAGCCTCCGTGAGTTGCGTGTCCGGCGCCGCGCTCTTCGTGTCCGCCGCCGCGGCGGGCAGGCCGGCGGTCAGCGCAGCCAGCACCCCGATCCATGCGATCGTGTTTCTTGCGGTCATAGGTCTCCGTTATCCAGGCTATTCGGGAATCCGTATCGGGTCGAAAAACGCGTCTGTCTCGGCCGTGCGTGGTGGCCCCGCGACACCGACGCGCCGCGGGGCCTCCCCATGGCCTTTACGGCTTGAGCAGTTCGACCATCGCCTTGCCCATGGCCTCGCCAACGTCCATGTAGACCTTGGCATTGCCGCCGTAATGTCCGTTCCCGCTGCCGCCACGGGCCATGTCATGGGTATAGACGGTGGCCACATTGCCCTTGAACTCGGGATACTTCCCGGACTTTCCATCGACCGCCAGCATGGCGTTCAAGACGGTTTCGGTGTTGCCGCCGCCGCCCTTGGTCGCTTCGCCCAGGGTGGCGATGACGAACTTCGCCTGCGGGGCGTTGAAATCCTTGCGCAGCGCCTTGATCACGTTGACGAGATTCTCCTCGTAGCGCTGGGAAAGCGCCTCGCTGCCGCAATCCCGCTCGCCCTGCCACCACAGGAATCCGGCCACTTCATAGCCCTTGGCGCCGGGGAAATACGTTTCGAGTTCGGATAGGACCTTCTTGGCATTGGCCACGTCGTCGTCGTACTGCTTGCCGGCATACCACCCGATCGGCTGCGGCTGGGTTCCCTTTTCCCAGCGATCGGGCGACTCCTTGTAGCCGGCGTAGACGTACGTCACATCCTTGCCCGTCTTGTCCTTGGACGTGGACTCGAAACCCTTGCTTCCCGGCGGCAAGAGATCCCAGCCCAGGGCGCGGTTGCCGATGCAGCTCTTGAGGAGCATCACGGGTTCGTTCAGGAATTCGCCGATCTGGTGACCAAAGCCAAACTCCACGCCAAACTTGCCCTTGCCGACCTTCAGAAACTCGTTGTGAAGGACATTCATGCCGCCGCCCCGCCCAACCATGACCTGGACGTTCCGGACGTCCGTTCGCTCCACCCAGTTGCTGGTCTTATCCACCAGGTACGGGTAGAGCTTCTCGGTCTTGACAGCCTTCTCCAGGCTTTCGCCCTTGTCGCCGGCGATATTCCCCATACCGACCATGTTGGACTGCCCCAGCAGGACGAATACCTTGACCGGCTTCGTCAGGTCGGCATCCGCCGCAAATAGGCCCAGCGCCGCCGCCGTCATCACGGACACGGACGCCAATAACGGGATCTTCTTCATGGTGTCTGTTTCCCCCTTTCGTTCTCTGTGCTCGCTAATGTGGGCTTTGCCCACAACCCTCACCCCGTCCCTCTCCCAGTGGGAGAGGGCGGAAATCTCATGTTCTTCTTCGTCGTTCCCGGCGGTTAAGGCACTAAGGCGCCCGCCTTGCGGTTGCCTTGCCAGCCCTGTTTCCGGTTCGGCGAAACATCGGGCCCGCGCCAGCAATCCCGGTCCTTGAACGCTTCGCGACTCATTTCCGTTGAGCGGGGAGCGTTTGGCGGGCCAGCTCGGTGCAGCGATCCGTCTGGTCCTGCCATGCGCGCTCCAGTTCCTTCACCTTCTCCGGCATCTTCGCAGCCAGGTTGACCTGCTCGGCACGGTCGGTCCGCAGATCGTAAAGCTCCCACGGATCGCCCTTGGCGGCGACCAGCTTCCAGTCGCCGACGCGCACGGCGCGGTTGCCCTCGTGCAGCCACCAGAGGCTCTCGTGCGGAACGCTGACATCCCCGGCAAAGGCGGGCGCCAGACTTCGGCCGGGCGCCTCGGGGATGGGCTCGCCTTTCCATTCCGCGGGTTTCCGGACGCCGGCCAGTTCGAGCACGGTCGGCACGATGTCGATGAAATGCCCCGGCGTGTGCCGCAGCTCGCCCCTGGCGCTGATGCCCGCGGGCCAGTGCACGATGAGTGGCGTGCTGATGCCGCCTTCGTGGACCCAGGTCTTGTGCCGGCGGAAGGGGGTGTTGCAGGCGCTGGAAAAGCCGGGGCCGAGGCAGAGGTAGCTCTTGGCGCTGCCGGGCGACGCGGCAGGGTCATGGCCGCCATTGCGCACCATGATCTCGGCGCTGGCGCCGTTGTCGGAGGCGAAGAAGATGATGGTGTTATGGAAAACCTGCATCGCCTTGAGCTGCGCGATGATGCGCCCGATCTCCTGGTCCATGCGATCCACCATGGCGGCGTGGATGGCCATCTTGGTCGCCTGGAAACGGCGCTGCTCCTCCGTGAGTGCGCTCCACGGCAGGGGGCGGTTCACCTCGCCGGGGCCGAGTTTCTTGAGCGCATCCGGAAAGGCGTAGGGCGGGCCGACGTCGCGCTCGAGCGCGGACAGGGCCGTCCGGATGAGGCCCATTTCTTTCTGCCGGCCGAAGCGCGTCTCGCGCAGCGCTTCCCAGCCGGCGAGATACTTGTCGTGGTACTTGGCGATGTCCTGCGGCAGCGCGTGCAGTGGGAAGTGGGGCGCGTGGAAGGCGACGTACTGGAAGAACGGTCGGTCCGGGTGGTTCGCGGCGTGGTCTTTCAGGCAATCGACGGCGTGGCTCGCGGTGGCGATGGTGAGGAAGTAGCCGCTTTCGTCGGCCGGCGGGGGTACGGGTTTGTCGTCAAGCGCGCTGCCGGCGGACGTGAAGCTGTTGCCCGGGTTGTTAAGGTTGAGCGAGCGGTCGAAGCCGCCGTCGAGGACCTTGCCGTCGATGTGCCACTTGCCGCTGTGATAGCAGCGGTAGCCGGCGGGTTTGAGAAAGTCCGGCAGCAATCTGGCCCACGACTGCCGCACGCCCCGCATGCCGCCTGGCAGGTCAGGCAGGGCGTCGCGATGAATCTGCTGCGCATAGCAACCGGTGAGCAGGGCGCCGCGCGAGGGCCAGCAGCGCGAGGTGTTGTAGAACTGGGTGAAGCGCAGGCCGTTGGCTGCGAGGGCGTCGAGGTTGGGGGTCGCGATCTCCCCGCCGTAGCAGCCCGGGTCGGAATAGCCAAGATCGTCCGCCAGAATGAAGACCACATTCGGCTTCGTTGCCGGCGCACCGAGGGCGGGCGGCGCCGTGAACTGCGCCCCGAGCAGGGCGGCGAGAAGCAGACCAATGTGGGCTTTGCCCACAACCCTCACCCCGTCCCGCTCCCCGTGGGAGAGGGCGGCAGTATCTGGTTTTTCTTCGCCGTCCCCGGCGGTCAAGGCGCTATGGTAATATGTTGAACGAGTCATGTCGCCATTCGTCGGGACATCCGCCCTGCTGGATCCACGCACGCTGCCTTCCCTGTCATACCTAACAAGGCATCCTATCCTCCTCGGCACCGTACCGCAATCGGCCTGACATCCGGATCTGCGACAAAGAGAACCCTCTTCGCGCCACGCGGGCTGCGCCAGCCCGAAGGCGGAAGAGGGCAGGGGAGGGGGATTGGCCTGATCCGTTGGCCATCGCCATCGCGGTGTTCGAGGGGGTGGTTGACATTGACAACGCGCAGGCCTATCGCCAATAGGGCTATGCACTTGACTCATCTGCCACAATGGGTTGTGGGTTGGTCACCGT
>CAYOBW010000251.1:0-10658 GCA_964402115.1 uncultured Victivallales bacterium
TCCTCGCCCGGGATTTCCTCGAGGCGGCCGGACATCTCGCGCAGCGCCTGCGCCCAGCGGGAGGTGGAGTCGGCCAGCAGCAGCACCTGCAGGCCCATCTGCCGGTAGTAGGCGGCGATCGTGATCGCTGTGTACACCGACGCCTCGCGCGCGGCGACCGGCATGGAGCTGGTGTTGCAGATGATGACCGTCCGGTCCATGAGGCTCTTGCCCGTGCGCGGGTCGGTTAGCTCCGGGAACTCGCGCAGCGTCTCCACCACCTCGCCGGCGCGCTCGCCGCAGGCGGCGATGATCACGACGTCCACGTCGGCGTTGCGGCTGGTGATCTGCTGGAGGACGGTCTTGCCGGCGCCGAACGGGCCGGGGATGCAGTACGTGCCGCCGCGGGCCACCGGGAAGAAGGTGTCGATGATCCGGACCTTCGTGACCATGGGCTCGGTCGGGCGCAGCCGCTCGCGGTAGTCGAGGATGGGCAGCTTGACGGGCCAGCGCTGGACCATGGTGACCGTGTGCCGGCCGCCTTCTGCGTCGCGCAGGACGGCCATCGTGTCGTCCAGCCCGTACTCGCCGGGGGCGGCGACGGATTCCACGGTGTAGCGTCCGCGCAGGGCAAAGGGCACCATGATGCGGTGGGCAAAGAGGCCCTCGGGCACCGTGCCCAGCGTTTCGCCGGCCGTCAGGCTGTCGCCGGGTTTGGCGGCCGGCGTGAAGACCCAGCGCGACGTCCGGGGCAGCGCCTCGATGTACATGCCGCGCTTGAGAAAGAAACCGCATTCTTCGGCCAGGCGGGGGAGGGGATTCTGCAGGCCGTCGAAGACCTGTGTGAGCAGGCCGGGCCCCAGCTCCGCGGTCAGCAGGTTGCCGGTGAATTCGACGGCATCGCCGACGAGCAGCCCGGTCGTGTCCTCGAACACCTGGAGGTCAGCCAGTTCGCCGCGCACGCGCACGACTTCGCACATGAGTCTGGTCGTCCCCGAAACGGCGAAGGCCACCTCGTTCTGGCCCACCGCACCGTTGAAGGCCACGGTAATCAGGTTGCCGTTCACACCGACGATTTTCCCGCTAGTCGTGCTCATGCTCGTGCTCTCCACATCCTGGGCGCGGTCCATGCCGGGCCCTGCGCGGCCCCTCAGGCGGCCGTTGTCTCCTTCGGCAGAAACGCATCCAGGGCCCGGCGCCCGGCTTCGAGATCCATGGCCGCCCAGCGCCAAGCCAGACGCAATTTCGCGGCGTATGCCAGTAAAGCATTAGAGGAAAATGGGTTGTGACCGGCCGCGTCGTCCAGCGCCTTCCAGCGCAGCTGGTCGAGCGCCCACTCGCGTTCCTGCGGCTGAGGACGCGCCAGGGCCTCGGCAACGGCCCGTTCGAGCCACAGCTCCACGCCGGTGACGGGGCGCAGGGCGGGGGTCGCGTCCCGTTTCAGGCGCGCGGCGCGGTGGCGGACGACGGCGTTGCGGATCAGCGTTTCGGTGCGTTGCCAGGCCACGCTGAACGCATGCACGCCCTCCTGCCGGCCAGCCAGCAGCTCGCGCAGGGTCGCCAGGTCCGCGCTGGAGAGGTGCTCCGCACAGCGAGCCTCGAAGGCCGCCAGCGTCAGGGGCGGCTGGCGGTCGAGCGCCAACTCGGGCAGGCTTGCGATGAGGTAGTAGTAGTTCATCCGCTCGTTTGCCGTTACCGGTTCGTCGTCAGGCTGCCTTTCGCGTGGGGCTTCAGGCCGGGGGCTGAGTCGCTGCGCGCACGATCTCGGCCAGGTGCGGACGCACCAGTTCGCTGAGCGCCCTGGCGATGGCGGCGGCGGTGAAGTCGTGCTCCACCTTCGCGCCGGAGAGGTAGACCTTGAAGCCTGCCACCACGCTGTTGTCGGCCTGGATGGTGAGGCGTCCGCCGCGCAACTCCTCCGCCAGGGCGCCGAGAGCGTAGTCCTGCAGGGCCGAAACCTGCGCGGGGTTGGCGAGCACGGTCACTGCCGCGCCACGTTCCGTCGTGGTGCAGTAATGCCGGACGGCGGTCTGCAGCAGCTGGTTCAGGGTGTCGCCGGCCAGGGCGCCCTCGATCCGCTGGCGCAGCACGCGGTCCAGCGTGCGGCCGATGGCGTCTCCCACGCTCAGCAACAGGTCGCGCGCAGCCTGCTGGAGCGAGCGGTTGGCGCGTTCGGTGTACAGGGCGGACTCGCGCGCGGCGTTCTCGATCATGGCCTTGGCTGCGCGCTCCGCGTCCGCCTTGATCTGCGCGGCGCGTTCCCGGGCCGCCGCGACAAGCTGGTCCGCCTGGTGGTCCGCCTTCTCCACGCCCTCTTTCTGGATTCGATCCAGCAGTTGCTGCAGTGCTTCCGCCATGTTCAACCTCGCTGCTTCAACGTGCGAAACCGCGCCAAACAAGCCGGTTCGCGTCGTGAAAATAGGCTGGCGATAATGGTCAACGGCTGGGGCCGATGCAAGCTTTTTGAGGGGTGAGAGCCGAAGAATCTGCGGCCGGAATCTGCGACGGACCCCGTTCGCGTCCCCGGCGCCGGTCTCGCGGAGCGAGACTGCGACGACGCGGGCTCGGGAAACGGGTGGCGTTCTGCAAGCGCCTCCTGTATGCTTATGCGCTTTCTTGTCGGAAACGGCTGGCGGAGCGAGGGCGACTTCACCTTCGATTCCGCTTGGGTTCGCCGGATGGCGGCAGGATTCGTGATGCGGCGTAAGATACTGCCCAGGAGGATATTGTGAACATGTTTGGGATGGCGTCAGGCAGGATGTTGGCGATCGCGGCGGCGGTCGTGCTGGTTAGCGGCGGCGTGGCGCGGGCGGTTCCCCGCACCTGGAGCAGCTCCGGAACGACTGCCAATCTGAATCTGGCCGGGAATTGGGACGCGCTGCCGGTTTCGGGTTCCGACGCGTTCGTTTTCGGGGCGGCCAGTCCGGCGGGCACGACGCTGAACAACGATCTTGCCGCCGACTTCAGCGTCCAGGGTATCACCTTCAACGCCGGTGCGGCGGCGTTCACCATCGGCGGTGCGCGCCTGACGCTGGCGGGCAACGTCGTCAACAACAGCACTGCTGCGGAAACGCTCAATACGGCCATGATCCTGGGCGCCACGCGCACGTTCGACGCCGCCAGCGGCAACCTTGCCCTGGGGGGCGTTCTGGGCGGCGCGAGCGGGGGGCTCACCAAAGCGGGCGCGGGCACCCTGACACTGACGGCCGCCAGCACCTTTGGCGGAACCGCGGGGTATACCGTCGTAAACGCCGGCATACTGAAGATCGGTACGGGGGGCAGCCTGTACAGCGGTTTGGCGTTCTACACGGGCAAAGGGGGCTCGCAACAGGGACTGGAAATCAACACCGGCGGCACGGTGGAAACCCGGTCGTGGGAATATGGCGCGGGCAATGCCCTCAGCGAACTGCGCAACAACTACTACTCCGTTTTAATCAATGGCGGAATCCTGCGGTTTGCCGACACGCAGTCGGGCTTTCGCGCGTTCACGGTGGGGGCGTCCGGCGCCACCCTGGAGGCGCCGGCGGGTGTCGTCTACACCAAGACGGCGGGGACGACGGCCAGTCAGAACATCATACGCTTCTTGGCCAACAGTACGCTCACGCTGACCGGCGAGGGAACCGGCACGCTGGCGGACGGGCTGGCTCCGGCGTCCTATGGCAGCACCGGTTTCGCCATTGCCAAGACGGGACTCGGCACCTGGAGCCTCTCCGGCGTCAACCGTTACACCGGCAACACGACGGTGAGCGGCGGCACGCTCAAGATCACCGGCACGGGGCGGGTCTATTCGGCCGCGCATAGCACGGCGGTTGTCACCGTACAATCGGGCGGCACACTGGAACTCGATTCCTGGGCCTACGACGGCGCCACCCAATCCCTTGGCATGCTGGCCTCCGGCGCCGGGCAGGTGGTTGTCAACAACGGCACGATCCGCGTCAATGGGACGACGACGTATGGCCGCGGCGTGACGATCAACAGCGGCGGTGCGATCTTCGAGGCCGCCGCCGGCGCCAACTGGACCTGGGGTGGGGTGGGCTACGTGGAGAACGTCTATAGCGGCAACCCCGCGGTCACGCTCACGGGCGCGGGGAACGGCCAATGCGACAAGCTGATTTCCGGCAGCGGTGTTCTGACCAAGAGCGGCGCCGGGAAGTGGACCATCAACGCCAACAACACCCTCACGGGTAATGCGCGGATCAGCGGCGGCACCCTCACGATCAACCTCGGCAAGTCTCTCGCGTGGGTTGGCGCCACCAAGAGCGTCAACGATTCGCTGGTCATTTCCGGAGGCGCCACGGTGGAGGTTTCCTACTGGGGTGCGTGGGGCGACACCGGACCGTTCGGCCGGCTGAACTATAACGACGGGTATCTGCGTGTCGATAACGGAACGATCCGCATGATGGCCTCCGATAGTGGCGCCAATCGCGGCATCAACATCGGTGCGGGCGGCGTTACGCTGGAAGCAGCCAGCGGGGTTACGTGGGCGCTGGGCAGCGGCGGCAACACGCTGTACGGCACGGGAGCGCTGACCCTGGCTGGCGCGGGCACGGGCGTGGTCAACACGACCGTCACGACATCCGGAGGCCTGGTCAAGACCGGCACGGGAGCGTGGACGCTGACCGGGGCCAACACATACGGTAGCGGCACGGCAGTCAACAACGGCTTGCTGCTGGTCAACAACGCAAGCGGCTCGGGGACCGGCGCGGGGCGCGTGCTCGTGAACGACGGCGGCCTCCTGGGCGGGACGGGGACGATCGGAGGCGTGGTGACGAACCTGGCCGGCAGCGTGCTCGCTCCCGGTGGCACGAGCGCGCCCGCTGTCTTCGCGGTGGGAACCAAAGTGCGGATGGAAGAGGGCTCCACGCTCCATGTCAACCTGAACGGCGACACCCCCGGCAGTGGGTACGACCAGCTGAACCTGAAAACTACGGGCGCGCTGGAACTGAGCAACGCGACCCTCCAGATCGCCGTCGGCACCGGCTACACGCCGCCAGAGTACACCGTCTACACGATCGTCACCGGTTGCGCCAGCATGGGCGGGACCTTCGACGGCCTTGCGGACGGCGGTGAGATCCTCTCGGGACCCGGTTCATTCCACATTCGCTACAACTCCGGGGCGGGAACCATCACGCTCGAAGCGCGGCGGGTCAGCGTCGGCACGTTGTTCATCGTGCGCTGATCCTATTCCTTCGGCAAGTGCGCCTGAGCGCTCACGTTTTCGGTGGCAGCAAAACGGGAATGGCCTGCCTGCCGTGGCGCCGATACACGAGAAAATCGCCGTCAAGCGTCATGACCACACTGTCTTCCTCGATTTCGGTCATTCGTACCAGACAGGCATCTGCCAGTGACATGGGTACGTTGGCGTACTTCGTCATGAGAGTCGCCAATGACTTGGCATGGGTAGGTACGTGAAACGTCACTTGCAGCACACCGCGCTCGACTAGTTCCAGAACCGCGGCGCTGCCTCCGGGCATGTTCCGCAGTAGGAAGCAGGCTTCTGCCAGCACGGGTTCACAGGTGAAGAGCGGTGGCTCAAGTTCCCCCAACCGCGCCTTGGCCCAGGGGTGATAGTGGTCCCGGCGGTTGATGCTGGCAACCAGAGGCCCCGTGTCCATAAGCACGCACCTACTCACTGGCCAAACCCCTCGAGCAGTTTCTTGTTGTGAGATAGGTCGGTTGGCCCCTCGACACAGCCAATCAGGTCGGACGCACGTGCCAGACACGAGTCGGGCTGGCTGGCTGTTTCTTCCAGAAAACGCTCCAACGCCTCGCGAATCACGGCCGACCGGCTCGCGCCCCGGCTCTCCGCCAGGCGGGCTAACCTCCGTCCGAGTACCTCAGGCACTTTCAATGTCATGGTGGTCACGGTTTCAGGCTCCCAGGTAATGCCAACTTGCCAGTACGGTATTACGCTGAACGCGCGCCGTCAAGCTGGTCTTGCGGCTTGCCAACGCGCTGCTGAATCGCGAGTATCTGCCATCGTTCAGGAGAAAAGAGCGCCCGGCGACACGCTGTCGGCTTTACCGTCATGTCCGATCCCTCACAACCAGCCTTGTCTTCGGCCGACACCACGCGCGTGCAGGCGCTGCTGCGGCAGTACTGGGGGTTCGACACGCTCCGTCCGCTGCAGGCCGAGGCCATAGCCTGCGCGCTGGCGCGCCGCGATTCGCTCACCGTGCTTCCCACCGGCGGGGGGAAGTCGCTCTGCTACCAGGTGCCGCCCCTGCTTGAGGAGACGCTGGACGTCGTCGCTTCGCCCCTGATCGCGCTCATGAAGGACCAGGTGGACGGATTGCGCGAGGCGGGCTATCCCGCCGCCGCCCTGCACAGCGGCCTGACCGGCGCGGAACGTCAGGCCGTTCTCGCGGCGTTGCGGACGCGCGCGACGCGCCTGCTTTTCGTCTCCCCCGAGCGGTTGGTCACGGACGATTTCCTCGATTTCCTGCAGGGGGTGGGGGTGAGGCGGTTCGCCGTGGACGAAGCGCATTGCATCAGCCAGTGGGGGCATGACTTCCGCCCCGAGTACCGGCAACTGGCTGTCTTGCGCGAGCGTTTCCCGGAAGCGGGATTGCATGCTTGCACGGCCACCGCGACGCCCCGCGTGCGCGAGGATATCGTCCGGCAGCTCCGGCTCAGGGACCCGGTCGTGCTGGTGGGGCGATTCGACCGCTCGAATCTCATCTACCGCGTCCTGCCGAAGACCGACGTGCGCCGGCAGACCGCCGATGCCGTTGCCCGGCACAAGGGCGAGGCTGCGATCGTCTACTGCCTGAGCCGGAAGGACACCGAGTCGCTGGCGGCTTGGCTCAAGCAGAGCGGCGTGCGCGCGGCGGCTTACCATGCCGGGATGGAGAGCGCCGAGCGGCACCGCACGCAGGATGCGTTTGCCGACGAGTCCCTGGACGTGGTGGTCGCCACGGTGGCTTTCGGCATGGGGATTGACCGCAGCAACGTACGCTGTGTCGTGCACACCTCCCTGCCCAAGAGCATCGAGCACTACCAGCAGGAAACCGGCCGCGCCGGGAGGGACGGTCTGGAGGCTGAGTGCGTCCTGTTCTACTCCGCCGCCGACGTGATGCGGTGGAAGGCTATTCTCGACAAGCCGCCTGCCGGCGAGAACGACCCGGAGGTTGCACCTGTCACCGCCGCCGCCGCCGCGGCGACCGCAGCGGCGCGCCAGGCCCAGCAGGAACTGCTGCGAGGCATGCAGCGCTTCTGCTCGTCCGCCGCCTGCCGGCACCACGCCCTCTCCACCTATTTCGGCCAGGCGTACGAGCGGCCGAACTGCGGTGCTTGCGACGTGTGCCTGGATGAGGTCGAGGAGATGGCCGACGGCACGGTCCTGGCCCAGAAGATCCTTTCCGGCGTGGCGCGTGTGAACCAGCGTTTCGGGATCGGCTACGTCGTCGACATGCTGCTGGGGGCCGATATCGAAGCGGTACGGAGAAACGGTCATAACACGTTGAGCACGTTTGGGATCGTGAAGGATCTAGACAAGAATGCCCTCACGGCCGCCGTCTACCAACTGGTGGATCAGGGGTTGCTTGTTCGCTCGGAGGGCGACAGGCCGGTCCTGCAACTCAACGACGCCTCCTGGACGGTCCTGCGCGGCGAGCGCAAGGTGCGGCTGCTGCGTCCCCGGGCCCGTCTGCGCAAGCGTACGGTGCGTGGCGAGGAAGCCATGGCGGGCGTGGACGCCGGCCTGTTCGAGGCCTTGCGGCACTGGCGCCAGGCGGAGGCGCAGCGCCGGCGCCTGCCGGCTTACCTCATCTTCGCCGACACCACGCTGGCGGCACTCGCGCGACAGTGTCCGCGCGACCTCGACAGCCTGCACGAGATCCCCGGCATCGGCGCGTACAAACTGGCGCAGTGGGGCGCGGCGGTTTGCGGTGTCATCGCCACCTTCACAGCCGCTCAAAAAAACGGGTGACAGCGCACCGCGTTTTCCAGTAGTATCCTTTTCGTTTCAAAGCTGCGTTCGGCCTGGCTGCTTCGCCACGCGCAGCGAAGCGCTGGTATCGATCTGGGCGGATGGGGCCGGTCAGCTATCGGGGAGGCAAGCCGAGAGCGCCTTGCGATGAGGACTGCGACAGACCTGATCAGGATGCAACCGCGATGAAACGCGACACCATGCAGCGACTTGGCCCCAGGGGAATAGCCGTGCTGGGGACCGCCCTGGCCGGATTGGCGTTGGCGATGCAGGCGGCTGCGGCCGATTTCTATTGGAAGGGTGAAGGCGCCAGCGACAACCTTGACGACAATGGGAACTGGTGGGTCGGCGGAGCCCACCCGAGTCCCGGCGACAATATCCATTTTGACCACTCGACGGGGACCAAGCAGCCCTACAACAACTATGGCGTGGGCGGGTATTTCGGCAGCATCATCAGCTACGACGGAGGGGGCGCCATCACCTGGAGCGGCGATGACACGTTCGCTTTCAAGTTCGAGAACAGCAACAACGCGTCCCTGCTGAAGTTCCAGGCGAGCATCCGCAACCGGTCGGGGTACGACGTGGAGGTGAACCCCGTCGGCTCGGGCGGCATACAGGTGACCGGCAACGTCAGCGTGGACGCCGACAAGTGGCTCAAGGTCTACGGCTCCGCACAGCTGGAAATCACCGGCGTGATCAGCGGCAGCTCCGTGACGATGCGGATGTACGATTCGCCCACCGTCATCCTGGGTGGCGAGAACACGTTCAGTGGCGCTCTGGATGTCTTTGGGGGCATCACGGACCTGAGGAATACCACCGACCCGCTCGATGTCAGCGGCATCTACCTTGGCGACACGACCGGGTCCAGGAATGCGACCCTCCAGATCGGGGCGAACAACGTGACCGTTGACAACCCCGTCACGATCAATGCGGGCAGCTCCGGAACGTTGTACATCAAGAACAACTATGCCGGAACGGGGACCTTCAGCAGCACGGTCACGCTGAACCAGGCCTTCACGGCTTCCGCCGTGTCGGGATCCACGCTCGTCTTCGGCGGCGTTGTCAGCGGCGATTACGATCTGACGCTGAACGACGCCGGCACCGTGCGTTTGACGGCGGAGAACACCTTCGGGAGCGGGGCGGGCACGCAGAAGATCAGCATCAATCAGGGAACGCTCGAGTTGAGCCGGGCAGGGGGGGATCCCCTGGATGTGGACGAGGTATGGATTGGGCCGAGCAGCGGCACCGAGCCGGGCACGCTCAAGTTGAGTGCCAGCGCCGGATTCACCGTGGATCAACTCCTGCGCTCCGTTGCGACCGGCACGGGAACCCGGACTGTTCTGAACGCTGCTGGCACCAACACGCTGTCCGGCAGCGTTTACCTGGACAGAGACCTCAAGCTCGACGTTACGGGCGGATCCCTGAGCATCAATGGCGCTTCGAAGGAATTCGACCTGAAGGACAACACGCTTACCGTGCAAGGGGCCAACAACACGACGATCGGACCGGACATCGTCATCAAGAACAGCTCGGGCACGGGCACGCTTACCAAGTCCGGCACGGGTACGCTGACGCTTTCCGGGGACAATACCTACAGCGGCGGTACGACCATGAACGTGGGGGGCGTTCTGAATGTGGTCTCCGCGACGGCGCTGGGCACCGGCGCCTTGATGATGGGCGGCAGTGGGACCATCGACAACACCAGCGGCGGCGCGCTGACGATAGACAACGCCTTGCGGCTGACCGGCGGCAATATCACCTTCAAAGGTACCAGCAACCTGACGATCGGCGGGGATGTGCTCTTCAGCGGGGGCAATCGCATGGTCACCGTCACGGCGAACACCCTGACGCTCGATGGTGCGATCAGCGAGTCCGGCAGCAGGGCTTTGACCAAGGCCGGTAACGGCACGCTGGTGCTGGGCAACGCCAACAACGCCTACACCGGCATGACCACGATCAACTCCGGCGGGACGCTGGAGGTCAAGTACCTGGCGGATGGCGGACTCAACAGCAGCATTGGCGCATCCGGGAACGCGGCCGCCAATCTCCGCATCATGGGCACGCTCAAGTTCTCGGGCGCCGGGGCGCAGACGAGCGACCGGTTGTTCAGCCTGGGTTCGGCGAACCGGCTGGACGCCTCCGGGGCAACCGCGGGTGACACGATCGCCTTCAGCAATACCGGCAGCCTGGCGTGGACGAGCGTCAATTACACGCTGACGCTGCAGGGCAGCAACCCGGGCGCCAATACGCTGGCGTGCGCGCTTGTGGCGAATGGCACGAACCCCCTGCTGAAGCGCGGCAGCGGGACGTGGGTGCTTTCCGGCGCAAACACCTACACGGGGCTGACGACGGTGGGTGCGGCTGCCAGCGGCAACGACGGCGTCCTGCGTATCGCGAGCGCGGCGGCGCTCGGCACGGCGGCGGCCGGTGTGACCATTCGCGGCGGCTCCAACACCTGCAGGCTGGAACTGGCTGGCGGCATCACGGTCACGGACGAGGCTGTCTCTCTGGAGGGTCGTGCCACCGCGAGTGCCGCCTCCCTCAGTAACCTGGCGGGGAACAACACCTGGACGGGCACGCTGACGGGCGGCGCCCAGGGCGCGCATTACAACCTCGAGTCGCAGGCGGACTTGTTGACGCTGTCGGGCACACTCACCAGCAACGCCGGAAGTGCAACGCGCACGTACAACTTGAAGGGCGCGGGTAACGGCCTGGTCTCCGGCGTGATCAACGACGGAACCGGGGGCGA
>CAYOBW010000252.1:0-10621 GCA_964402115.1 uncultured Victivallales bacterium
CCGGGGAGAGCAACACGGTGGCGAATGTGATCGCCTTGGGCGAGGCGATCAAGGGGACCCTGATCGCCCAATCCTGCTACCTCGACGGGGACCTGCGGCTGCGTAACTGCAACGGGAAGGGCGGGGGCACGACCCTGCAGTTCGCCTCGGGCGCCGCAGTCAGCACGACAGCCACGGGCTTCAACTTCGGCGGCGGCAATCTCACGAACGCCGTTTTCTGCGGGACGGTGCCTGCGCGCGGGGATATCGGCATGGGAATTTACACCAACACGCCTTGAGGGAGGAACGGTCATGCTGCGACGTACAATCATGTTGCTGACGCTGGTGGCGGTGGGGGTGGGGGTGGGCGTGGCGGTGGCGCAGGACGCGGCGCGCACGCAGACGGCTGTGGACGCGTTGAGCGCGGAGTTGAGCAGCCGCATGGCGGTTCTGCAGCGCAGTCCCGCCGTCCAGGCGCTGGTGGCCGCCGTGGACCGTGCGCGGGCGGAGTACGAAGCCGCTGAACGCAACTTGCCAGGCATGGCTGCACTCGATGCGCAAATGCAGGCGCTAATGAACCAATTGCACGCCGTGCAGGCGCAGCGGGCGGACCTGCTGCGAAAGCATGAGCCCGAACTGAGCGTGAAACGGGCCGTAGTGGAGGAGGCGGAGGCGGCGCAGTCGGCGGCGCTTTTCGGTGTCGCGCGCGTCAAGGAACTGCTGGCCGGGCGCCAGGAGTTGGTGCGGCAACTCGAAGCCGCCCAACCCGCGCCGGCGCCGCAGCCGGCTGAGGTTGCGCCGTGACGCGCCGTCGGGCGATCCGTTTTTCGCTCGCCGCCGCCCTCGGACTGGCGGTGGCGGAGCCCCAGCCGGCGCGGGCGGCGGGTTACCCCGCGTGGTGGACCAACCGGCAGGTCGTGGTCTCCACAAGCGCCACCAACGACTACTTTGCCGCCAACCTCGGGCAGCTCAAGTGGTTCGCCACGAACGCCTGCGACGAACTGGAGGCGAACCTGCCGGGCGGCGCCGGCGCAACCGTCTGGGCGCTCGTGCGAGGATTCGGGCGCGGCGGCAACCGCGTCGCGGTCAATCTGGGTCAGCTCAAGACGGTCGCGGCGCCGTTCTACGCCCGAATCATCGCCGAACGCTACGCCACGGCCTACCCCTGGACGGAAACGACGGCCGACGACGCCAACCACGCCCCCGTCAACCTCGGCCAGTTGAAACGCGTCTTCGCCTTCGACCTCACCATGGACACCGACAGCGACGGCTTACCGGATATGTGGGAGACGGCGAACGGGCTGAATCGGCTGGACGACGCGGACGGAATCGGGGACGATGATCAGGACGGGTTGTCGAACGCCGCGGAATACGCGGCGCGGACGAATCCGCAGAACCCCGACACGGACGCCGATGGCCTGCCGGACGGCGAGGAGTCCACTTGGGGTGCGAATCTGTTGCTGGCGGATACCGACGGGGACGGCTTGGGCGACGGATGGGAAGTGGCGTGGGGTTGCATGCCGACGAATCCGTTCGACAACGAGGATTGCGACCACGACGGTATGCCGGACCAATGGGAAGGGGGG
Organism: uncultured Victivallales bacterium; assembly: GCA_964402115.1. Taxonomy (GTDB): domain Bacteria; phylum Verrucomicrobiota; class Kiritimatiellia; order UBA8416; family CAYOBW01; genus CAYOBW01. The sequence continues at coordinate 1,566 of CAYOBW010000252.1, forward strand.
TGTCAGTTGGATCCGTACGACCCATCCGATGCCGCACTGGACCCCGACGGGGACGGTTTGCGGAACGTCGAGGAAGCGTGGGCCGGCACCGATCCCCACGAAAGCGACTCAGACCAAGATGGCATTCCGGACGTGACGGCGGCTTGGTCCGGCCGTTGTACCCTCGCCCTGACGGCCTCTCCCGACGAAGACGACGACGGCATGTGCGACCGCTGGGAAGCCGCGCAGGGTTTCAGCCCGTCGAGCGCCGCCGACGCGACGCAGGATGCCGACCAGGATGGGCTGCAGAACCGGCAGGAGTTCGTTGCCGGTACGGACGCTTGGGCGGACACCGGAGACGACGACTGGGATGGGCTGAGCAATGACGCGGAAGCGTACTACGGCACGGACCCGAATGCCTCAACGACCTGGGTTCTGGACCACGACGACGAAACGCCGCACGACTGGACGGAATTGGACGATACCACGGTCGTTGTCCTCAATCTCAATTCGTGGCCCCAGCAGCGCCAGGACTTCGACTGCGACGGCTTGTCGAACGCCGCGGAGGTGCGATTCGGCACCGACCTGTTGCGTCGCGACACGGACGGCGACGGCAAGACCGACGGTGAAGAGGCCAACGGCGAACTGCCCAGCGATCCCGCCGACCCGCTGGACGAAGGCGACGGCAGCAACTGCCTGCCGTTGTATCTGTGGGTGGGCGCATACAGCGCGTACACCGATCAGCGATACGTGCTGCGCGTCGAGCGGGCCGACAACGGACCGTCCGTGCAGCACCAATCCGCCGCCACCCTCTACGGCTTGGAAGAACGCCGCTACGCCTTGCGCAAGGGCTGCACTTATCAGGTCGCCGTGGCCATGGTGTATCCCGAGCAATCGGGCGACTTCAACTACAACGCCACGATCAGCGAGATCTCCGGTTGCCACTGGAAACAGCCGACGGACTACCTTGGGCTCCCCTCGTGCCTGCTGACCTACAGCCACGACTTGCTGGGCGAGCAGTATGGAACCGGCGCTGACCCCGAAGTCCGGGGTAAGGAGACGCTGATCGTCCCGCATCTCGAGCTGCATGCCCAGGCAGGCTACGTGCACCACGGCTTCGACCCGCCGAATCGCAAAGCCCCTGAATCCGACCCGGCGACGGAACCCTACTGGGCGAGCGTCGTCCAGGGCGGCAAGAACGAGATCGTTAAGGTGCAGCTCAGTCACGACGAGCTGGTGGGGCATGTCACGTGTTCCCGTGTGGGCGCGAACGCCAATGCCATTGCTGTTCAGCCTGCGACGTGCAACGCGCGCACCACGCCGCTGATGATCGAGGCACCCGCAGGCCAGGGACCCGACATTCTGGATGCGACCGTGGAATTCGTGTGGTGGCGCGGACAGGAGGCGAAAGTCCTCGCCACCTTGAAGGTCATGGTCCTGCCCGCCTGGACCGTGCCGGTTGGCATCTACACACTGCGCGATCTCGATTCCGGCCACACGACGGTGCAAAACGCGCCGAACGGCGACGATTGCATCACGGTGTGCAACGATGTCTTCAAACAGGCCGGAGTGAGCTTCAATTTGGCGGCCTTCGAGAACAAGACATGGCCGTACGATACGCGTGGGATTGTAGAGTTGGGGTCAGACGTGTCGTGGTACAGCACAGGCGCGTACCCGCGAGAAGGGGATGGCGTGATGTCGAGAAGCGAGACATACGCGTTCATCCGCGGGGATCCTCCGCAGCACCCTCCGGCTGGCTCTACCGCGTTCGGCAGTCCGCTGCCCCCGCTGAGTATCGCCATCGTCAATGCCGGCGCAGTACCATACGCCAACGACGGACCGCCCTATGTGCGGGGAGCGTCCGGTGGGAACGGTATTCCCGGCATCGTGTTCGCCAGGAACCTAGTCACGGCCGAACATCTTAAGCTGGCGGTGGCACATGAATTTGGCCATGTCCTTGGACTCTCGACCGCCGAGGAGGATGGAGGACATGACGTACCACCGTATGCCGAGGCCGTGGAGAACGACGTGCCGTTGGGTCAGGCGGGAACGAAGCCAGGTCCCGCCTATGACGGTGGGTCGTGTGGTACCGAGCACGTGGAGCAGCCCGAGAGAGCCATCATGGCGTCGGGTTCCCCGGCGAACGACCGCCGGTTGCCCTGGCTGCACGGGCGCTGGATGCGGCAGGAGGATTGGAAGAAGGCGAACCTGGCGGCACGAGGGCTGCAACAATGAAGGCGTCAAAGCTCGCGCTGGCTCTCGTGCTTACTGCTTCGGTCCTCTCCGCCGAGACGCGCCCGTTCAACGACTTTGCTTACAGCGCGGCGTTGCGCATCCAGAATCGGCGTACTTGGGAGATCACGACCAACGATTTGCCCGAGGGACGAGCGGATGATGTTCTTTACGTTCTACGCCGCGAGAACTCCATCCCCGAACTCCTCCGCCTCAAAGACCAAGTGACAATTGACAAGCGCATGGCGCAGTTCATCGCGGCGCGCGGTCAGGGCAGAATGCTGCGTCGTTGGCTCAAGGAGAGCTGTTCGCCGTGGATGCTGGAGCGACTCGCGCCGTTGCTTTACGAAGAAGACGTGCCCCATCGTCGTCCGGGGGAGGATGACGACTTGGGCGACATGGGATACTCGATGACAGTGGCCGCGATCATGGCGAATATTGTCGCGACGTCGCGGGAGTTCCCGGAGGAGGTGAGAAAGGCCGCCGCAGGCATACCCGGTCTTGCCAGCAACTACAACTCTGAGTTGATAACCGTCATGCGGCGGTGGTGGGAGACGAACGGCGCGCATGTGCGTGCGGAGCAGTATGACAAAGTCACGTCCCCCATCTATACGCCGGCGCAATACGACTGGCCTGCGGTGGCGCCCGCCGTTGTCCGCCCGAAGCCCGAACCACCCCCACCGTCGGCGCCGTCAACCAATCCCCCCGCCGCGCGGCCGGTTGTCCCACCCGCCCCTCCGCCCCCGTCCAACACGCAGGCAAGCGCGGCATGCTCGCTAACTCCTGTCCCGCCCCCGCCTGCCCGTCGCCGCTGGCCCGTCGCGGCTCTGACCGCCCTCGTGCTTCTCGGCGCGGGCTTCGCCCTCACCAGGCCGCGTTGGCGGTGACCGTGCTTGGCCAGCTGTCCCCCGGTGGTGGAGACGCGCGGGGCGGGTGCTGTCACCTACCTCTGGGCACGCACCGATGAAGGAACGGACGCAGTGAAGCATCAGGGACGTTCTGAAAGCGCCGATAAAACCGGTGGAGGATAGAGAATGAAATAGTCTTACAATGAAGGCGTAGCGCGCCACATTGGCCCCGAGTCAAGCCTCGACGCCCCGTGAGGGGGTGGGGAAGCGTTGACAGGGGAAAGGTCACATCAGGGACGTTCTGGGTAAGTGATGTGAGAGCAACCACTAATGAGGTAATTGACACACAGTCGGGGCTCGGACAGGGTCTTGACATGCCAAGCCGGGCGGGGCTATCAACGGGCGGTGTGCTATCATGTGCTCAATCGCGGGGTCAAGCGGCAGGCGGTTTTCGCTGACGAGGATGATCTGGCCTGCTTTGCGTCGAAGATGCCGTGGTGAGGGCGGTTGCGGGTGAATGGGCGACCGGCGTCCGCTCCGTTGACGTGAGCCTGAAGATGGAGCGTGGCCGCTATCGGGTCAAACGTGGCAAACCTGTGCGAATTACATCACAAGTGCCTTGTGTACAGACTGATACATAGAACGTCCCCGATTCCCTCCCGCTGATGCACGAACCTCTGCACGATCCGTGGATGTTCGGTTCGGGGCACAACGAGCACGGTACGAACCCATCTATCCCAACAAAGTGGTCAGATCTTCTCCGAACAGCCGTTCTGGATGCTATTTATCTTGCTGAGTTAACGCCCGTGGAACCATATTGTTGCGTTCGCAACGAGAAGCAGATCAGAACGAATTGGGGCAACATCCTTTGCGTGTGCGATGCACCGGAATCCATGTTCAGTGGCTACGACGCCTATGACCAGTTCATAAGATGAAACGTATTCCATGGCAGATCAGGGCGCTGCTGGAGGTGCTTGTGCTGGGCGCCGTACTTTGCGCGTGGTGGCAGACCTTTCTGCCATTTGATGATACACAGGCAGCGATGATCAAACACGAAATGAGGCAGCTGCGCACCATCATGATGCTGATTGGCGACGAAGAACGCGTCGGATGGTTGTGCGAGCACGGATTCACACTGTGGTCGTCCAACTCGACGGCATGCATCTACGGCGGCAAGGGAAGCGACAACATCCCCCTGTTTGTGCACATTGCGAGTTCCTCTGATATGCGCGAGGCGTCATCTAAGTGCAAGACGGACATCCTGTGTCTCGCTTGGGATGGGCATAGTCGCACGCTCTTGGAGATGTCCGTTCGCAAGGATGCACGTGTATCGACGAATCTCATTGCCCGTCTGCTGAAGGAGCAACTGAGGTGAGTGCAGGCGCGTGTTGTGGGTGCGTTGCCGCGGCGGGGGTTCCCCCCTTCCGTGCCCCGCCACCACCGAGTACGACGGCCCGCGCGTCCTGCGCAGCCGGAGCCGGACGCACCAGTTTCGGGTACGACGCGCTCGGCCGCGCGAAGGCGGTGACAAATGCGCTTGGCGCGATCACGCGGTATCGCTACGATGCGGCCGGCAATGTGACCAATGCGGTGGATGCCTTGAACCGGACGACTAAATCGAACTTCCTCGGGGGCGCGCGGCTGACCGTCGGCAGCAACAAGCTCTCCATCGTCGCGCGGGACGGGGCAAGCCGCGACACCGAGCAGACGCGGGCCGTCTTCGCTCCGCCGACCAATCCGCAGGCGTTTCGGTACGACCTGAACGGCAATCTCGTGTCCGACGGCTTCCGCGAGTACACCTGGGACGAGGAAAACCGGCTGACGCGCGTCGCCGCCACGGCAGCGGTGCCGACGGCGGTCCGCAAGCGCTGCGACCACGTGTACGACGCCCAGAGCCGGCGGGTGCGGACGGTGCTACGGAACTGGTCCGGCAGCGCCTGGGTCGTCGCGAGCACGAACACGTTCGTGTACGACGCGTGGAATCCCATCGCCGAGATCTCGCGTCCGACCGGCGGCGCTGCCGTCACGAACCACTACGTTTGGGGGCTGGACCTGAGCGGCAGCCTGCAAGGCGCCGGCGGCATCGGCGGCTTGCTCGCCCGCTATACGCAAAGCGGCGCGAGCGCCACCGGGACGCTGCTCTACACGTACGACGGCAACGGTAACGTAACCGAGGTCGCCAACGTCACCGGCGCGACGGTCGCCCAGTACCGCTACGATCCGTTCGGCGTGGTCGTCTCCGCCACCGGCACGTCGGCTGCCGACAACAAGGTGCGGTGGTCCAGCAAGTTGGCGGATGATGCGAGCGGGTTGGTGTACTACGGGTATAGGTGGTATGCGCCGGAGCAGAGAAGGTGGGCAGCTTCGGATCCAATTCTCGACGAGGGCTTCACGGGCGGTCTTGGCAAGCGCTCGCTTCTGTTGCCGTCGAGCGGTCTGGCGACCCGTTACGCTCATGGGGTTCCCGCACGCAGCCGTTACGCGTACTTGGCGAACGCTCCTGGAAACGGTGTCGAGTACTTGGGACTAATGGCCACGTGCATCGGAATCGGGTGCCAGCAATTAAACGAGCAGTGGATGGACGCCGGCGTCAATTGCTGCCCCGCATGCGAGTATGAGGCGCTGGCGAAAATGACTAAGTTCCAGGAATACGTAATGGCACTCTACGCGAATCACATGGCTGCAGAGATAGCTGAACTCAAGCGACGATCTACAAACGCGGCAGGCGGAGTCTGTACTCCTACTACCCCAGGTGCTCCGGGCCGGTGGACTGCGGGAGATGAAATCGACAATATCGCATCTTGTGGTGGCTACTGCATGTGGATTCACGAGGACTTCCACAGGAGAGAATGCGAAAGCAGACCATGGGACAATACGTGGTACATGATAACAATTGAAGATGAGGCCCTCCATGACGTTCCTGCATACGCCGCATCCGTGAGTTGCTTGCGCAACAAGGTGCGCTTCGCGGAAGCATCCGCGCGCCGATACGGCGGTGACATGCGCTTGGCTTGCGAATGCTGCAAGATGGCGCGTGGGAAAGGCACCATTCCTTCGTTCTCAAGCACATTGGGCGAGTTATTGTGGCCGTTTTGACGGTCCTGCGAAGCGCAAGATGAAGTTACGTCGTCAGGGGTGCTCGCGAATGGCCGTGGTTCTTGCGGCAATAGGCTTGTGCGCCGTAGTAACAGGCTGTCTTCGGTGCTTTGGAATTCCCGCGTGGATGCCAGGTCTTGGACACAGTGAATTCGTTGTTGTCACGCTGGGTGTTCGGCATGTTTTGCGCCATGGGAATGGGCGGATCCAAGCCGTAGAGGTGCGACGCGGGCGAACGCATTTCGAACCAGGAACCGACATTGGGTATACGCCCTTGGTCAGAGCGGACTACTATGATTTGGCTGGTCGCCCAGTATGTACCGTGCGCGATGGGGCTGGAGTGCAAGTGCTGTTTTACGACAATGGGCGCATGAAGCAGATGGCCTTGTGCGCGAACGGATGCTATTGGGGCCCTTACGTGCGCTGGTTTGAGGACGGACGTTTGGCTAACTCGTCGTGTTTCGAATACCACGGGTGGCGAGGTCCTGATGAGGCATTCTTCGAGAGCGGGCAAAGGAAGCGAGAGATCTTCTACAACGCTAGCGGGGATTCTGTTCGCGCCAAGTACTGGGACCGCGACCCAGCATGGTCGGGGGAACCGGGGGCGGTGGAGTCATATCTGAACCGCCAGGAGAGAAGGTGATGCAATACCGCTGCGATGCGGCCGGCAATGGGCCCAATGCGGTGGATGCCTTGAACCGGATGCTCCACGACTCGACCAACTTCCTCGGGGGCGCGCGGTTGACGGTCGGCAGCAACAAGCTCTCCATCGTTGCGCGGGACGGCGCGAGTCGCGACACCGAGCAGACGAGGGCCGTCTTCGCCCCGCCGACGAATCCGCAAGCGTTTCGGTACGACCTCAACGGGAATCTCGTGTCGGATGGCTTCCGGGATTACACCTGGGACGAGGAGAACCGCCTGACGCGCGTCGCCGCTACGGTAGCGGTGCCGACGGCCGCCCGCAAACGCTGCGACTACGTGTACGACGCCCAGAGTCGCCGGGTGCGGACCGTGCTGCGGAACTGGTCCGGCAGCGCCTGGGTCGTGGCGAGCACGAACACGTTCGTCTACGACGGCTGGAACCCGATTGCAGCGGTGACGCGCCCCACCGGCGGTGCTGCTGTTACGAACCACTACGTCTGGGGCCTCGACCTCTCCGGCAGCCTGCAAGGCGCCGGCGGCATCGGCGGCTTGCTCGCCCGCTATACGCAAAGCGGCGCGACCGCCACCGCAACGATGCTCTACACGTACGACGGCAACGGCAACGTGACGGTGGTCGCCAACGTCACCGGCGCGACCGTGGCCCAATACCGCTACGATCCCTTCGGCGTGGTCGTGTCTGCCACCGGCGCCGTTGCCGCCGACAACAAGGTGCGGTGGTCCACGAAGTGGGCGGATGATGCGAGCGGGTTGGTGTACTATGGGTATAGGTGGTATGCGCCGGAGCAGAGGAGGTGGGTGAGCAAGGACCCGATGGAGGAGAGGGGGTCGCAAAACCTCTATGCGTTTGTTCTCAATAGCGCGTTGTCGCACGTCGATTTCTGTGGGTTGGTTGCTGTGCCCGTGAATGCAACCGTGCCGGTGGTGGCAGAGATGAACACAAACCACCCTGATCGCGACGGCAGAGAGGTTGGCGAGCTCGTCGAAGTGAAGGCGAGGATCGTGCGCTCGGTGAAGGGAAAGCTTTCCCCAATCGAAGAACCGAAGATGAAGGATGCACCGACGGCAGGTGCTGGGGACCAGTTCTTTTGCTGCAAGTGTGATCGCGTTGAAGTCACCTTCTACGAGACTTATAAGTGGATTGAGAACCAGCTGCCCGGGGCTACACACCCTAATGCATGGATGGAGGAACCTGATCTCCGGCGATCGCTGCAAGCCGAGTTCGAGCAGAAGGAAAGGACATATATTGTGAGAACACAAGAAGCGTGTCAGGCGAAGTGTGATAGTGATCTGGACAATGCAAAATGGGTGGCGGCTCAGCCATCGATGCCTCGACCTCGCAAAATCACTTCCGAGCGGCTTCCCGAGCGACACACACCTTCCGATCCAAGAAGGAGGGGTTGGTGATGTCAAGATTGCTCGGTTTGACTTTGCCAATCTACGCGAGTGCAGTCATTTGCCTGCCACATCCGTCTGCGGGTACGGGCGTTGTTACCAACGACAGCGTGATTTCTCTCGTTGTGGATGGTTCCGTCACCATGGAGTTTGTGCGCCTTCCCTTTGGCGTGCTCAAAGGACTCCAAGGGCTTCCGCATTGTGCTGTCTGGTGGGCCTGTGTCAACGATATCCCCATGACAAACGTCCTTTGGATGGGCAAGTACGAGGTCTCGCAAAGGCAATGGATGGCGGTTATGTTCGACAATCCGAGCTACAACCGCGGCGCGGACATGCCGGTGGAAAGCGTGCGTGTCCAGGACGTCCGGGACTTCCTTTATCGGCTGCATGGGCTGTTCAAGCGGCAAGGCTATTCTTGCCGATTGCCTCTGGAATACGAATGGGAGTATGCCTGTCGCGCCGGAAGCACGAATGCACACGCACACGGGGAGGATGACTCCGCGCTTGCCGCATACGCTTGGTACAGTGCAAATAGCAGCGGGACGACACACCACATTGGTACACGCAGAGCCAATCTCTGGGGTTTGCATGACATGCAAGGGAACGTCCTGGAATTGGTGGACTGCAACGCCTACACCGTGGCGACGGACGCCACATCGCCGAGCAGTGGATCCGAGGACGACGAGTTATTAGTGTGTCGCGGGGGGTCGTGCTGTCTGGATCCACTGCAATGCCGTTGTAGCGCACGCACCCGCGTTTCCGCGGCGGGATTGGCAAGAGAGCCTAGTATGGGCGCTTCTGGGTTTGTGGGGGGGAATCGTATTGGCTTGGGCGTGATCCGGATAG
>CAYOBW010000253.1:0-10614 GCA_964402115.1 uncultured Victivallales bacterium
GACTTTGCATTCAGAGCGTGGGTATGGAATGAATGAAGTTCGCTATTGGAAAGATATGCAGGAAGGCGAGCGGGCGGTATCGTCAAAGCAGGTTTCGAATACGACGTTGTGATTCCCCCGACGCCGCTCGATGCGACCGACGACGGGCTTGGGCAGGTGCATGGGGGTGAGGCCGGAAAGCACCTTCAGGCAGTTAAGGACCGTGGAGAAGGTCGGCAGCGCATGGGGATACTTGCCATCGGGCAGCTCGGCACCGTCGGGCAGCGTGCGGGTGCCGCTGACAACCAACTCGTTGATGAACCTCCGCTCCATATAGGAGAGCAGCCAGTCCACGTAATCGGACGCGGAAGGCTCGCTGGCAACGCCATCGGCCTCGGCCCCCCGCTTCCGCCCCAGCAACCACTCCAGCGCCATACCCGAGACCTCCCCGCACGCCACGCACCCGCGATCATCCGTCACGGAATCGGCGCGCGCATCTGATGCCGTGAACAATAGGCTCTTGTACCGATAGGGTCAAGGCGGTAGCCGACGCCGGTGGGACACCGCAGCATCTTCTGATCCCGTAGATAGTGTTTGATCTCGGCCTCAGACGAATAGTATCCGTTCGGTTTTCGGTTCTCGGTCGCGAACTGCTCCTTGGCGGCCTCGACGTAACCGAGGTTCTGCAGGCATTCGTTACGAATCGACGCCTGACGCGCTTTCAATACGTTGGGAACCGCGATGCCCAGCAGCAGGCCCACCAAAGCCACCACAAAGAGAACCTCCACAATCGTGAAGCCGGCGGCACGCCAGCTTGTCCGTATGGGTGATCGCCCACGCATAGGCCCTCCTCTCACTCGACGGCCGTGACCTTGCCATCGCGCACATAGACCCGACCCCACGGGTACTGCAGCACTTCCACGGCGCCGCTGCGCATGATCCCGGCGGGGGGCCCCTGTGTTTCCAGCACATCCGCCCGCGGCGTGCCCACGCCCGGCCGCGCACGCGGCTGGGGCCGCCAGGCCGGGTAGCCGGCGGCCCGTTGCAGCGTCAACGGCCGATCCGCCCCCAAGCCCTTCAGGAGCGTATCAGGGACCTCGGCTGCATCCCCGGGCGTGAAGCGCGCGGTTTGCGCGTCCAGCAGCTGCAGCGAGCCGACGCGGAGCACCTGCGTCGCCGTGCGCAATTCGCAGGCCACGGCGCCCGTGCTGCCGGACTGCGAGCCGGCTTGCCAGACCATGTCATACGTCTGCCGCTCGTAGGGCGAGTAGGCGTGCCAGGTCAGCGAGGAGCCGGGGCCAACCTGCAGGGCCTGGCGCGGCGCGTCCGCCGTCCCGCCCAGCCAGAAGCCGCTCAAGTCGAGAGGCCACGTTCCGGCGCTTGCGTTGACGGTCGCGTTCGCGGCAGGCGCGGGCGCGGCAGTCGGCGGGGCAGCCTGCACCGCGGCAGGCGGGGGTGCGGGCTCGGCAGGCAGTTCTTCGGCTGCCAGCAGCGAAAGCTCGTCGCCGCGCCGCCAAGCCATCGACCGTTCATCCGCTCGCAGCCAACTGCCGGCATTCTCCACCTTCGGATCCACCGCCACGCCGGGCGTCTGCCAGGGCGTCCATGTCGCCCCGCCAAGGTTCTCGGCCAGGCAGAGTTCGACATCCGCAGCCGTCAGGCCCTTCTTGCGATAGACCAACCGCTGGACCTTCCCCTGCGCACAATGCGCCTCGATGGCCAGATCGCCACGCCGGAAAGTCGCGACACGCCCGGCGGCGTTCGACACCGCGGACAGGGGACGTCCCCAGCGCTCCACGCAGGCTTGTTCCGATTCGCCGATCTGGGCCGACGCGACCAATCCCCCCCAGACTACGATCACCGTCGCTATACTGCCCGTTCGCCTCCGCATCGCGGCTCCTTGGCGACCCCGACGTGCCCAACCTGCCCGTTGGCGCCGGAGTCCGCGTGTCGATCCTCACAGCCGCGAACCGGCGCCCCAGGTGCCCGCCACGACACCCCAACCCGTGTCCAGTTGAATGCAGCGCTGGTAGCCCACGGGGTGCGGCAGGCCCGGAACCATGATGGAGCCTTCGCGAATGCGCTCATCCAGCGTGATGTCGAGGCGGGTTCGCGCGGTGCCCGAACGCACGATCCGCACGTGATTGCCGGCGGTCATGTTACCGTAGATGCTCAGGAATCCCTGGTCCGACGTGTTCAAGTTGTTGTCCACGAAATCGTTCTCCGCGTACAGGAGCGCATGAATCCCGCCGCCCGTGCCGAACTGCGCATCGCCGAGGTAGATGTTGCCGCTGTTCACCGTGTTCGGATCCTTGATCGCGATCAGGCAAAACGCATCGTTGGCACTCTTCACCACCGTGCTGTTCAGGTTCTCGCGCGTCAGGCCCACCGGGTAGCGGGCGTTGTAGTAGAACTCGTCGGAAAGTGTGATGTTGCCCTTCACGACGATCGTGATGCGGGTGCCGGCGTTACGGAATCTCATGCTGTAAATGTTGGGATGGTGGATGTACAGGTTTCCATCCACGAAATACACCTTGAGATTGTGCGCCGGCAGAACCGTGACATACATCGGCGCGGTGTAGGTTGTGCCGTCGATCGAAGCGCCGGAAACTGACGTGTTGTAGGTCGAATCCGTTGGATCCTCGAAGAAATAGTCGTCGCGCGCCACACCCGCGGTGGTGTAGGTCTTCGTGTACTGCCGCCCGTTGATCGTCTTGCCGCCCACGCTCACGGAGCCTGACGTGGGCGGATTACGCACGAAGATGTGCGCCGGATTGGCCTGGTTCACGAGGGCCTTGAGCGTGCCGAAGACCGTGCCGTTGACCGGATAATCGTGCCCCCAGCGCGGCAGGGCGTCGGCGGGCATCGTGCCGGTCTTGGGGAGGTGATAGTACATGTGGACCAGATCGGGGGGGTCCACGGCGGGATCGCCGCCGGGGGCGGAGCGTTGTCCGCGTCCGGGGGCTGGCATGCCCGTGATCAACCCCGTCGCCTGCGTGCCGTAGTCGTAGATGCGATTGCGGTCGTCCACGAACCGCTCGCCGGCATCGCAGACGCCGTTGCCGTCCTCGAACGGCTCGCCCGCGTAGTAGACGCCATCCGGGAGGTCCTCGAAGACCTCGGCCGGCCAGCTGGCGGTGGTCGAGGAGGTCGTCCAAACCCACTTCTTCTTCGACGTGTTGTATTTCCAGTAGCCGCCGGCCGGGTCGTACTTGCCGTTCTTGCGAACGTACGTGCTGTTGATCTTGCGAACCGCGTCCTCGACCCACTCCTCGCCGGTGTCGTAGACGCCGTTCCCATTGTCCACGAACGGCTCGCTGGCGTCACGGATGCCGTTCCCGTTCAGATCGGTGAAGGAGTCGCCCGGATGGCGCACGCCGTCGCCGTCGGTGTCGGTGAAGGGTTCGCCCTCCTGATAGATGCCGTCGCCGATGATGTCCCGAAAGGCCTCGCCGCGATCGTAGCGGCCATTCCTGTAGTAGTTGAACGCGCTCGCCGCCACGGAGTTGCTGTACGTCACGAACGCGGCCTGGGCCATGGGGCCGTAATTGGTGATGACGTAGGACTCCGCCCAGGTCTCGTCCACGGCGCAGATCTTGTCCCCGTCAATGTCATTCAGAAGCTCCGGCAGGCGCAGTCTCGCATCGCCCGTCACTTCGATGCGGTAACCGGAGTAGACGTCCCCCATGACGAAGTCGGCAGCCGTGCCCGTGCCGCCGATCTGCAGGATGTAGTTCGTGGCGGCGCTGGAGTTGCCGGCGTAGAGGGCATGCGCATAGAGCGCATGCACGCGCCGCGAGCCACCCACCAGCGCGACGCCGGCGGTGATGGTCACCGACTGCCCGGAGAGACGCCCGGTGGACGTCACAATGTGCATGGTGCCCGTCGTGGCCGCCACGGACGTCTGGAAGCCCCAATCCGCGGCCTCGAAGGCGTTCGCCTGGCTGAAAAAGGCTCGCGACTCGTTATACGCAATGTTCCCCTCCGCATACTCGTTCAGCCTGACGATCGCCGCGTTTACCCCGGACTCGGCCAGGTAGAACGCCCGGTCCCGCGCATGCGAGCGCTGGACCATCAGCCGATGGTTGGCGAGCATCAGCATGAGCGAGCCCACACCCAGGGACGTGATTCCCATCAGCATCATCGAGACCAGCATGACGCTGCCGGCTTGCCGTGCTTTGTCGTTGCGTGTTGTGTGCATCGTACTCCTCCTGTACCTGCGTCTGTGGCGCCCAGCCTAACGCGGCATGTTGCGCATCACGATCGTCGTGTCCACGATGGCGCCGTACATGCCGTCCTGGATCGCTCCGGGACTGGCGGGCACCGGCTCCACCAAGCGATAGCTGATGCGCAGGGCGTTGTTCCCCACCTTCCGGAACACCGGAGGCGAAAACCCGTCGTCCATGATCTCCGTCATGCCCCGGGTCACGATCGTGACCCGTCCCTGGGAGTTGCTGACGTACATGTACCCGTCACGCTGCTGGGCAACCGGGTTCACATACACCAATCGCGAGAGGGTGCCGTTGGGCATCTGCAGCTCGACCCACGCGTTCGCATTCGTATCGATCGCGCTAATGGCGCTGGCGTTGCGGATGTGATCGGTCAGGATGCGGCTGGATTTGAGAATCTCCATGTGCGACCAGGAAACCCGCTGGGCATACGTCATCTGCTTGCTGCTCCAGATGAAGGCCGTCATCATGCCCGTCAACACGCAGAGTCCGATGGCGGACGCGACCATGACTTCGATCAGGGTGAATCCGCCCCGGCGGACGCGAGCGGTTGTTGTGGCAGGCCCGTTCATCGCACGATCCCCGAGAAGGTGTCCGTCTTGGTCCGCCGCAGGTAGGGCTCGTAGTACTCGACGTCCACGTGGATTTCGGCGTACTGATTCGATTCGGCCACCGTGATCTGACCCAGGGCGTTGTGCCAGTAGAGCCGGGTGCGGAGAATGACCGGATGCCCCAACGTCACCGTGTTGGTCTGCGGCAGCAGGGCCTCGTAAGTAGCTACCTGGAGCTGTTCACGTCCCGCCCCGGTCAGCGTCTCCATGCGTTGCTTCGCCAGATTGCGCGCCTCGGTGGAAACCCGCATGTACTGGGTGGTGCGAATGGAGGCCAAGCCGCACGCCACCAGCCCGATCGTCATCAGGGTCAGGAACGTCGAAGCGGCCAGCACCTCAACCAGCGTGAAGCCCCTTTTCGAGACCTCCCGCCGGTCTGCCGCTCGCTGTTGGTTCGTTTTGCACATCGTGCGTGCTCCTTCTTCCGCCTGTTAACAGGCGCAGGTTGCATGCCAATCGGTCACTGCAGGGACAACAAGAACGCTTTTGTCTGTTACGCCGTCCCGGTATACATCCACACTACCGTCCTGTCCGCCATTCGAACCGTTCCCGCTCACGGATGCCGACAAGGGCGTTTTCAGAACTGCGAAGACACCGCTGCCCCTGAGAAACCACCGACGGGCAAGGGGTGTACAAATCTGTCACAGGCCATGCGTGCGGAATATAATCTAACTCATTCCCTGAAAAGATGATACAAATCAACCGACAGAATTCCTTCGGACTGTCTGTCTCATGGGTTCGTGCCACACTCCTCGTCCTCGTTTTCACCCGCAGGAGCCGTAACCCGCCCTGTGCTGGCGTAGCGGCTGACCGTCCGGCGCGAGACGCCGAGAATCTGAGCAGCCGCCGACTGATTACCCTCTGCCCGTCGCAGGGCCTCGCGAAAGAGCGCGATCGAGGTTTCTTTCAGCGTGGGCAGGGGCGAGCCAAAGGCGAGACGGGCACCGGCACCGGCGCGTTCAGGTGCGCCGGTACCGGCGGCGGCCGAGTCGGCTGCCGTGGAGCGATCCATATGTCGAATGAACGACTGCAGCGACAGCACCCCGCGCTGGTGCTGGGAAACCGCATCCATGACCATGGACCGCAGCTCGCGCACATTGCCGGGGAAGGCGTAGTCGGCCAGATAGGTGAAAAGCGCGGGAGGGGGGGTTGGGGTGCGCTTCCCCATGGACTGTGCGGCTTCCGCCAGAAAGTCTTCCACGAGCAGCGGCAGATCGGCGATGCGCTCGCGCAGCGGGGGCACGCGCACGAGGTGCGCACCCAGCCGGTAGTAGAGGTCATCCCGGAAACGCCCGTTGCGCATGCCGGCGCGCAAATCGCGGTTGGTTGCGGCCAGCACGCGGCAATCGGCACGGCGCACGCTATCGGCACCCAGCGACAGGTATTCCCGCTCCTGGATCAGGCGGAGCAGTTTGGTCTGGTTGGCCGCCTGGAGATCGCCAATCTCGTCGAGGAACAACGTGCCGCCCGCCGCCCGTTCA
This sequence comes from uncultured Victivallales bacterium, assembly GCA_964402115.1. Lineage (GTDB taxonomy): Bacteria > Verrucomicrobiota > Kiritimatiellia > UBA8416 > CAYOBW01 > CAYOBW01. Next base: position 6,301 of record CAYOBW010000253.1, read on the forward strand.
ACCAGTCCGGCCCGCGGCTGCGCTGCCCCCGTAAACGCGCCCCGGGTGTGCCCGAACAGCGTATCCGCGAACGTGGTTTCGTCCAACCCCGCGGCGTTCACGGCTACGAAAGCACCCGGCCGGCCGCTGCAGCGGTGCAACGCCTCGGCCACCAGCTCCTTGCCCACCCCGGTTTCTCCCACGATCATGACCGGCTCCGGCGAACGGGCAATCGCCTCGATGTAGGCGAAGAGAGCCTGCATGGTCGGCGAGCGAGTGACGATCCCGGCAAAATGCTCGGGGTGCTCGACGGCGGGCGAGGTGATCCGCCGGCGCAATTCCCGGTTCTCGGCCCGCAGGGCGTGGTCGCGCACGGCGCGCGTAACCGCCGTGACGAGCCGGTTGAAATCCACGGGCTTGACCATGAAGTCGAAGGCCCCCGCCTTGACGCAGCGCACCGCGGTGTCGACATCGTCCGTGGCCGTCACGACGATTACCGGCAGGTCGGGAACCTGCGCCAGCAGCGTGTTGAGGAGGCTTTCGCCGGAGAGATGGGGCATGGCAAGGTCGAGCAAAACGACACCGGGAGGCTGCTGCACAACAAGCTCCGGCACGTCGCGCGCGTCGGCACACAGCAGCGTCCGCGCGAACCCGCCCTCGCGCAGGGCATGCTGCATGCTACGCAGCACCGCCTCGTCGTCGTCCACAACCAGGATCGTTTCCTGCCCCGCCTCGGCCTCGTCAACCACGCGCCACGCTCCCCCCCGCCACCGGCAGCACCAGGGTCATCCGGGTGCCCTGTCCCTCGACCGAGGTCACCCGCATGCATCCCCCATGCGCATGCATGATCGCCGCCGAAATCGCCAACCCCAGCCCCATCCCGCCCGCCTCTCGGTGGGTCGTGAAGAACGGATCGAACACGCGTTCGAGATCCGCTGCGGCAATCCCCCGCCCCTCGTCCGCCACCGTCACCAGCACGTTCCCGCCCGCGGCATCGGCCGCAGACGTGATCGTGATGGGCATATCGGGGCGCGTGGCGGCCCGGCAGGCATTCTGCAGCAGGTTGACAATGACCTGCGCCAGCTGCTGCGGCTTGCCGCGAATCGCAGGCAGGTGGTCCGCCAATTCCAGGCGCAGCACGCAGCGGGCCTTGCCGACGGCATGCCGCATGAGGTTGGCGGCATCCTGCACGACGAGATTCACATCCAGGGCTTCGTCCATGCGGTCGCGTGACGGACGGGCGAACTCCTTCAAGGCCGCGACAATGGCCGCAATGCGCCCGGACGCATCGCGCATCTCCCTGAGCATCGCCACCGCGTCGTCCGTCCCCGTGCTTTCAACCGCCTGCCGCTCCAGCCGCCGCAGCAGCACGTCCGCGTTGAGGCGGATGACGTTGTTGGGGTTGTTGACTTCGTGTGCTACGCCGGCCACGAGCGTGCCCAGCGCGGCCAGGCGCTGGGCCTGGAAAAGCTGCTGGCGGTGCAGCTCGGCCTCGCGTTCGGACCGCACACGAGCCGTAACCTCGCGCAGGACGGCCAGGCAGTGCCCTGCGCCGCCGGCGGCCGGCGTACTACCCACGCGCGCGAGACTGACGGAGAACCACCGTTCGCCCTGCGCCTGGAGCACGCAAGCGTCGTCCAGAGTCACCGCTCCGCTGGCCGGCAGCGCGGCGAGCCGGGGCAGGATCGCGTCCACCACGGGCCCGGGCCAGACATCAGGCAGCCGCTCTCCCACCGGCGCGTCCGCGCGACCAGGCGCGAACTGGCGCCGGAAGGCGGTGTTGGCGGAGAGGATCCGGCCGGTATGGTCGAGACTGACGATCGCGTCGGGCGCGGATTCGAACAGGCTGCGGTGGAGTTCCTCGGACGCACGAAGCGCCAGCCGCGACTCATCCAACAACCGGAGCATCGCGTTGATGCTCTCCGCCAGGTCGCCGACCTCGTTCGCCCGGCGTGCCCCCGCCTGCACCCGCATGGCACCCTCGGGCGTCACGGCGCCAATCCCCGCCTTAAGCGTGCGGAGCGAGTCGGCGAGAGGGTGCAGCACCCAACGGTCGGCCAGGGCCAGGGCGGCCAGGCCCACGGTCGCCCCGCAGGCCAGCACGGCGCCGCTCAGCCAAAGCAGGCTGCCCCGATCATGGGCGAGGATCCGACGGGGCATCTCCGCCGTGAGTACGATTCGCGCACGACCATCGAGGTCCTTGATGTGCGTGTGGCCCCACAGGGTCAGCCGGGTGCCACGCACGGGCTCCAGGCAATCGGCGGGTGCAATCCGGTGTCCCGCGAGTACGCGGTAGGAGACCTCGTCACCGCCGGCCAGCGGCGCGAGGTTCCTGCCGTCGAACCGCCGCGCCAGAATGCAGGCACCCTGCCGGCCGGCCGCCGGTTCGCGCGCCACGACGGGGGCGGCGGCGACCTGCCAGACGGAGTCCTCCACCAACAGCAACCCTGCGACCGCCTGTGAGGCGGGATCGGGGTTTGCGAGAGCCGTCGTTGCCAGCACCTGTGACCAGAGACTGGCCGGCACAGCCAGGGCGTGCTGCCGCCGGTAGTCGTACGCCTTGGCGTGAAGCGCCCGACCGGCCTCGTCCACGAAACCGACGAGACTGAGCTCCTGCCCGGCGAGATGTGCGTCGGCAAGGGCGGCTGCCAGCAGCGCCGGGTCATGGCTCTGCATGAAGGCGCGGGTGTCGTCCGACACGGCCCAGCGGCGGGCTTCGCGCCTGAGTTCCTCGGTTTCCTGCGCGATGGCGTGGACGCCCCTCCCCACCCACCCGCGCATCAGATCGAATTCGAGTGCGTGCGAACGGCTCTGGAATACCGTGTGCGCCACGCCTTGGATAAGCAGCGTCAACCCCAGCACAAAGCCGGCCAGCACGACCACGAACCGCGTACGTGTTCTCACCTGGCACCCCTTTGCGCGATGGCCACGGCGCACGCGGCGGACCCCGGGCCCTGCGGAGCAACGAGCCAGGGCAACAGGGGTGGAGCATGACAGTCTGCCGACATGCCGGCTAGTATCCGGTCATACTCACTGCCGGTCAAGCGCGGAGGGGGGCACATGTCAGAACTTGCACAGAGCACCGATAACACCTAGAGTACGGGATTGACGCGGACAACCGCAGGGGGGAACCGACATGTTTCCGTTAGATCCGGTCTTCAACATGTTCCTGAAGTTCTTCGTCGTGGCCACGTGCGTCGTCTTCTGGCTGCGCCTGGGCCTGCGCTACCTGTCGCGCGGCTACTACACGAGCGATGGGCCCCGCAGACGACGCCACCATGAAGACGAAACCTAGCGACTGGCCGCGCACGGGGCTCGTGGCGGACCCCCGCTACGAGGCGCACGATCCCGGCCCCCGGCACCCCGAGGCGCCGGCGCGGCTGCAGGCCGTGCGGCGGGGTGTTGCGGCGGCCGTGCCCGCGGAGCGGTTGCTGGCCCTGCCGCCGCGCGCGGCGACGCCCGGCGAACTCCAGCGCGTGCATGCCGCCGCCTACATCGCAAACGTGCATGAGGACGTGACAGGCGGCGCCCCGTCCCTGCGCACGGGCGACACCGACATCTGTGCAGCCTCCTTCGACACGGCCTGCCTGGCGGTGGGCGGCGCGCTCGCCGCCGTAGACGCCGTCATGGCCGGCACGGTGCGCAATGCCTTCTGCGCCGTTCGCCCGCCCGGGCACCACGCGGGGCCGGAGCGGGGCATGGGCTTCTGCATCTTCAACAACATCGCCCTCGCCGCACGCCACGTCCAGGCGCGGCATGGGGTGGAGCGCGTGTTGATCGTCGACTGGGACGTGCACCACGGCAACGGTACGCAGGACACGTTCTATCGCGACCCGACGGTCTTCTACTTCAGCACGCACCAGTGGCCACTCTATCCCGGCACGGGCGCCGCGGCCCAGACGGGCGACGGCCCCGGACGCGGCACAACCCTGAACTGCCCCTTCGCCCGGGGAGCGACCGGGACGGATATCGTGGGCGCGTTCCGGGACAAGCTCGTGCCCGCCATGCGCTCGTTCCGCCCGGACTTCGTGCTGATCTCAGCCGGCTTCGACAGCCGCCAGGGCGATCCGCTGGGCGGCTTCGCACTGACCGACGCGGATTTCACAACACTCACCAGGATCATGCGGGAACTGGCGCACACGTATGCGCGCGACCGGCTGGTCTCCGTGCTGGAGGGCGGCTACAACCTCGACGGCCTGGCCACGGCCGCCGGCGCCCATGTCAGAGCGCTGAGCGCGGATGCCTGACGGTCCGGCGCGGTCTCTACCGGCCGGGACGGCCGGCTCCAGGGCGGCCTTCTCCCTGGAGACGGCGGTCCTCCGCCGTTATCCCCAC
>CAYOBW010000254.1:0-10598 GCA_964402115.1 uncultured Victivallales bacterium
AAAGGCCGGGCCCTATGCTGCCGCGCCATGCATAACCACGGATCCTTCAGCCCCGCCCGCGCGACGCGCGCTTGCCGCTGGAGCGGCGGCGCGGCAATCGTCAGCGTCGGCTTGCTGTGCGCCTCCTGTCGTCACACGGGCGCAGAGACGACTTTCTACGCGGCGCCGCCCCTGCCGCCGGCTGCGCTGCCGGCTGCCGGCATCTATCCGCAGGGCCGCACGCTCGCCTTCATGGGCTATTCGGGCGACCCCGGACGCGATCTCACCAACGGCTTCACCGTGGCCGGCCCGGTCTATGGCAACCAGGCGCCCTATGTCGGGCGCTGCATTTCCAACCACTGGCCGGTCGTGGCCCACGTCGGCCCGCCCGTCACCTTCCAGGACAAGAACCCCGCCCGCTACAAGCTGGACGAGCCCGGCCTCCGGCAGACGGTGGCCGCGCAGGTGGACGCGCTGGCCGCGCACCCCGAAATCGCCTGGTGGGCGATTCACCCCGAGGAGCTGCGGCCGTGGCGCGGCGACGAGCTGAAGTACCTGACCATCGTCAGCGACACGATCCGGGCGCACGATCCGCGCAAGCGCCCCGTCTTCCTCTACAACCCGAATCACCGTGACGCCGGCAGCCTGCGGCCCATAGCGCCGTGGGTGGACGTCGTGGGCAAGGGCTGCTACGTCAACTCCGTCGGCCGCAAGCGCGACCGCGCCTGGGTGCGCTGGAGCATCGAGCAGGAGCTGGCGGCCCTGCGCGCCGCGGGCCGGACCAACGCCATCGCCCTGCTGATGCCCGAGCTGTGCCGCGACCCGGAGCCGGCCGAAGACGCGGAGATACCCGCCTGGGTGCGTCACGACGTCTACCTGGGGCTGGCCAGCGGCGCGAAAGGCGTGCTGATCTGGTCGCTGTTCCGGCGCGGCGAGGTGCGGCGCACGTGGCGCGCCTGGTACGACGCGTACGCCGGCTGCGGCCGGGAGCTCAACGGGCCGCGCGGCCTGGCGCAGGTGTTCCTCTTCGGCGCGCCGCGCACCAACCTCGTGGTCCGGCGGCAGGGCGCCGCGGCTGAAGCCCGCGTGCAGCTGGGCGGCGGGGCGGAGCCCGCCACCACCAGCGAGCAGGAGCGGGCCGCGCGCGAGGTGCGGCTGCCCGCCTGGACCGCGGCGGAGTACGCGTGGGACCGGAGCCGCTGGCTGTTCATCGTCAACTCCGCCAACGAGCCCGCCACGTTCACCGTGACGGGCTGGCCGCGCGGCAGCGGGGCCGCCGGGGCCTTCGACGACGCGCCGGTGCCCCTGCCCGCGCGCGCGCCGCTGGCCGTCAACCTGCCGGCCTATGGCGTGGCCGGCATCAAGTTCTCGGCCCAACCGCGGACGCCCTGAGCGGTTTGATTTGACCTCTGTCGCCGTGCACGTATGATTCCCCCGGTCCGGTCAAGCGGTCTCTGTCCATAATCAGGAGCTGCAGGGAAAGGACGAACGGACGGTTGACTTCAGGAGTAAGTACATGAAAACGATTGCGTTGCGCCTCTATGGCGCGAAGGATTTGCGGCTGGAGTCGTTCGAGCTCCCGCCGCTGAAGGACGACGAAATCCTGGCCGATATCGTGTCGGACAGCGTCTGCATGTCCTCCCACAAAGCCACCGAGCAGGGGACCGAGCACAAGCGGGTGCCGGCGGACATCGCGCAGAACCCGATCATCCTCGGCCACGAGTTCTGCGGCACGCTGCTCGAGGTGGGCAAGCGCTGGCAGGGCAAGTTCCAGAAGGGTCAGCGCTACAGCATCCAGCCGGCCCTGAACATCCCGGGGCGGGAAATGGAGGCGCCCGGCTATTCGTTCCGCTACATCGGCGGCACGGCGACGCGCATCATCATCCCGCGGGAAGTCATGGAGCTCGACTGCCTCCTGCCTTACAGCGGCGATGCGTTCTTCAAGGCCTCGCTGGCCGAGCCGGTTTCGTGCATCATCGGCGCCTTCAACGCCCAGTACCACTTCAAGCCCGGCGAGTACGTCCACCAGATGGGCATCGTGGCGGGCGGCGCCATGGCCCTGCTGGCGGGCGCCGGCCCCATGGGCCTCGGCGCGATCGACTACACGCTGAACGGGCCGCGCCAGCCGCGGCTGCTGGTTGTGACCGACATCGATCAGGCCCGGCTGGACCGCGCCGCCGCCCTCTTCCCGCCGGCGCTGGGCGCGGCGCGCGGCGTGGAACTGGTCTACCTGAACACGGCCGGCGCCCAGGCGCTCGAAGCGCTCAAGGCCCTCACCCAGGGCCGGGGCTACGACGACGTCTTCGTCTTCGCGCCCGTGGCCCCGCTGATCGAACAGGGCTCGCGGCTGCTGGGCTACAACGGCTGCCTGAACTTCTTCGCCGGGCCGTCGCGAAGCGATTTCATGGCCTCGATCAACTTCTACGACGTGCACTACAGCGGCCACCACCTCGCGGGCTCGTCGGGCGGCAACACCGACGACTTGCGCGCGTCGCTGGACCTGATGAGCCGCGGGACGCTGAACCCGGCGGTGATGATCACCCACGTCGGCGGCATCGACAGCGCCGCGCAGACGGTGCTCGATCTGCCGAAGATCCCGGGCGGCAAGAAGCTGATCTACACGCCCATCGCCCTGCCGCTCACCGCGATCGACGACTTCGCCCAGCTGGGCGGGAAGGACCCGATGTTCGCGGAGCTGGCCCGCATCACGGCCGCGCACAACGGCCTCTGGTCCACGGCCGCCGAACAGTACCTGCTCGCCCACGCCAAACCCCACGCCATCGGAGCCTGACAGCATGAGCGCAACCGCCGGGATGCAAGCCGCCACCGCCATTCGCATGGGCCTCGCCCGCCAAACGGGCGTGGCGCCGGTCGTCACCCTGACCGCCGGAGACGGCCCCGCCGGGCTGAGCCTGCCGGACGGCCTGTCGCCGGAACAGATCGCCGAACGCGTCGCGCAGGCCGCGGCGGACGGCGTCCTGCCCGCGACGGTCCGCATCGGGACGCAGGCCGCGTTCCGCGTGGCCCCCGCCCGCCCGGGCGCGGACGGCAGCCGCCTGTCGGGGCGGGTGGCGATTGTCACCGGCAGCGCGCAGGGATTCGGGCGCGGGATTGCCGAGGGGCTGGCGCGGCAGGGCGCGTGCGTCGTCGTCGCGGACCTGAACGAGAAGCTGGGCGAGGCCTTTGCGGCGGAGTTGAATGCCGGCGACGGCGCGCCCGTGGCGGTCTTCTGCAAGACCGACGTGACCAAGTCGGCCTCGCTGGCGGCGTGCCTGGAGCTTGCGGTTGCCACCTTCGGCGGCGTGGATGTGTACGTCTCGAACGCGGGCGTCCTGAAAGCCGGCGGGGTCGAGGAGCTGGACGAGGCCGCCTTCGATCTGGTCACCGCCGTGAACTACAAGGCCTACTTCCTGGGCGTGAAGGCCGTGGCGCCGCAGATGAAGCTGCAGCACCGGCTGCATCCGGACTGGATGATGGACGTCGTCCAGATCAACTCCAAGTCGGGCCTCGAGGGCAGCAACCGCAATTTTGCGTACGCGGGCAGCAAGTTCGGCGGCATCGGGCTGACGCAGTCGTTCGCGCTGGAACTCATCGGCGACGGCATCAAGGTCAACTCCATCTGCCCGGGCAACTACTTCGAGGGGCCGCTCTGGTCGGACCCGGAACGCGGCCTCTTCGTGCAGTACCTGCGGGCGGGCAAGGTTCCCGGGGCCAAGACCATCGCGGATGTGAAAGCCTTCTACATGGCCAAGGTGCCGATGCGGCGGGGCTGCCTGCCGGAAGACGTCGTCACCGCCATCCTCTACCTGCACGACCAGCAGTACGAAACCGGCCAGGCCCTGCCCGTCACGGGCGGACAGGTCATGCTGAACTGAAGGGATCATGCCGAAACTGTATGAGTATTTCGGGTTGATCGTGCTGTTCTACTCGAACGAGCACGAACCTGTTCATGTGCACGGGATGTACCAGGGTCGCGAGTGCAGAGCCGAACTTCTGGTCAGGGATGGACGCGTCGTTGGGATCCGACTCGGCAAGGTCAAAGGCCGGCAACCCTTGACCCCAAGACGGATGGCGGACTTTGAACGGCTGGTTCGGCACCACGCGGACGACATCGTACGAAAGTGGATTGATTACTTCGTCTTGCATCGGGAAATAGCCTCTGAAGTCATCACCAGGAAGCTGAGATGAGCCTGAAACTGGGCGTTGCAGTGGGCGTTGAGAAGGCCGAATGCCTTGGGGGGTTTCGCATCCGACTGTCTTTCACGGACGGCCACGACACGACGGTGGACTTCGGCCCCTTTCTTCGTCGGTCGGAGCACCCCCAGGTTCGCCGGTTCCTAAAGCCGAACGCGTTCAGGCAATACCGCATAGAATACGGGAATCTCGTCTGGGGTGATTACGCGCTGTGTTTCCCCGTCGCCGATCTGTACGAGGGCGTCATTGGCCAACCTGAATCGGCAGAGCAACCGCTGAGTCGCGTTGCCGAAGGTCGCGCAGAATACGGACGCTAACGAGTTCCGCTGTGCCCAGTGCCGCCAATCCCCGGCAGGCGCGCTGTCCCGTGTCCGGCCAGGCGTACGCGCGACTGCGGAGCGAAGGGGGACGCTCCGCGTGCCGTGCCCCCCAAGGCGGCCTCGCGACTTCAAGCCGGCCTCATTCCGGCTTGAAGTCGCGGGAGAGCAGCGCCTGCACGGCGTCGCGCGGGGCCTTGCCCGCGTGGAGAACGGCGCAGACCTCCTCCATGATCGGCACGTCGACGCCCTGCTCCCGCGCCAGCGCCGTTGCGCTGGCCGCGTTGTAGACCCCCTCGGCGACCTGTTGCATGCCGCCGAGAATCTGCGCCAGCGTTTCACCCCGGCCCAGCCGCTCGCCGACGCTGCGGTTGCGGCTGTGGCGGCTGGTGCAGGTCACGATCAGGTCCCCCATGCCGCTGAGCCCGGCAAACGTGGCGGGGCTGGCCCCGAGCGCGCAGCCGAGCCGCGACATCTCCACGAGCCCCCGCGTGATCAGCGCCGCGCGCGTGTTGTCGCCGAACCCGAGGCCGTCGCTGACGCCCACGCCGAGCGCGATGACGTTCTTGAGCGCCCCGCCCAGCTCGACGCCCGGGACGTCGTCGGACGTGTACACGCGGAAACGCCGGTTGGCAAACGCCTGCTGCAGCGCGGCGCTGAGGGCGGCATCCGGCGAGGCCACGACCACCGCGGTGGGAATCTGCCGGGCCACCTCCTCGGCATGGCTGGGACCGGACAGCGCGGCGATGGGATGCCGGTCCAGTTGGGCCGCCGCCACCTCGGTCATGCGCTGGTGCGTGGTCGCATCGAGGCCCTTCGTCACGCTGACGACGAGCGCGCCGGGCGGAATCAAGGCGCGAAAGGCAGCCGTGACGGCCGCGAAGTAGCGGCTGGGCACGGCCAGCACGACGAGCTCGGCGCCGGCGACCGCGGCGGCCGGGTCGGCCGTCCAGCCCAGCTCGCCGGGCAGCGCGACGCCCGGCAGATAGCGCGGGTTGACGCGCGTGGCGCGCACCTCCTCGATGTAGTCGGCAAAGGGGCCCCACAAGGTCACGGCGTGGCCATTGGCGTGCAGCACCAGGCCCAGCGCCGTCCCCCAGCCGCCATCGCCCAGGATGGCTGCTTTCACGTGCGCACCTCCGGCGCCGGCCCGGCCGGGGCGGCGGAGTCCGGCTTGCGGCCGAAGCGGTGCTCGGTGCCGTTGCGCAGGCGCTGGATATTGCCGCGGTGACGCCACACGACGAGCGCGGCGAGCACGGTGAGGGCGGCGGGCAGCAGCAGTCCGTCCTGCCGGTAGAGCCACCAGGCACCGCCGGCGGCGCCGAGGGCCGCTCCGATCGAAGCGACGGAGACGTAGCGCGTGAGCGCCACGAGCATGACCCAGACAACCAGGCCCACCGCCATAGCCTGGGGGGCGACGCCCAGCAGCACGCCGGCGCTGGTGGAAACCCCCTTGCCGCCTTTGAAGCCGAGGTAGATGGGCCAGTTGTGGCCCACGATGGCGAGACACCCGCACAGCAGGCCCGCGGCCGCCAGGGCCTGGGCCGGCGCCGGCGCCTCCCAGGGCGCCACATGCATGGCCAGCCAGACAGGCAGCCAGCCCTTCACGGCATCGCCCGCGAACGTGAACACGCCCAGCCCCTTGCTCACGCTGCGGTAGACGTTGGTGGCGCCGATATTGCCGCTGCCCACGCGCCGGATATCGACCCCCTTGAGCCGGGAGACCAGCAACCCGATGGGAATCGCCCCCAGCAGATAAGCGAGCAGGCCGCAGAGCGGCCACAGCCAGAAGGGTTTCATGCACGCCCTTTCGCGCAGGAGCCACGCATCCGCCGCTACTCTTCCTCTTCTTCCGGAAGCGCCACCTCGTACTCGTCGAAGGCCATCAGGCGCGCGAGATCCTGGATGCGATCGGGCTTCATCTCCACCAGCCAGCCGGCGTTGAAGGGATCCTTGTTGATCAGCTCGGGCGAGCCGTGCAGGTCCGTGTTGATGGCCACGATCGTGCCGGCGACGGGGGCGTGCAGATCGGCCGCGGTCTTGAGGGACTCGATTACGCAGATCTCGTCGCCCGCTTCGTAGTGGTGGTCGTCCGGTTCGGGCAACTCGATGTTGACGATATCCGAAAGCTGGTCCTGGAAGTAATCGGTGATACCCACGCGAATACGGTTGCCGTTACGCGACACCCACTCGTGCGAGCTGGTGAATTTCATCTTAGACGGATCGCTCATACTTCCAACCTCTGTGTGTCCTGTTCGCGGCCCCGCGGCCGACGGCGCCCGACACCCGGTTCCGAGACGCCCACGGAAACGAATACGAATATGCCTGTACTCTTGGCATCCCAAGCGAACGGCGTCAAGCACCTTCTTACCACGCTGAAAGACCGGCGCTCGCTCAGTGGGTGCGCTCGACGGCGAAACGGGCGATGGCCACGAGCGGTTCCGTTTCGGGCGCGGGCCAGCCGGCCAGCGCTGCGACAGCCCGCTGGACGGCGTCCCGGGCGTGCCGTTGCGCGGCCGGCACGTCGTATAGCGACAGGCAGGTCAGTTCGCCGGCTGCGTGGGGCGTGCCCTCGGCGCCGTCCAGGATATCGTCGGCGATCTGGAACGCGAGCCCCAGCTGCAGGCCATACGTGGCCAGGGCGGCGAGCTGCCCGGGGTCGGCGTCGGCGGCGAGCCCGCCCAGCCGGACGGCGGCCACGAAGAGATCGGCCGTCTTGTGCTGGTGGACGTACGCAATGACGGCGCCGTCGCGCGTGCCGCCGGCGTGCAGGATATCCTCGACCTGTCCGCCCACCACGCCCCGGCTGCCGGCGGCAAGCGCGAGCTCGCGCACCAGCGCGGCGGGCGGCTGGCGCGCCGCCAGCGGCACGCCCGCCAGCACCTCGAAAGCCAGCGCCTGGAGCGCATCGCCAGCCAGGATGGCGTACGCCTCGCCGAATTTGCGGTGGGCGGTGAGCAGGCCGCGGCGGTAGTCGTCGTTGTCCATGGCCGGCAGGTCGTCATGCACCAGGGTGTACGTGTGCAGCAGCTCGACGGCCACGCCCGCCGCCAGCGCCCGGTCCGCCCCGCAGCACGGGTCCCGGCCCGGCGCCGCGGCCGCCACCACCGCTTCCGCCGCCGCCAGGCAGAGGATGGGCCGCAGCCGCTTGCCGTGCGTAAACACACTGTACCGCATCGCCTCGTGAATCAGCGCCGGACGGGTGTCCGGCGGCGGCAGGGCCGCGTCAAGCGCCCGGTCCACGAGGCGGCGGCGGTCTTCGAGATACGTTGCCAAGTCGAACATGCCGCAAAGGTAGCGATCCGCGGAAGCGTGACAAGCTCCTTTTCGCGCCGGCAGCGCGCACGGCCGCGCTGGCAGAACCGTCACGCCTCACGTTTCTGAGCGGGGCGACGCTGACGTGCAGGTGGTTCGCGCCTCTGAAGGTGCTGCTCGATGCGGTCGCGCCAGTATCCCGGCTTCCGCTTCGCATGTGCCACGGATGACCAACTCGGCGCCTTCCTGGTGACCGTGCCGCGGCTTGTTGGATAGTGGTTTCTGCCTGGGTGGCCGCGAAGGGCAGGCACAGCAGCTCACGCTTCCTGTCGATGACGAAGCGATGTGGCCCCCGCATCTCGCTCACATCCCGCCCTTCTCCAGGTTGAACCGTGCGATCGCGGACAGCGGCTTGCGCACCTTGGCGCGCTGGGCCGGCTCCGCGGCGTAGCCGAGGCTCACCATGAGGTCCACGCGCGCGGCGCGCGGCAGGCCGAGCACGCGCCGCACGGCCGGCGCGTCGAACCAGCCCAGCCAGCAGCTCCCGAGCCCCTCCTCCTCCGCCTGCAGGACCAGGTGCTCCACGGCGATGCCCACGTCCACCAGGTTGTACGGCACGCCGCGCAGGCGGCCGGCCAGCTGCGCCGCGGGCTTGGAGGGCTCGGTCGTGACGACGATCAGCACGGGCGCTTCGCGCGCGAAGCGGTTCATGGCGTAGACGTGCGAGAACGCCGCTGCGGCCAGCTGTGTGCGGAGGGGTTCGGCATCCACCACGCTGAACCCCCACGGCTGGGAGTTGCAGGCCGACGGCGCCAGGCGCGCCGCTTCGAGGCAGCGCTCGACCGCCTCGCGCGGCACGGGCCGCGCGGGATCGTAGCGCCGCGTGCTCTGCCGGCGGCGACACAGCTCGAGGAAGCTCATGGCGGCGGTGCTCCTGTCGGGGTTCAACGCGTTCCGCTCGCCGCGGGCTTCTCGACCAGCACGGCGCGGGCGTGGCGGGCGTAGTGGCCGTGCAGGTCCTCCGCGTACTGCCGCAGGGTGCGCGCGCCCAGGCCGTCGCAATCGCCGCACCGGTACAGCGCCCGCGCCAGGTACAGCTCCGCCAGCGCGGCGTTGCGCACGGACGTGTCCGTGCCGCTCGGCGGAATGTCCGTCACCGCGCCGGCGATGTTGGTCACCGCGTGCCCGCCCACGCCCTGGAGCCGCAGCGCCGCGGCGAGGACCGGAGCGGCGGCGGGGTCCGCCAGGCTCTCGAGCGCCAGCGCCGTCGCGCGCACGTGCGAGAACTCGCTCGTGGCGCTGAGCTGCCGGGCCTTGTCCAGCAGCGGCGGCAGCGCGGCGGACACGCGCGTGCGGCCCAGCGCGACGACGAAGCTGTCCAGCGGGCTCAGGCTGAGGCCGAACTGCCCCATGCCGGTATAGCGCCACCCCTTGTCCCACCCCGGCGCGGCGGCGACCGATTTCGCCAGCACCTCCGCCCCGCTCGGGTCGCCCAGCATCCCGAGCACGTGGGCATAGCGGAGCTGCGCCTCGCTGTCGTCGGACTTCGCGAGCGCCTCCCGCAGCAGCGGCACCGCGGTGTCGGCATGGGAGAGCACCACCTCCAGCCCCGCGTAGTCGGCGGCGACCGACCGGACCGCCTCGACGACGCGCGCGCGCGGCAGCGGGAAGGAGTCCTTCGCCCCAACCGCCGTCTCCGGCAGGTTGCCCACGCGCACGAGGTGCTGCTGCAGGGCCTGCAGGTCGAGCTCGCGCGTGGCGCACTTGCGCCGGGCGCACAGCGCCGCCGCCACGCCGGCGGCATAGCCCTGGTTCTGCACATCGGGCTGCATGCGGATGCACGGGATGGCGTCGCGGTGCGCGCTGACGGCCAGGCCGGTCACGAGCATGCCGTCGATCCCGCGGGGGAGCAGGCAGCGGTACGGCACCTGCACATCCACGGACTTGCGGTCGGGCGGCCGCACCATGAACAGGGGATGCACGGTGTAGCCGTGCGAATCGAAGTTGCTGCGGGCAATGACGATGGTGTCGGGGAACGTGCGGCGCAGCAGCATGTCCATCGGCGACAGCGTGACGTCGCCGACGATCTGCCGGCGCTCGCGGGAGTCGACAAGCTGCCCGAGGTCGTAAGCCCCCTTGAACTTTTGGCGCGCCATCACGGTGATGCGCCAGAGATCGGCGGCATCCGTGTCGTCCACGAAGGTGTAGTCGGTGTTCGTGTACTTCTGCCCGAGCTCGCGCGGGGGCAGCCCGGTGCCCTGCACCGCCAGGTCGCCCGCGCCGGTGTAGCGGCAATCCGCGCCCGCCGCGGCGGCGATGTCGGCATTGCCCGTGGCGTCCACGACGGTGTGCGCCAGAACCACGCCGCGGCCCTGCGGCGTCTGGACGATGACGCCGGCCACGCGTCCGCCGGCGGTGACCGCCCCGGCGCCGAACGCGCCGTACCAGATGGCCGCGCCGGCCTTGCGCGCCTCGCGGCGGTACCATTCGCTCTTGTGCTCGGGGTCCCACTTGAGGCCTGTGGGGTTGCCTTTCGGATCGAACTTGGCGACGCCGGCGTCCACCTCGGACGTGAAGCCGCAGCGGTTGCCATGGTAGTACAGGCTGATGTAGCCGGCCGTGCCCACGCCGCCGAGGACATGGAGGTATTCGAGCAGGAGGGTCCGGGCGCCCTGCCGCGCCGCGGCGATGGCCGCCGGCGCGCCGCCCGTGCCGCCGCCCACCACCACAACGTCGTACGTGCCGATGACGGGTACGCGCCCCTCCTCGGCCGGCGCCAGCCGGTTGCCGGCGCGGAAGCAAGCCTGCGTCACCGCCGCGCACACCAGGCCGGGGAGCGGCGTCCCCGCCCCG
>CAYOBW010000255.1:0-10530 GCA_964402115.1 uncultured Victivallales bacterium
GCTGGGCGCCGGCCTGTGCGGCGTCGCGCTGGTCGTGGCCGGCGCCGTTGAACCGACCGCTCCCGCAGCCGGCGGCGCGAGCGGGGCGCGGCGGCCCAACGTCCTGCTGCTGATTTCCGACGACTGCCGCGCGGCGATGGCCTGCTACGGGGGCGCCACGCTCACGCCGCACATAGATGGGTTGGCCCGGCGCGGCGTGCGCTTCGACCGTGCGTACTGCCAGTACCCCCTGTGCAACCCCAGCCGCGCTTCGTTCCTGACGGGGCTGCGCCCCGACACGACGCGTGTCTACGAGAACAAAACCTTCTTCCGTGAGACGGCGCCGGCAACGGTCACGCTCCCGCAGTTGTTCCGGACCAACGGCTACTTCGTCGCGCGCGTCGGCAAGCTCTACCACTACGGCGTGCCCAGCCAGATCGGGACCAGCGGCATGGACGACCCTGCCTCCTGGGAGCAGGTCAATAACCCGCGCGGGCGCGACTGCGACGACGAGGACCGGATCTTCAGCATCGTTGCGGGCGCGCCGGCTCGCGTGGCCGTAGGTGCCCGCCAGTACGGGGCGACGCTGAGCTGGCTGGCGGCGGAGGGCGGGGATGTGGAGCAGACGGACGGCAAGATCGCGCAGGAGGCCTGCCGCCTGTTGCGGGAGCGCAAGGACCAGCCCTTCTTCCTGGCCGTCGGCTTCTTCCGCCCGCACACGCCCTACGTGTCGCCCCGGAAGTACTTTGACCTCTACGACCCGGCCCGGCTGGCGCTGGCGCCGCTGCCGGAGAGCGATCGCGCGGGCAAACCCCCGGCGGCGCTGACCGTCTCGCCGCCGCACTACGGTATGGACGAGGGCCTGCAGCGCCAGGTGACCCAGGCCTACTACGCGTCGGTGAGCTTCATGGATGCCCAGTTCGGCGTGGTGCTGGACGAGCTGGACCGGCTGGGCCTCGCGTCCAATACCGTCGTTGTGTTCCTCAGCGACCACGGCTACCATCTTGGCGAACACGGGCAGTGGCAGAAGATGACGGTGTTCGAGGAGGTGGCGCGCGTGCCGTTGATCGTGGCCGCGCCGGGCCGGCTTGCGGCGGGGCGGACCTGCGGGCGCGTCGTCGAGCTCGTGGACGTGTATCCAACGGTGGCCGAGCTGTGCGGGCTGACCGCCCCGCGGGAGGCCGAGGGCGTCAGCTTCCGCCCGCTGCTGGACGATCCGCAACGCCCGTGGAAACAAGGTGCGTTCACGCAGGTTGTCCACAACCGGAAGGGCGGCCGGGCGGAGCGGCCCGGGGGGAGCGCGATCATGGGGCGGAGCGTTCGGAGCGAGCGCTACCGCTACACGGAATGGAACGAGGCGCGGGATGGCGTGGAACTGTACGACCACGAAACCGATCCGCATGAGTGGCACAACCTGGCGGGGACGACAAACGCGGCGCAAACGGTGCGCGAGATGCAGGGAATCTTGCGGGCCGGCTGGCAGGCCGCGCGTCCGCGCTGATGCGGTGGGGGGAGCACGATGAAGCAGCGCGAAAGGGGAAACCGGACGATGCAAGACACGATACGCAGCGGGCGCGCCTGGATGGCGGGCGCCATGATGTTGGCCACGACCGCCCTGGCGGCGGAACAGCCGCAGGCGAAACCCCCGGCGCCCGTCAAGGGCGTGGCGGCGAAGCCGGCGGCCAAGGCCCCGGCGCAGCCCGTCATCAAACCCACGCTCGCGGACGTGTCCTACGGGTCGCACACGAACCAGGTGCTGGACTTCTACAAGGCCAAGTCGGCGCAGCCCGCGCCGCTGCTGTTCTTCATTCACGGGGGCGGCTGGAATCGGGGCGGCAAGGACCGGATCGCGCGGCTGAACGAGTACCTGGCGGCCGGCATTTCCGTGGTCTCGATCCAGTACCGCTTTGTGCCCGAGGCGCACGCGGCCGGGGTCAAGCCGCCTGTGCAGTGGCCGCTGCAGGATGCCGCGCGCGCGCTGCAGTTCGTGCGCAGCAAGGCCGCGGAGTGGAACATCGACAAAACCCGCATCGGCGCCTCGGGCGGTTCGGCCGGCGCCTGCTCCAGCCTGTGGCTGGCTTTCCATGACGACATGGCGGAGCCCGGGAGCGCCGATCCCGTGGCCCGCGAATCGACGCGGCTGTGCTGTGCCGGCGTGATGGGTGCGCAAACGACGCTTGACCCGCAGCAGATGAAGGAGTGGACGCCGAACAGCAAGTACGGCGGGCACGCCTTCGGGCTCAATGGCGACAAGGAGAAACAGCTGTCGTCGTTCCAGCAGTTCCTCGAGAACCGCGAACGGATCCTGCCGTGGATCAAGGCCTACTCGCCGTACGCGCTCGCCAGCGCCGGCGATCCGCCGGTCTGCCTCGAATACAACACGCCGCCCGCGCTCGGCCAGGACCAGAAGGACCCGACGCACTCGGCCAACTTCGGCGTCAAGCTCCAGGAGCGACTGCGCGAGGTCGGGGTGCCGTGCGAACTCACGTACCCTGGCGCGAGCAACGTCGCGCACCGCAGCGCGGTGGATTTCCTGATTGCGACACTGAAGCAGCCGGCTAAGGGGCAGCCGTGAAGCGCGCCGTCTCCCTGCTGCTTGTCGGCGCCGCGCTCGCGCACGGGGCTGCGGGCGCGCCGCCGGCCGAGCGCCCGTCGATCGTCTTCATCATGGCCGACGACATCGGCTACGGCGACCTCGGGTGCTACGGCGCGAAGAAGGTGCGCACGCCCCACTGCGACCGGTTGGCGCGCGAGGGCCTGTGTTTCACCGACGCGCATGCGCCCGCGGCGGTATGCACGCCGACGCGCTACGCCCTCATGACCGGCGAGTACGCGTGGCGCAAGAAGGGGACGGGCATCCTGCCCGGCATTGCCGGATTGATCATCGAGCCGGGCCGCGTCACCGTGCCATCCCTGCTCAAGCAGGCCGGCTACTTCACGGGGGTGGTCGGCAAGTGGCACCTCGGCCTCGGGACGACGCCGACCGACTACAACACCGAGATCAAGCCCGGGCCACTCGAAATCGGGTTCGACTACGCCTGGCTCCTGCCGGCCACCGGCGACCGCACGCCCTGCGTGTGGGTCGAGAACCGGCGTGTCGTGGGACTGGATCCGCACGACCCGATCAAGCTCGACTACTCCGTCCAGCGCGGCGCGCCCCGCTCCTTCGTCAATGGCATCCCGCGCATCGGCGAGCAGGTGGGCGGCAAAGCCGCGCTCTGGAAGGACGATGAAATCGCGGACGTGCTCAGCGGCAAGGCCGTGGCCTTCATGGAGCAGCACAAGGACAGGCCCTTCTTCCTATACCTCTCCACGCACGACATTCACGTGCCCCGTGTGCCCAACGCGCGGTTCAAGGGGACGAGCGAGGCGGGCGTGCGCGGGGACGCCATTCACTCCTTCGACTGGACGGTCGGCCAGGTGCTGGCGGCGCTCGACCGCCTCCAGTTGGCCGAGCGCACGCTGATCATCGTCACGAGCGACAACGGCGGCGTGCTCGATGCCAACGGCCCCGACAAGGTGCACGGCGGCACTCCCGAGACAAACAACGGCCACGCGTTCAACGGGCCGCTGCGCGGCACCAAGGGCGCGGCGTTCGAAGGCGGCACGCGGGTGCCGTTCATCGTGCGCTGGCCGGGGCACGTGACGGCGGGTACGTCGGACGCCCTCGTCTGCCATGTGGACCTGCTGGCCTCGTTCGCTGCGCTGACCGGCCAGACGCTGGTCGAGGCCGCCGGCCCGGACAGCTTCAATGTCCTGCCCGCGTGGCTGGGCGCGAAGACGGGGCGCGCGCACCTCGTGGAGCACGGCAACGTGCTCGCCTTGCGCCAGGGGCCGTGGAAGTACATCGACGCGCCCGCGGGCGGCAAGGCCGGCAAAGCGAAGAAGTCCGGGGAGGGCGCGCAGCTCTACAACCTGGCGGATGATATCGGCGAGACGCAAAACGTCGCCGCGCAGCACCCCGACAAGGTGCAGGAGCTCTCCGCCCTGCTGGACAAGATCCAGTCCCAGGGCCGCAGCCGTCCTTGAAGCGGCGTGGCGCGGGGAGGTCCCGGGGCTGACGGCGCGGCTCCCGGTGGCTGGCGTTGCCATGCCGGCGGACCGAACGCACGGCGGAGTCTACCGGGATGGCATGTGGACTGCGGGCACCAACGCGCGGAGGTTGGTGGATGCCGCCACGCGACGCCCTCCGCAAGCCTCTGCTGCCAGACCTGTCCACCGCCTTTTCCGCCCGAGCACGGGCAAACTCCGAGAATCCACGTTGCGGTTGCGGGGAGAAGAGGCGCTGAGCCGATGCGTAGCCGCAGCGGGGCGGTCAGCCACGAACGCGCGACCGGGGCTCGAAGGGCGGGTCTTCGTCAAGAAGGTCACGCCCCGAGGTTCACAAGTCGAAGTGCTCGACCGACCGAAGGACATCGTCTGCATCGAGATTGCCTTTCACGCCATGATCCAGCATCAAATCGGTCGCGGCCACCAGATCCAGTCCGAGGCGGCCGGCCAACTCACGCAACGTGATCTGACCTTGCCGGTAAAGCCGCACAACATAGGTCTCCAAGCCTGTCCGAAGCAGCTTGCGTATGGCAGTCGCTTCCTCGACATTCTCCCGGCGCTCCACCAGTTCAATCGCCGTCAACATCTCTTCTGATATTCTTATCGACTTGGCATGCATCGCTTCACCTCCCGTCGCGCAACGATCCCAGTTTCAGCTTCACAACGGCGACTTCATCGTCGCTGACCATGTGCGACAAACGGTCAAGCGCGGAGAACCCTTCCTCAACTGTGAGCCGTTTGCCCTTCACCATGGCCAGCAGCAGTACGGCCGGCGTGATATAGGGTATTCCAAGTAGCCGCAGCTTCTTGACGAACCGCTTGTCATCGCTCGCGATAGCCGCGTAGTCTCCGCCCTCGAACGCCGCCAAGAGGGCATCCTCTCCCTTCACGCGGCCGGGACATCCCTTAATCTCCGCAAGGACACCGGCCTCGAGGTTTCGACGCACGATGGCACACTCGGGGTGAGAGGCTGCATTAACCATGACTTCAGCGCGCACCCTGGACGGGATCGACACCTCAAAAGCCGCGCAGACCCCCTCCTTGAGCTGCGCCTTGGTCAGCTTGATCAGACAGTCTGCATCCATGATCACCTTCATGTGTCCGAAAGTAATCGATGTATGACACAATGCAAGCGGAATCCTATCGCAGGGCAGCTAACGGCGACCGGTCGTGGTGACGGCTTCGTTCGGTTTGGCGTTCGCCTTCACGGGCTGGACGGCCTGCCGTTGTAGGCGCCGAGGTGCGGGGCGGTGGCGGCGGAGACCCGGTTGCCCCAGAAATCGGCGCCGCCGCTGCCGGCGATCCGCAGGCCGGCGGCAAGGGCGGGTGACCCGGGGCGCAGCTTGTACGCATCGACCGATTCGAGCCCGGCCCCGCCGCCGCCCGGCGCCGCCAGGCGCGGATCCTGGAGGATGGCTTTCGTGTCGCCGGGGACGTGGCCGGCGCCGAAGTAGAGATTGCGCTGGAACTGGCAGCCCCCCGGGGCGTTGAACGAGCCGGAGCCGGCGTTGATGAAGATGTTGTTGCTGAAGACGATCGAGCTCCCCCGGCTATCCGCACCCTGCTCGAACAGCGCGGGATTGCCGTTCCTGGCGTAAATCGTGTTGTTGTAGACCTGGTAGTCGTGGTTGCCGTTGCCGTGGACCAGAAAGACGCGGCTCCCGGCAAGGCAGCCGTCGTTCTGGCTGATGTTGTAGCGGGCGATGTTGCCCTTGCCGTTCCCGTCGCAGCACATGTTGAGGAAGCCGCCCTCGTTGTCGTGGCTGTAGTTGTACTGGTAGATGCAGTCGACGTTGCTGTTGTCGAAATCGAAGGCCATGCCGTCGAACTTCGTCTTCGTCCCGCAGACCTCGTTGTGCTGGAAGACCGTGCTCTCGCAGAAGTAGGGCCAGATCGCGGCGTGCCCCTGACCCAGCGTGTTGTTGTTCGACTGGCGGACCACGTTGCGTTCCACGACCGCGCCCTGCAGGCACCAGGGAATAATCCCGTCGCCGCCGATGCGCTCGAGCGTGTTGCCGGCGATCCGGACGTTGGTGGACGCGGTGTAGGCGCCGTGCCCGGCCCAGCTTGAGTTGGGGTCCTTGGGCTTGTTGATCCACAGCGACTGCATCAGGATGCCCTCACGGGCAACATCGCGGATGGTATTGTTCTCGATGCGGATGTCGTTCCACCTGGACGGATTCGAGAGTTTGGCCGCCGTTATGGAAAAGACGATGCCGCCGCTTTCCTTGCCGTCCTTGTAGCCGGTCAAGTCGCCGACGACGTCGTGGATGTCGCAGCTTCTCACCTCGATGCCGGAAAGCGTGCCGACGCAGTTGTTGCGGATCAGGATGCCCGCCTTCCTGGGTTCTGGCGATCCTTGGTTGGTGACCTCGATGTTGCGGATGCTCCAGTACTGCTGGTTCTCGAGGAAGACGGCGCCGCCGGCAAGGCCGCCGCCGTGAATCACCGGCTTCGGGCCCTCGCCGTAGCGGTCGAGCAGGATCGGGGCCGCGGCCGTGCCGGAACCCTGGGGGTGCAGCCGCCCTGTCCAGGTCGAGCCCGCCTTCAGCAGGAGGCGATCGCCGGGGGCCAGGGGGGCGGCGTTGGCCTTCTCCAGCGTTCGCCAAGCCTCGCCGGGCGTGCCGCCGCCGTTGACATCGCTCCCCCCGACGGCATCCACATAGTAGGTGGCGGCGAACGTGGCATCGAGCTCGCCGCCGAACAGCAGCGCCGCCAGCATCCAGCCGATCTGCCGGTGCCGTCCCCCGTCACGCCATCCTGACCCGCCTACCGACCACGTAGCTCTCAAAGCTCCCCCTTTTGCTCCCGGGCCTCAACCCGCGGTTAGTGAAGCCTGCCACTCGGGGGATTCGTCGCGAACACCGTGTCCGCGGTCCCATCGCACAAGCCCGCCCAGTCCCAATGAGCTTCGTACCTGCCGGCCAGGCTGGCGAGCAGCACCTGGCCGACGAGGGCGGCAGGGCGCGCGGCGCACGCTGTCAGGCGCAAGGCATGCATCTGGCGTTGAATAGCCGCGATTGCGGCCGGGATGCAAGGGCAAAACGGACAAGGCAAAACGGGCAATGTGCCGTGCCACAGGGATAACCGGACGATCCGCGCGGCCCGGAATAGGCTCCCGACGACGATCGCGAAGGGCTGCGGGGAACCCGCCCCGCCGCCGTCATGCAGGGGTTACCCGTTCAGCTTGCTCAGCGCGAAGGCGTAGGCGCCGATCGAAACGGCTTCGCTCGTGCCGAGGCGCGAGAGGCCGATCGCGGTGCGCGCCAGCGGATCGTACTGGATCGTGCGGCCCGTCCCCGGCACCGCTATCTCGCGGGTTTCGCCTTTCAGGAAGATCTCGCGCTGGGTGGGATCCTCGACGTTGAACGCGCGCTGGACGAGTCGGCGCAGCTTCGAGCCGTCGGGCTTCTCGTAGACGTCGTTGAGCGCATCCACCATGGCGGGGAGGAAGAGCGGCGCCGCGCCGGAGATGCCGCCGCCGACCACCGCGAGGCCGTCAATCAGCGTCAGCGCCTGTGCGATCGCATCGCCGGCGACATCGCCCAGGCGGCGGAACGCCTCTTTCGCGGCGGCCGTGTCGCCGGCTGCGCGCCCCGTGCCGATGTCGAAAAGCTCCTTGGGTTCCGGCACCTTCGCGAGCGGGAGGCCCGTCTGTTCCGCGTACCAGCGGCGCACGGCGCGGATGCACGAACCTTCCTCGGCGTTGGTGTTGGGCTCGCGCTTGTTGCGGAGCAGCCAAGCCTCGCCGCCGCCGGAGTTGTCGCCGACACACAGCTCGCCGTCGCGCACGATCCCGCCGCCGAAGCCCGTGCCCAGCGTGACGCCGAACAGGTTACGGTAGCGCTTCGGGCTACCGGCTTGCGCGAGCAGGCCGTTCACGTAGGGCAGGAATCCCGCGATCGCCTCGCCGTAGACGAAGAGATCGCCATCGTTGTTGATGAACACCGGGATCTTGAACGTGTCCTCGAGCATTGGCCCCAGCGCGACCCCGCCGCGGAACGCCGGCAGGTTGGGCAGGTCGCCGATGATGCCGCGCGGGTAGTCGGCCGGGCCGGGGAACGCGAAGCTGATGGCGACGGGCGGGGTGGGCAGTTTCGCCCGCACCTGCTCGAAGCCGCGCACCACGTTGCCGAGGCACCGGTCGAGGCTGTCGGCTTCGGTCGGCACGTAGATCGGGTCCATCAGCAACTTGTCCGCGCGCATGGCGGAGAACTTGAGGTTCGTGCCGCCCGCGTCGAGGGTCATCACAATGCGTTGATCGTCTCTCGTATGGCGCTTCACGGCCTGCGTCTCCACGTTGTCCGTCCACTTCTTCAGTGCCCGGCCTTGCCCGCCGCTTCCGCGCCGGCGTCGGTCAAATGACCGGCCTTGGCGCCGAAGAAACCGAAGAGCATCAGGTAAAGATAGCCGACCAGCACGATGGACAGCGACAGACGGACACCGACATGGTCCATCAGGGCGCCCTGGATGGCGGGCATGATCGCGCCGCCGACAATCATCATGACCAGCAGCGAGCTGCCCTGGCTGGTGTCCTTGCCCAGCCCGCGGATGGACAGGGTGAAGATGTTCGACCACATGATGGAATTGAACAGGCCGATGCCGACGATCGACCAGAGCGCGAATTCGTTTCTGGTTCCCATGGAGAACGCCGTGAGGGCCGCGGCAACGATGGAGAACAACCCGACCATGCGGCCCGGTTTCGAGCGGCCAAGACCGAAGAAGACGAAACTGAGGGCCACCAGGCCGAGATAGGGCACGATGTCGCGCGGGTCAATGAACTGGCCGACGGTGAATCTCTCTTTGAAGGTCGCGTTGGCGAAAATGACGGCGGTGGCCACGACGGCTGCCAGAACCATGTAGCCCCATTTCCTCGATTCCCGGATGCCGCTCAGCGAAATGGCGCCCATGATGCGCCCGATCATGAGTCCGCCCCAATAGAAAGAGAGGAAGTGGGCGGCCCGTTCGCCCGACAGGCCCATGACGCCCGGATCGCCGAGGTAGTTGATCAGAATGCTGCCCACGGTGACCTCGCTGCCGACGTAGAAGAAAATCGCAAACCAGCCCCAGACGAAATGCGGGTAGCGAAAGGCCCTGATGCCCTTCTCGACCTTCCCCTCCTGGACGAAGCTGGGCAGCGAGATGCACTTGAAGGCGACCGCCAGGATGAAGAAGGCGATAGCCAGGCCGACATAAGGGGCCTTGACCGCCGCCACCCCCCCCCCGCTGCCATAGACCGCCGAGCCGAAGAGCAGGAGCCCGCCAATCAGGGGGGCGACCACGTAGCCGAGCGAGTTCAGGCCCTGGGAGAGATTCAACCGTGAGGGCGCCGACTCTTCCGAGCCGAGGATCGAAACATACGGGTTGGCGGCGATTTGAATGATGGTGATCCCCCCGCCGAGGATCAGTAGAGCCCCCAGGAAGAGCGGGTAGAACTTGGTTTGGGCCGCCGGATAGAACATCAGGCAGCCAAGGCCGGAAACGGCCAAGCCGAGCACCAGCCCGTTCTTGTAGCCGATCTTGTTGATGGGATCGCCCCTGGTCGCGGAAATCAGAAAGTAGGCCAGGGAGACGACGAAGTAGGCGCCGAAAAAGGCCGACTGGACAAGGTTGGCCTGAAACTGCGTGAGGTCGAAGTCCGCCTTGAACTTCGGGATGAGCAGGTCATTCATGCAGGTGATGAATCCCCACATGAAGAACAGCACGGTTACGGAGGTGAAAGCGAACCGGGTATTGGAGCCTGCAGGTGTCTGTGTTGCGCTCATGGGTTCCTTTCTTATGCGGGCGGATACTGACGACTGCATGCGGGAAAGGCAAGTCGGAAGTAACACCCAGTCCTGGGGAGGGCGCCTGTCGGCTCCGTAGGGTCTGTGCCTCGCCGACAGCGGGAGCGACCGATTGGACCCGCCGAGTTGTTCACGACAAAGTTGACGACGTAGTTGGATTCGGTACAGTTCTCGACGAGGTTCACGCAGCAGAAGGCTGTATCCAGTGTGTTGGCGATGCCGGGGGAGGTAGGACCATGCCGTTTGCCCACGAAAAGCTGCACGTCTACCAGAAAGGGCTTGCCCGCTTCGCAATTCTGGGGCGGCTCCTGCCGTCGTGGAGCAGGCGACATGCATTTGTCGACCACCTGTCACGCGCCATGGAGAGCATGCTGTTCAACCTCGTTGAAGCGGTACGACTTCACGATACCGGCAAGAAACTGCTGGCCCTCGACTACGCCGTTGGCTCGACGTGCGAATGTGCGGCGTGCCTAGACATCGCCATGCTGAAGAGCCTTCTGGACACGGCGGCGGGGACGGATGAGAAGCGACCTACTGAACATCGCGGAGGGTAACGGCCGTTACGCGGAGCTCTCGCAGGAGACCTTCCTGGACACAGCCAACGCGGCGGCTGCGAAACTGGCGGTGTCGCTCGACATGGGGGCACAGCGTGGTATATGGCACGTAGATGAGGTGGCCCATGCGAAGGAACTGCTGCTGAGAGTTGGACAGATGA
>CAYOBW010000256.1:0-10441 GCA_964402115.1 uncultured Victivallales bacterium
TCTGCACATTTATCGGGAAAAGGGAAGTGCTCGCGGCTTCCTTTGACACGACGACCTCTACCGGCCGTGGACGGCCGGCTCCAGCGCAAGCGTCTCTCCCGCCATCCACCGTCGGCACCGCTCGAAAGAGAAGCCCACGCCCTGGCGGGCGCGGCTACGAGGGGCGTCGGCCGTCTCCCGTCACCCCGTCAACCCGTAGCCGCGGGCGCCAGCCCGTGGATGCCACGTTGCTCACACATGAGAGGCGGTGGCGGGCAGCTTGCCGATACCGTCCGCCGCCGTCCGTCACCCCCGGAGCGGAACGCTTTGGCGTTCCGGCTTCTTGATGCGCTCCATCAGCCCGCCCGCCGGCTTGCCAAAGCAAGCCGCTCCAGGACACGTGTCACAAATCACCCGGCACGACTCCGGGCACGACTCCAACCTGGTGGATCCAAAGTTACTACCGCGGCCGCAGGGCATTGCCGAGCAGGCGCAGCGCCACCGGCGGCGCGATGCCCGCGACTTCGCCGGCCAGGGCGCGACGCAGTCCGGGCAGGCAGGCGATGACGATATCGCCGCGGCCGTACGGAATCGCGCAGAGCGCCACGCCCACGCGGTCGTCGTGATCGCGCCCGTAGCCCGCGGCCACGTCCATGCCGGGAGCGGTGAGCAGCAGGCCGTCCTCGTCGCCGGTCGTCGTCACCTGGTAGCGCCAGTCCATGACGCCATCCGACGGCAAACCGTCCAGCAGCCAGCTGGGCCGCAGGAACTGCCAGGCCCCCATCCAGGGCGCGCGGGCGCCGCCCACCCGCCCGCGGCAGGTCAGGGCGCCCAGCTTGTCCAGCGCGGCGGCGAAACGCTCCGCCTCGGCGCCGGTGTCGGTCCAGATGACCAGCCGCAACCCCTCCCCCAGCACGCGCGGCAGAATGCCCGGCAGCAGGCGCAGCACGGGATCGTCCGCGGGCGCGGCGGCGGTCGCGCCCGCCAATACAACGGCGTCGAGCGGCTCCTTGAGCCGGGCCGCCCCCACCGCCTCCACCCCCCAGTGCCGGACCAGCGCCGCCGCCACCACCGGCTCGCCGGGTTCGACGACCGCCACGCGCGGGGGCAGCGCCGGTCCGACCGGGTCGACCACCAGCAGGTTGGCGCGCCGGGTGAGCGACAACCCGCGGTGCAGCGGCGGCTTGAGGGTGGCCGTCAGCGTGACGTAGCCGGCCGCGGGCACGGCAAACGCCACATGCTCCCGGAGCAGCTGCCCGTAGACCCGTCCGCCCTGCACGCGCACAACGACGGTGGTGTTCAGCACGACCCGCGCCTGGGCGTCGGCGGCGCTGAGGTTCAGCGTGTGCAGCCCCGAGGTCCCGGCTTCGTTGATCAAGTGTACGTCCACCACGGCCCGCCCACCCTGCGGCACGATGTAATGGCGCGGCCGCACGATGAGGAGGTTCGGCTCGTTGGCCGCCCTCACGATGGCGGGGTCGGACTTGAACCCGCGGTGCGCGTCCACGAGGCCGGCGTGGTTCTCGATGGTCGTGGATTCCCAGTTGCCCAGAACCAGGTAGTCCACGGCATCGCTCATGCGGCCGTTCTCGATCAGCTTCTGCCAGTAGGCGTAGCTCTTGGCCCCGATGGTCTGGAAGAGGTCAGACGCCGTGCGGAAGGCGCCGCGGAAGCGGTGGGCATCCAGGAAAGCCTCGTAGGCGGCGAGCACGCGCTCGCGGTCGGCGCGGTCGTAGCCCGTCCGACCGTCGGTTCGGTAGGCCGCGACGATGGCGGCGTGGTCGTCGGGCGTGCCCACGCCGGCCATTTCGCCCCAGACCACGACTTCCTGGCGGTTCGTCGCGCGATAGGCGAAGTCGACGGGCGACGTGTAGAGGCCGTCGGTGTAGTTGCCGGGCCCGGCGACGTTGTGCTGGTCCCACCAACCCGAACGGCCCGTGCCATCGTCCGCGTGCATGCTGGCGTCACCGGGCAGCATGAAAGCCTGTCGCACGGGGGCAATGCCGGACTTCAGGACAATGAGCCGCCCGGGATCGAGCGCGTGCATCGCCCGCAGCAGCGTGGCAATGCGCGGATTGCCCAGATCGGCGGCGAGCTCGTTCTGCACGCAGTAGGCGACCAGCGCGGGATGCGAGCGGTCGCGCCGGACCATGGCCAGGATGCGGGCGGTCGCGTAGCGGGCCGCGAACGCGTCGTCGCCCTGCAGGGCCAGCCAGCCGGCCCCCGGCTCCTCGTACCGCAGCAGGCCCAGCCGGTCCTGCGCATCGAGCACGAGCGATTTCGCCAGGTGCCGGTGCGCCTGCAGGGCGTTCAGGCCGAGCGCGCGGGCGGCGGTGACCTCGCGTTCGGCGAGTGCGGCATCGGGCCACAGACCGTTGGCGCCCCAGAACCCGCAGGAGTTGGCCGAGCGGATCACGATGCGCCGGCCGTTCAGTTCCAGCCGGGCGTCCTCGCCCAGCCCCGCGGGCGTGAACCAGCGGAAGCCGAACGAGGTGGACAGCCCGCTGTATGCCACGCCGGAGAGCTGCGCTTCGGCGCGGTAGAGCACGGGGTGGTCCAGGTCCCACAGCTCGGCCCGGTCGAGGCAAGCCTCGATCGTCACATGGGCTGTGCCGCCGCCGTCCACCGCACCGGGCGCCCGCCCCTCCCACACCACTTTGCTGCCCTTGAGCATGCGAAACGTCACGGCGCCCTGCCACGCTTTGGCCTGGCTGACCACTTCCGCCACCAGTTTGACCCGGCGCGGCTCGGGCTGGTTCTGCACAGCCAGATCCCGCACGGCCACGTTGTCGCGGACGTTCAACGTGATGCCCGCGTCGAGGCCGCCGAAGCCCGGTGTGGCGGGCAACGTGTAGCGCCCCCACTGGAACGGCACGGAGTCGCGCCAGTCGAACCGCCCGCCCGGGTTGGTGAGGCGCACGGCCAGGACGTTTTCCTTGAAGGGCTGCGCGGCCTCGGTCACGTCCGCCTCGAACGGGAGTTCGCCGAGGATGCTGTAGCCGCACAGGCGCCCGTTGCAGTAGACCTCGGCCCGCAGCCGCGCGCCGCGGAACGTAACCACCAGCCGCTGGCCGGGCTTCACGGTGGGAACCATGAAGCGGCGCCACCACCAGGAGACACCCGTGTAGCAGCCGTTGGAGACAGCGGGGTCCGACGCTTCGTAGCAGTACGCGTCGCGATACGGTCGCAGCCCCTGCCGGCCCCAGTGGCTGGCCTCCACGGTCGTCGGCAGGTTGACAACCTGGCCCTGCAGGTCGTTCAGCACGTCCCAGCCGCCGGTGGGCGGGTTGACCGGCAGACGGGCTAGATCCACCTCGTCCGGCAGGTACAGCGCGTCGTTGGTCCAGGCTGCAGCGGGATCCAGCCAGAGTCGCCAGCCTTGCGCAGCCAGGTCCTCCGCCACGCCGTCCACCGCCGTCGCCAGCACCCACACCAGGCCCAAGCCCAAAAGGCAACGCTTCATCCGCACACCTCGCGCATGCGCCCCGCAAACACCGCCCACGGGAAACGGAGCGACAGGCAACAGGTTATACGCCGCGCGCAGCCAGCGCAACGTCGTTGTGGCGGGTCGTGGCGGGGGGGGGCAGATGTGCCCGGCGGTCAGCCCGTCTCGATTTCAGACAGGGCCGCCTGGTAAATGCCCACGCCGATGCGGAAGCCGTGAACGGCCACGAGGAGATCGAGCAAGCGCCGGGTCTCCGCGCGATCGATCAGACGATTCCGCATAGCGCGCAAGAGCATACCCAGCGTGCCCAGCGGGCGCACGCCTTCCGTTTCGGCCAAGCGACGCATGATCCGGTCATCGCAAAGCAGCAGACTGGCCCCGAGCCCGATTGCCAGTGTCAGCGCGGCGTTGTCAGCCACACTCATGGCGGACGCGAAGAGGCGCGGGGTGTCAACCCGCTCGATCCGACACGTGCCGAGGAATTGCCGCAGCACGGTCTCTTCCACCGGGTCCAGGCCAGGAGCCAGCAACTCCGCGTATACGGCAGCCGGCACACGGATGTCGTCTCCGACCAAGGCCGGGATCAGGTCCAACCGCCTGATCTTGGCCAGGAATATCAGCGGACTGGCGTCGGCGACCACGATCATGGCTGCAGATCCGTCGCGAGATCTCTCATGCCATAATTCAGTTCCAGTCCGGCGGCCTGCATCCTCAGCAGCATGTCCTGCAGCCCAAGCCCCGCGATCTCTGCCGCCCTTGAGAGGGTAGCCTCACCCGCCCGATAGGCCTGGCAGGCGCGCTCGAACATCAGGTCCTGCGTCCCCCGCTTCAGGGCACGTTTAAGGAATGTCGGGCGCTCCAGTCCCATGTCCCGTGCCAGGCGGTCCAACCGGACCGCTTCCGACTTCGGGAGCCGCATCGATATCGTCACCGTCTGCATGTGTTTACAACTCCATTTGCTGTAAACAGACTACGCACCCGGCAGCCGCACGTCAAGTTGTCTCGAGCCCGCCACGCGCAAACCGCCACGTGCCACAGGCTGCCACGCATGCCTCCGGCGCCCCGCGGCCTTACCCGCGGGCGACGGTGACGACGTGGACGCTGACGGCGCCGTGCTGCTTGAGCACGCGGGCGCACTCGTGGACGGTGGCGCCGGTGGTCATGACGTCATCCACCAGCAGGAAGGCGCGACCGCGCACCCAGGCGGCGTGGCGCACGGCGAAGGCGCCGCGCACGTTGGCCTGGCGCTGCGGCGCGGTGAGCTCGGTCTGCGTGGGCGTGTCGCGCACGCGGGCGAGATAGCGGTGCCGGTCACGCAGGTCCAGCTCGCGGGCCAGCCGGCCGACCAGCAGGTCGGCCTGGTTGTACGTGCGCGCCCGCTCGCGCCGCGGAAACAGGGGCACGGCCGTGACGGCATCGAACCGCACGCCGTCGTAGTGGGTGCGGACGGTGGCCGCCAGCAGCCGCGCGAGGTCGCCCCGCAGCGCGGTCAGGCGCCCGTACTTGAAGGCATGCAGGGCCTGCCGCGCCGGGCCGCGGAAGCGCACGGCCGAGCGCGCCCGCTCGAAGGCGGGGCGCGTACGGGCACACCAGGCGCACTCGTAGTCGTGGTCCACGCGGCCGTCGGCGGGGTCGCCGCACAGCGAGCAGAACGGGGAGGTGATAACGGGAAAGGCGGCCAGGCAGTCCCAGCAGACCTGCATTTCGCGATCGGCGACACGCGTGCCGCAGACGGCGCAGTCGCGCGGGTAGACCCAGTCCAGCACGCCGTCGCCGACCGCCCGGCACGCAGCCACCGCCCGGCGCGGCCAGCCGGCCGGCGAGCGCCCGTCGTGCGGGGCGATCCGGGCTTCCGTCGTCATCCGCACCCCTCCCCCCGTCGCCGCCTCACAGGTAGCGCGCCAGCAGCGGCCGCAGCCGCTCGCGTTCCGCGGGCGTGATGGCCTCGCGGCTGGTCAGCAGCGCGTCCTTCAGCGCCGTCCCGCAGGCGCAGGTCCGATGCGCGGGCAACGCGGGCACGAGGCGCTGCAGCACGGTGCGCGCGAGCTGCGTGTTGGCGAGCAGGTGCTGGATGACGATTTCGACAGTGACCGCCTCCTCGGTCGCGTGCCAGCAGTCGTAGTCGGTCACCATGGCCAGCGCCTGGTAGCAGATCTCGGCCTCGCGGCAGAGCTTGGCCTCCGGCAGGCTGGTCATCCCGATGACGTCGAAGCCCAGCTTCCGGTAGACCTGCGACTCGGCGCGGGTCGAAAAGGCCGGGCCTTCCATGTTGACGTAGGTGCCGCCCACATGCACGTGCTGCGGCGTGCCGGCGACGACGCCGCCCACCGCCGCGGCGAGCTGCGCGCGCAGGACGGGGCAGGTCGGCTCGCCGAACGCCACGTGCGCGACGATGCCGTCGCCGAAGAACGTCTGGTTGCGCCACTGCTTGGTGCGGTCGAAATACTGGTCCGGCAGCACGACGTCGCGCGGGCGCAGCTCCTCGCGCAGGCTGCCGACGGCGCTGATCGAAAGCACGGCCTCGACCCCGAGCTGCTTGAAGCCGCAGATGTTGGCGCGATGGTTGATTTCCGAGGGCAGCAGCTTGTGGCCGCGCCCGTGCCGGGGCAGGAAGTAGACCTCGCGCCCGCCCAGCCAGCCGTGCGCGTACTTATCCGACGGCGCTCCGAAAGGCGTCTCCACGCCCGCGAAATCGACCTGCTCCAGCCCCTCCAGCGTGTACAGCCCGCTGCCGCCGATGACCCCGATTTTCATGCTTCTCCTCCTGCCGCGCCGCCGGCTGCCGGCGCGGGGCTCTCGTAGCGGCGCGCGTAGAACGGGTAGCGTTCAGCGGACGCGCCGGGCGGAATGAATTTCCACCGTTTGTAGGACCACAACCACTGCTCCGGGTGCTCCCGGATGCGCTGCTCCAGCAGCCGGGTCAAATGCTGGGTCAGCCCCTCCCGCTTGACGGCGGGATCGTCGGGCGCCACGCACAGGCCGTGCCCGGTGTACGAGCCGCGGCCATCGGCCAGGCACCACGTCAGGCACACCGGGGCCCGGCTGCGGGCGCAAATCGTGGCGGCGGCTCGCGACACGGCCACGGGCAGACCGAAGAACGAAACGAACGTCCCGCCCTCCTCGGGGAGCGTGTTCTGGTCCAGCAGCAGGGCCACCTTGCCCTGCTGCCGGATCACCTGCAGCAGCACGCGCAGGGCGCCCTGCCGCGGCACAATCCGCTGGCCGGTAAGCTCCCGCACGTCGATCAGCAGTTGGTCCACGGCCGGGTTGGCCACCGGCGTCGCCACGCTGCAGATCGTAACCCGGCTCAAGCCGACCGCCAGCCCCAGCGCCTCCCAGTTGCCCAGGTGCCCGCTGACGACCACGACCGCCCCGGGCTCGAACACGGCGCGCATGGACGGATCCATGTGCACGTGGCGCCGGACGCGCGCCTCGGTCCGCCGGGAGAACCAGAACAGATCCAGCACCAGCAGCGCGAACGATTGGAAGGCGGAGCGGGCGATGGCGGAGCGACGGGCCGGCGTCAGCGCGGCGCCGAAGGCCAGGTCCAGGTTGGCCAGCGCCACGCGCCGTTCGCGGCGGGCCAGGAGATAGGCCGCCGTCCCCAGGCCACGGGCCAGGGCCACGACGGCACGGCGTGGCAGCCACGGCAGCAGCGCCGCCCCCAGACGGGTGAGGAAGCGCTCGCCAAGTTGCCGGAATCTGCTTGCCCGCTTCATGCCGCGAAGCTCCCTTTCGCCATCTGGCAGTCTGTCCAGGACACCCGGGTTCGCCCCAGCGTCACGACAGCGACGGACCCGGTCGCGGGGCGCCCCCGCCCTGCCGGTGCAGCAGCCAGGGCCGTAAGAGAACACAAACGCCGAAACCGGTCAACGCTGAAGACAAACAGCACGAGTCTTCGATTCCTCCGACAATTGCCAGCCGGTCGCCGGGTACACAGCTGTCGGCGGCTCGAGCTTCGGCTGGTGCGCGGTCGGCCTTCTCCGTCGTGGGTTCAGGGTGGGGTTACACCCCATCCAGAAATGCAGCCCTGTCGACTAGAGTCGACTGAGATGAGCGAGGAGCGTGAATCATGAACGTCGATAACAGCAGCATTTCCATCCGGCCCGGCAACGGGCACGGGGCCATTCAACCCTTACGCGGACAACTCCCGGGAAGGTTCGGCGCCGTGGACAGGATCGCAGGCCCGCCTGCGACGCGCCCCCGCAGTCCCGTCGCGCGGCTGGCCACGACCACCCTGCTCGCGGCCCTCAGCGCCTGCGCGGGGGCGTGGCGGGCTGCTGCTGGCACCATCGAGCAAGTCGGTACAGGCGCCAGTTGGCCGACCACCTGGAAGGCGTTGGGCACGCAGAACGAGGTCAACGACAGCGTGGCTGAACAGTTGGATTTCGTCGGCGATTCGTCCAACCCGTGGGGCTATGTTGCCAGCAACAGCGAGTATGTCTTCTTCCGTCAGCGGGTTGACATAGGCACAGTAGGCGCCTCGACGTTCGGCGATGCTCATTTCGTCCTGATTGACGTGGTGGGGAACGACAGCGACGTCAGCACGACGAAACTCAAGACCAGCCCCACCGACGACCATCTGCCGGACTATGCTTTCGCATGGGACTCCAAGTCCAATGACAACGCCAAACACGGCTTGGAAATGCAGATCCGGACATCAGCTGCCGTAACGTCCTGGGACAGCGTGAGGATGGACGATATTGACGGCGACCCCGCCGCTAAATTGACCGCCGATATCAATGGTGGCAGTCGCACGGGTGATGGTTATGTGCGCACGATCGACGGGCAAAGCACCACGGCTTTTGGCCTGACTACATTCATCGACTATGCCGTCAAGTGGTCCTACCTGGAAACGTACACCGGCTTGGCCCGCGGCCAGTCGTGGCGCGTGGCCTTTGGCTCCATTGCCAACGCGACGGATCATAACGCCATCAGTGCGGATGTCGCAGGCGGCGCCAACCCGGCCAGTTTGGTGACGCTTGGCTGGGCTTCCGTCTCCATCTCGCCAACGAGCTCGGGCATCGATTTGCGCGCCTTCCAAGGCGCGGACGGGGTTTACGTGGAATTCATGGTGTACGACGTGGAGAGCGAGGGAATCGTCACTCTGACCGTGCTTGGCGCCGACGGCAACCCCGTTTGGACGGGCACGGCGGACGTGGTGGCTTCCGCCGAACAAGTCTGCCGCTTCCTGGTTCCCGGTCTGGCCGTGGGCGGCATATATGACTTCGCCGTGCGGGACGAGGTCGGCACGGGTTGGTCCGCTCCCGGCGTGACGGTCAGCGCATTTGCCACGGAACTGATCCGCATGTCCCCCTCGGGCACGACACTGTCGTTCAACAGTCTGCCGGGCCGGCAATACGAGATTCAGTGGATCGATCGGATGGGCGCCGCGTGGCAACCCGTGACCACGGTGCTGGCGGACAACGACCGCACCAGCGTGTTCGTTTCATGCCCCGAACCGAAAGCGACAGCGGGATTCTTCCGCGTTCGGCTGAAGTAGGAACGCCCACAGGCACGGCGTGTGTGTGGAGACCCAGCGTGCGGCGTGTCCCCGTGGGCGTCTTCCACCCTTGCGCAGGGATGAGTTCAGGGTAGGGATACACCCCATCGAGAAGCGTAACCCTGTCACCTATGGTAGTCGCATGAGTGCAGAAACAAAGGCGATCTGCAGGGGCCTGATCCTTGCAGCGACCATCATGGTCGCGCATCGCCCGTTGGCGGCGAGTCCGGCGCCAGTCGACCTGGGATCGGCTGCCGGTTTCACGATTCTGGCCTACTCCGCGATCACCTCGACAGGTGGCGGCGCCGTCAATGGGGATGTCGGGCTGAGTCCAACCACCGGGGGGTCCATCACAGGCTTGAGCAAAGCTCAAGTGAGCGGAACAATCTATGCGGTCGATTCCTCTGGGCCAACGGGCTCGGTGGCTGACCCTGATCTGTTGACTGCGGCCAAAGCCGCTTTGGACACGGCCTACAACGACGCGGCCGGACGACTCGCGGATCGCATCACGTTGACGGCCGACGAGAATCTTGGCGGACAAACGCTCGCCCCTGGCCTCTACGGGTCCGCGAGTTCGCTGCGCATCGCGGGGGATCTCACCCTCGACGCCAACGGCGACCCGAATGCCGTCTGGATCTTCCAGATGGGATCCACCCTGACTACGGCTGCCGGCTCAGGCGCCAGCCGCGTCATCCTGGCGGACGGCGCACGGTCCAGAAACGTTTTCTGGCAAGTGGGTTCCTCGGCGACGATTGGCACATTCTCGGTGTTCAAGGGGACCATCATGGCTGCCGTATCCATCACGCTGGACACCAGTAGCACGGTGGACGGCAGAGCGTTGGCGCGCGGCGGCCAGGTAACATTCAACGGGGCCTCGGCGGCAAGCCCGCCCACGAGTTCGGGCATCGATCTGCGGGCCTTCCAGGGTGCGAACGGAGTCTATGTGGAGTTCGTGGCGTACGACGTGGAAAGCGAGGGGCTCGTCACGCTGACCCTGCTGGGCGCCGACGGCAACCCCGTGTGGAGCGGCACGGCGAACGTCGTGGCTTCGCCCGCACAAATCTGCCGCATCCTGGTTCCCGGCCTGACCGTGGGCGGCACGTACGACTTCGCCGTGCGGGACGAGGTCGGCACGGGTTGGCCCGCTCCCGGCGTGACGGTCAGCGCGTTTGCCACGGAGCTGCTCCGCCTGGCTCCCACGGGCATGACACTAGCGTTCAGCAGTCTGCCGGGACGGGTCTACGAGATTCAGTGGGTTGACCGGATCGGCGCCACTTGGCAGGCCGTGACCGCCTTGCTGGCGGACAACGACCGCACGAGCGTGCTGGTCGCAATCCCCGATCCCAAGGCGCCGGCGGGATTCTTCCGCGTCGTGCTGAAGTAGAAGGGTCGAAACGCTGCGGGGCTCGGCCTTCCACTGGCGGCGTCTGCTGGTGCGGGAGTACGGCACATCGCGGCCGGGTGTGATTTGATTTTGTAACAGGGATTTCGAGAAAAAGACAAAAAGGGCTTGT
>CAYOBW010000257.1:0-10406 GCA_964402115.1 uncultured Victivallales bacterium
AAACCGTGTGCGAGGATGGAATCGCGATGCGAGAGTTCCGGGCGGCATCCAGCCTTGGGCGCTGGAAGTCGCGGGTTCAAATCCCGCCGCCCCGACCATCCTTCGCTCGCAGCGCAGCGGAGAGCGTAGTATACCCTACGAAGCGCGGCGGCACGCCGGGCGAAGTAGGGCCTGCTTGACGACTCGCGCTGCGAACTACGTACTTGTCCTGCGTAGCTTCAGCGAAGCAGGACTTGTGCTACGAAGCCTCTGGCGAAGTAGCATGGCAAGCCGCCTTTGGACGAGACCATGCACCATGTTTATCTGCTCAGGAGCCTGGCTGAGACCAAACAGACCTACATTGGCTTGACCGATGACATGCGGGCACGGCTCAAGAGCCACAACGAGGGCGCCAATTTCCACACTGCCAAGTACCGCCCGTGGGAACTGGTCTGCTGCATCTCCTTCCGGTCACGCGAACGCGCCGCCGAGTTCGAGAAGTACCTGAAGGTTGGTTCAGGCCATGCCTTTGCGCATCGCCACCTGTGGTGAGCCAGTCCATGCACGCCACCCTACGCATAGCGGTCTTGCCCGCCGGTCCATGTTTGGACCGATTATTGATTGGATGCTTGGACCGCCGCTGGGGCGGTCGGGGAAGTGTCCCGATCCCGAACTTCTCTGAGCGGCGCATGGCGCTGCGCGCTCGCAAGTGCCGGCGGAACCTGCCGGCGGAACTTCTTCCAGAACGGCGCGGCACACGACTTCTGCGTAAGCAGCGCGTGAGCTCGGCTTTCATCCAGGCGATCGATGGCGGGCGGTTCTACTACATCGAATCGCCGGATCCCGGTCTCAACCGCCTGTAGACCCGCCAGACAAGCCGGCATGAGGGAGCGCCCGCGATGGGCGATTACGCTACGTTCCCCATCCTCTCCCGCATCCGCTCGATGGTCAGCGGCGCGCACCCCTCGAAATGATTGTTGACGAACACGGAGGCTGTAAGGCGCCGTACAGCCGCGTCCTTCAGCATGCCCGCGACGCCGTTCAGGTCGGCATCGCGGGGCTCGACGATCTTGCTCCAGTCCTTGCCCGTGCGCTCCTCCATCCCTCCCCGGTCGGGACCATGCAGGCGGATCACCACGTTCTCGGTGAGCAGGTCGGCGTGCTTGCCGTAGATGTCGATGATCGGCGGCATGTAGTAGCCCTGCAGGAACACGTGCGCCAGGCCGTGCTCTCGCAGGAAGGTGAAGTAGCCGGCGTTGAGGTAGTTGGGGTTGCGGGTCTCGACGCACCAGGTGAAGCCGGCCGGCAGCGCTTGCACGAACGCGCCCAGCTTGTCCTGGAACTCCGCCTGCGTGCGCAGCATCTGCCGGTTCAGATACCCGAACTGGAACATCATGGGGCCCAGCTTGCCGCTCATGGGCGCCAACCGATCCAGGAAGCCGTGCAGCAGGTCCAGCGACAGGAAGTGCGGGTTCGGCATCAGCGGGTCGGTCTTGGCGGTCTGGTGGAAATGGGTCAGCGTGAGCGCGTTCGGCATCTTCACCCCGAACCGGAATGTGTCGGGCACGGACTGGGCGTACTCGGCGACGACCTTGGGCTGCGGTAGCACGACCTTGTCCGGCCCGTGCAGACTCCAGAACCACTGGTCGACCTCGACGGTGTCGTAGCGCTGGGCGTATTCCCGCAGGTAGTCGGGGGTGGGGGAGTCGGTGTAAACCAGGCCGCGCCAGCTCGGGTACTTCCAGCTACAGGTGCCGATACGCAGCCCGCTCGTCCAGACGCCCGTTGACGGATCCGCCCCTGTTGTCTGCTCCACTACCTCCGTAATCGGCGCCTGCACCTCAACCCACCTGACATTGCAGGAGAACTTCAGGTACTGCTGCAGCGTCGGAAACACCGGATAGTCTGGAGCTGGAGCATCTTCGCTTTCGGCGTGATAGACGAGCCAGCGGTCACATGGATGCCCAACCCCGGGCTTCAGGACACCGACTTGAAACAGGCGCATGCCCGTGGGCTTCTCGCTGTCCGGGTCAACGGCCTTGGCAATCAGCCGTGGCTGCTTCAGGAAATCAATCTGATCGCGTGGATATGGCATGCCGGTCTGTCTACCGTGCTGGATAGTCGCGTGTGAACATCCCGTCGCTGCGGGTCAGGCTGGCAGGTGCCGGCACGGGCGGGGCAGGGGGGGGCTTGGTCTTCTTCTTGGTGGCCGCAGCGATGTCCTTGGCGGTGGATGGGCGTGCCGCTGCTGCTGCGGGTGCCTTGGCCGCCGCGCCAGCCACCCAACCGACAGTTGCCAGCCCTATCAGCAACCCCAGAATCCATGCCATTCGACGCAGCTGTATCGGCCTCATGTGTCAACTCCTGATAACCAGCACGACGGCAACATCGAGAATCGCCGCGTCCGCGCCGGACTTGAGCTTCATTTCGCCTTTCATCTCAAAGAACCCCTTGGCCTCACGACGGTGAATTCTGCCCGGCGAAAGGTCGCGCTGCAAGGTTCCCTGGTCGATCACCGAGAGCTTCACCCACTGAGTGTGTGGCGTTGTGCCGGTGCGCGGTGCCGGGTCGTGGATCAGCAGCATGAGCGGGTCCGCCGCGCCCCTCTGATCCTTGCCGTAACCGACAACCGTAACCCAGTG
Organism: uncultured Victivallales bacterium; assembly: GCA_964402115.1. Taxonomy (GTDB): domain Bacteria; phylum Verrucomicrobiota; class Kiritimatiellia; order UBA8416; family CAYOBW01; genus CAYOBW01. The sequence goes on from CAYOBW010000257.1 coordinate 2,622, forward strand.
GCCTGCGAAACGGCGGTACTCGTTGGTGCCAGCGGGTGCCCTATACCATCCGACGTTGAGCCACACCGCGCCGCCGGGCGTCGAGAGTCCCTCCTTGATCCAGTCAATGCACGGAATCTCGCACAGCGCGGGGAACTGCTTTGTCCCGCCCCTCCAGCCCTGCTGCTCCAGGCGAACGACCTGGTAGCCGGCTTGTGCCACGAAAGCCCCCACGCCCGCCATCAGCCGCGGAGGGCTGGTTCCATTGCGCTCCACCGTATCCATTGACCCGCCCGCGGCCAGCCGGTGAACAAGCGCTATCTGGGCCTCCTTGTCGGTTGCCGCGGGCGTACGCAGCCGTGGGAAGCCGTGGTTCGTCAGGTACATCAAGGAATTGGCGACGGCGACCGGCCCGCACAGGTCGCGGCCATTGCCGGGAAACCGTCCGTCGGGATCCGTCTGGCAAAGGTCGGGTACGTCACCGGAGAGGTCAATCGACGCGGGGGGTGTCCCCGCCGACACGCACGACGCGATCAAGAACAGGCCACACACAGCCGTGTGCGCGCCCCACAAGCACGCTTGGTGGCGGGATAAGCCCCAGGCGTTTGTCATATATTCTCTCCAATCCGCTCCCGTAGCCGCTCGCTGAGACCGATGGCGGCAGTTGCACAGCCCGCGATCAACAGGAACAGCCCCAGGTTCTTCATGCCTGACCTTGCCGTGACACAGCATCCGCCCCAAACATGCTCACCATCTGCGCGTCCTTCTCACTAGGCACTACGCCGCCACAATCGCGCCGGATATGGATCTCGGCCGCACGGGCGGCGCCGTCGCCCCACATCTTCCGCACTTGCTCCACGCCGCTGGTGTGGTGTCGCACGCTGCGATGCTTGTGGCCCAGCGTCTTGTAGAGGGCGTCCAGCCATTGGTGGACATGCGCATAGTCCTCGCCCAGCTCCTGGCGGCAGTCGACGCAGTGTTCTTGTAGGGAAGCCATCGTGTTATCCGGCGTTTCCCCGGCTACTTGCCCTTGCCGGCCTTGGTGACCTTCATCGCCGGCTTCTTGACTGGCTTCTTGGCCGCCGCCAGCTCATCCAGACGCTGCTTGGCTTCCGCGGCGCCGATATCGCGCACGGCCAGCCACACGGTCCTGGTAGCCTTCCGCATCTGGAGTGCCCCGCTAGTCTTTTCCCACTTGTAGACCGAGTTGGGGCTGACGTTCAGCAGCTTGGCCAGCGCGTCCTGGGAGATCTTGAGCTTGCGGCGCAGGCTGCGCACCCCCTTGCCGGTGATGCGTGCCGGGGCGGCGGGCTCTTCAACCGGTGCGGGGGGCTGGGCAGCGATAAGCTTGGCGACCTGATCCTGCAGACCCCGGCAGGCTTGCTCCAGCTGCGCGACCCGCTTCTTCAGGTCGGCGCACGCCTTGCGGTTGCCGGTAGATGATTTACTGAGGGGGGTGGCGACGGACTTGGATTCCTTCCGGGCCAGGCGGATGATTTCGTCTTTGAGGGCCTTCATGATGTTAGGCATGGTGGTGATACTCCTTGGGTTTCGCTGTATGCGATACGGGCAGATTATCGCGGTTGGGGCGCGGGTTCAAGGATATCAAGTTGGCGGGGGTGGCCACTGACTGTCATAAGACTCGGGATAGATCTCATCGCTGACCAGTTTGCGAACTCCAAACGGCCAAGCCAGTATGAGAACCAATCTGCGCTGCTTCTGAGCATCAAGGCAATCGAACTGAACCTGTGTGAACTCGGTTTTAAGCCTCTTGCCGCCTGACAACTCGAAATCTGGCTGCCATCTGACTCTGCTTATCTCCAAGCCACGGCGACTACAAAAGCGACTGGCGTGTCTCACGATGATTCGGTCTAGCGTGCAATGAACAACCCAAAACACGTAAAGAAAAAGCGGAATGTAAATCACTACGCCCGCAACAATCAAAATCATTCGCAGCACAATGCGCCTAACCTCTGTCCTGTAGACGTCGGCGTCGGAAGTCACAGGCCCGGCCACCAGCCGCCTTGCCGTCAGTAGCTCCACAGCTCGTGGGCCAGCGGCGCCGCGTTCAATTCCCGTTGGTGTACCCGCCAGCGTGGCAGGTACTGATCCATGAGGTGTCGCCCGTACACGCTACGCGCAACCCCCCCGCCGGCCCATAGTAGGCAAGGCGGGGGGATAGCTCAAGGGTGGAGAGCGGGAAACTGAGGGCAGACGCATCAAATCCCTCGGTCATCTGCCGCTGAAGGCATTCGTCATCCTGAGCTTCCCTCCTCGTCGTTCCGAGCTTCCCTTCTCGTCATCCCGAGCTTCCCTTCTCGTCATCCTGAGCGCAGCGAAGGATCTCCCGCCGCGCGGCGGGTACGCCGAGATCCTTCGCTGCGCTCAGGATGACAGGATGGCCTGATTCGGTGCGTATACCCTTGCGCGCACGGATGCGGACCTCATCGTCCTGGCTGGCGACAGCGGCATCGGGACGCAGGGCGTGGAACTGGTCGCCAAGCAGATCCCGGATCGCCCCGTCGTCTTCGTGGCCGGCAATCACGAGTTCTATGGCCGGGAACTGGAGATCACCCAGCAGCAGATCCGGGCCGCCTTACGGGGCACCAGCGTGCACCCGCATGAGGTGGCGCATGGGTTTCGGGACGGGATGGTGGTTGAGGTGTGAGGGCGGGGGGCCTGTTGAAAGCTATGGCCGCCAGGGCTTCGTAAAGAAATCGCACGCGTCGCGGATGCGTGTGGGCCTGGGTGGCAGGGATGGGACCGTCCTGGGTTTTGTACTGAAATGTCGGTTGGGGTGGCCCGTGTCGCCCAGGCGACAACTGGCCGGGATGCGGGCGAGTTGAGACCGCCAGAGTGTCATGCCGCTGCGTCCGCTGAGTGGGTCCGCCCCCACGGCTCGAACGAATACCCCTTCCTCATCTCATTGCTGACCTGGGGGCAGGACCACACGGAAGCCAAAGAGGTAGTAAGTGTAGCCCGGGTAGCTGCCGTAGCGAAAGGCAACCCGGCAGATGCTGGCGTAGTAGTACCAACTGCCGCCGCGAAGCACGCGGTCCGAGACCTCGGACGCACCCGCCGGATCCTCGACCGTCCCAGGATACGCTCCATACCAGTCCAGGCACCACTCCCACACATTACCGTGAATGTCGTACAGCCCCCACGCATTCGGCAGATAACTGCCGGCCTCCGCTGTGCCCCCCGCCGTATCCACCGTCTGCGCGTCTCCATACGTTTGCGGTCCGTTGTAATGGTACCGTCCCACCTCGGCCATGTTCGGGCACGAACCTGTTCTTGTAAGGTTCTTCCCACTGTTCAGCGCCGTCTTGGTCCCCGCCCGGCCGGCATACTCCCACTGCGCTTCCGTCGGCAGGTCGAAAGCCTTGCCCGTCCGTGCCCGCAGGCGCCCCATAAACGAGTCAGAATCCACGTTGCTGTTCGCAGGCCACCCCGCACCCGCCGTCGAACCTCGGATCATGTCGTAGCTCACCTGTTCGACTGGGCGAGCGTCGCGGTAACTGGTGTTGTTGAAGTAACTCGGCCAGGTCCCCATGACCCGTTCCCACTGCTTCTGCGTAACCTCGAAGACGCCAACGTAAAACGGCTGTGTCAGTGTGACCTGATGCTGCGTCTCGTCGCTTTCACGGCCCACTTCCCCTTCCGGCGAACCCATGGTGAACGTGCCGGCCGGGATACGCCGTAGCACGAGCTTGCTGGTCTTGAAATCGTCGGTCCAGCCGCCTTCGGGCACGCCCGCCAAGTAGCTCACCGGGTAGTTCGACGCGGTCGGTCCGCCAGCGAGATCCACGACCAGGTAGGTACAGGGTAGCCCACGAACCCGATAGAACATCGGTACGCTGACAGTGATCGCGCCGTTGGTATCCGCCACGACGCAGCGCAAAGCGTCCCAGGTGTTCGTCCAAGGCCCGTCCACGAACGACGCCCATTCCACCGTGCAGGTGCTGCCGGGAATCAATTCCGTACACCGCAGTTCACCGTTCTGGTCGAAGGAGGAAATCACGGGGCCCTGAGCAAAGGCCGTGACGTTCAGTGCCAGCACGAGCACGGCCGTCAGACGGAATCCTGTTTTGTGCGACATACCAACTTCTTCGGGTATCTTGCCCGTCACTCGTATCGTTTCCACAGCCATCCGCCCCGCTGAACGCAAGGGGACGCACCTCACGTGCCGATCCCCATGCCGTGGATAGTACCCCGTCATACTTGAGAGGCAAGCGCTATTGGTGGGCTTATCCACTCCTGGTAATCCCGGGGCAATATCTGGCCGACGCAATTCCCTCTCGTCTCATGGTACAGGATCTTGCTTCCGACCGTGTGATGTCCCAGTCAACGCGTGAAGATGGTCGGCAGTTGGGCAGCCGGCGCCTCGTCCCCGAAATCCACCTCCAACCCCGCCCAATTCGCCAACTCCCGCAGCATGATTCGGCGCAGCTCCTGGCGGAATTCTCCAGGGAACTTGCCGCGGCGGGCATGCAGGTTCATCAGGAAGACGACAATGACCTTCTCCTCCCGTCGCGTCACGCGCTCCTTGAAGTCCTTGGGCATGGCTTTGTAGAGGTCGCGCAGATCCTGGTCGGCTGCCCGCAGCAGGCGGTCGAGCGTGCGGTGGTATTGGCGGCCAGGTTCCATGTGCTCACCTGTAGTTGCTCAACTCGCTGATCACCCAGGGATCCACGTCCTGGCCGCGTGCGGCATCAAAGAGGGGCGTATCCGACGCCGGACCGCAACTGCCGATGCCGTAGTGGAACTGCACGATCCATGCGACGCCGACCAGGAAGCCTGTAAGCGTGAGCGCTGCGATGACGCGTCTCTTCATGGGCGACACAGTACTCGAACCTATCACCCCATCCCATGTCAAAAGAAGGAAACCTGCTCTGCCGCTCACCTCGAATCAGTTGGAAATCAAACCATGTTGGCGTATGCTGAGTCGGCGTTAGGACTGTGGGGGAACCCCGAGGGGAGGAAGACGACATGAAGGCACTCAAGTACGCTGTCATTGCCGTCAAGGATGCACCTCTGATGGAAACGCTCACGCACATCCCGTTCGTCCTTGATGCAATAACCCTTATGGCGACGGCTCACGTTGAAACCGATTCAGATGACGCAAGGGAGTTCATGACGCTGCTGGAGAGGTCCAGAGCCATTGCCAATCCCACGGTGGTTTACGCAGAGTGCTTCATTGACGCCAAGGGAGGAGACAATACCGTAACCATCGGCGGCATTACTTTCACGAGCAGAACGCTCAGGCGGAACCTGGAGAAGGCGGAACGGGTGTTTGCCTATGTCGCCACCTGTGGTCGGGAGCTTGACGGCATCCCGTTGCCCACGGGGGACATGCTGATGGAGTTCTGGCGTGATGCGATCAAGACGGCCTTGCTCTGGGCGGCGCTGCAACATCTCAACGACCACCTCAGCCGGCGGTATAGATTGGCCCATACCGCCTCAATGAGTCCTGGTTCAGGGGATGTTGATACATGGCCGATCCAGCAGCAGAAGGAGTTGTTTGCCTTGCTGGGCGGGGCTGAAGAGGTGCGGAAGCGGTCCGGCGTGGAACTGACCGATTCCTGCCTCATGATTCCCAACAAGTCCGTTTCTGGTATCTGCTTCCCAACGGAGACCGATTTCCGCAGCTGTCAGGTTTGCCATCGCGTGGAGTGCCCATCCCGCAGTGCTCCCTTTGACAAGAGCGTTTGGGAAATGATGCAGCATGAGTGAAATGGATAGCCTCCGCAATACCATGAGTGGGAACGGCGCTTCTGGGTTTGCGGGGGGATTTCGTGTTGATGAATGGGGCTTGGTAGATGGGATCGAGTAAGCGGTTCGTTTAAGGGTATCCGAGAAAGGGTGGCGACGAAGTGTGCGGTTGTAAGAAGCGAGAAGCACACCCTTAACCGCCACCCTTAACCGCCGTTCTTAACCGGATTCTTAACCGACTTACTTAAACATCTTTCAGAGTGCAGTCATGCGGGATGGTCAATGGAAAATCCCCACGAAAACCCGGAAGCGCCTATCTGGGGCAGGAGTTCGGTGAGGAATATCGGAACGAGATCCTGCCGCATGACGAGAGAGGCGTTCAGGCGGCGTTACTGGCGCAGCCATTGGGGGGTGATGGTGTATCGCCTGCCGACAGCGGGGCGGTAGCGGGGGAGGTGTGGACGCCGCCGTGAAAGTTCCCGAATCCGCCGGTTTGGCCAGAACCGCAGATTGACGAATGATGACCTCCGAATGTCGACGGTGAGGATCCGTGACGGCCTGCATTCCTTCGACATTCTGCGGTTGGGTATTCTGCGGTTCTGCGGTTCCGCCGGAAGAAGATGAAGTACACGGTCATTTCCATAGCGGCTGAAGAACATCACTTTCAAAGCGGCGTTGACAGGGAGGGGACATGCGACGCCATTAGCATTCTGTCATCACTGTGTCCGTTCAGCCTCTCGCTCCGCTCGGGGTGCGTCCCGCCCCCACGGCTCGAACGAACACCCCTTCCTCAGCTCACTGCTGACTTGATGACAAGGCAACCCGGAAGCCAAAGTAGCTGTTGGTGAGGCCCGGGTAGTAGTAGAAGCGAAAGGCAACCCGGCAGCAGTTGGCGGTGAAGTTCCAACTGCCGCCGCGAAGTGCGCGGAGCCAACCCGTGGCGGCACCCTGCGGGTCTATCGTGTCTCCCGCAGGGTAGTCTCCAAGCCGGTCCATACACCATTCCCAAACGTTGCCGTGCATATCGTACAACCCAAACTGGTTCGGGGCTTTCTGCCCAACGGGGTGGGTTGTCGCACCGCTATTATTTTGGCACCATCCGGCGTTGGCAAGATTATTGTCCCGGTCTCCGTTGCTGTACCTTGTCGTGGTTCCTGCTCTACGCGCATATTCCCATTCGGCTTCCGTTGGCAGGCGGCAGGTGAGCTTCTTCGAGCGTAAGCCCACGCTTGCCGTTACGGTACTGCAGAAACCTACAGCATCTTGCCAGGTCACCTGCTCTACGGGGCGGGTATATGCCTTGAACTTGCTGGGGTTCTTCCCCGTCACCCGCTCGTACTGCTCCTGCGTGACTTCGTACTTCCCCAACCAGAACCCCTCAGTGAGTCTCGCAAGGTGCATGGGGCCTTCCCGCTGCTCCCGTCCCGCTTCGCTGTCTGGACTTCCCATCATAAACGAGCCAGGCGGTATCCACGCGAACGCCATCGTGACGCCGCTGCCGAGATCCACGTTCAGTTCCTGCCCGGGTTGTGGTTTCCGTTCGCCTTCCTCGGTTGGTCCAGTTGCTCGGGTTTGGCCCGACTGGTTATCCACACCCTTCGCAGGCAGGCCTTTCACCGCAACCGGGCTCGCTTGCGACTCCAAATCGGCCAGGATGAAATCGGCTGTCTGCTTCTCTGCCCTCACGTCCAAAGCCAAGTCGAGCTTATCCTGGACGGTCAGGCTTATGAGGGTGGGCTCTTCGGCGTGCATCACCACGGCCGTCGCAAGCGAGGCGAGTGCGATGACGAGGGTAGCAGTCCATGTCATATCGTCGCTGCTCCGGACAATCATGTTCCGTGGATACAGAACCCCTTCCGATCGCGCTTGCCGGTGGGCGGCGCGGCTACACGACGATCCCAATACGTCGGAGTCTAGCCCGTCCGGCATCCGAGGCAAGCGGAATTGGCGATCCCTTTTCCCAACAAGTAACCCACAGCAGAAAGGACCGATACCGTCCGGCAGATGCGGTGGCGCCATGAGCACAGACAGCCTGACCCGTACGGCGAAGGCCGTCAACAAGATGGAAGAATGATCAAATGCGATCGGGATAGG
>CAYOBW010000258.1:0-10389 GCA_964402115.1 uncultured Victivallales bacterium
GCTCGCCGGGGCCTGCTGCTTGTCGTCCGCCGCGCCCTCCGCGGCACCCGCCGTTGCGCCCGCCGGGGCCTGCGGCCCGGGGCCTCCCGCCGGCGGGGCGTCCATCACCGTGGCGCCCGGGTAGAGCATCAGCTGGCCGAGCACCACGACGCGCTCGCCCGCTGCCACGCCTTCCACGATCTGCAGCTGGTTATCCACTCGCAAGCCGGTCCGCACGGGCCGCATCTCCGCCTTGTGGTCCGCCCCCGCCACGTACAGGAAAGGTCCACGCTTGCCGAACTGCACGGCACACTCCGGCACCAGGATCGCCCCCGCCACGGTGGCGGCCAGGATCCGCACGTCCACGAACTGCCGGGCCCAGAGCCGGCGCGCGGGGTTCGGCACCTCGCCGCGCACCAGGATCGTGCCGCTGGCGGAGTTGACGGCGTTGTCCACGAACGTCAGCCGGCCGCTGTAGCGGTTCGTCTCGCCGCGGGGCGTGACTTCGAGGCTCACCGGGCCGGCGGCCAGCGCGCGGCGCACGTCGCCGAGCAAGGCCTCGGGCAGCGTGCACTCCACGTCCACCGGGTCGCAGTTCCGGATGTTGATCAGGCGCGTCAGGCCGGCCCCCACGAGGTTCCCCTCGTCCACGTACCGCTTGCCGCACACGCCGGCCACCGCCGCGGTGACCGTGCAGCGCGAGAGGTTCAGGCGGGCGAGGTCGAGGGTCGCCTCGTCCGCCTGCACCTGCGCGGCCAGCGCTGCCACGCGCGTGTCGAGCGTCTCGAACTGGTCGGCGGCGATCAGCTGTTTCGCGAGCAGGCCGCGGTTGCGCTCCAGCGTGGCGCGCCCCTGCGCGAGGTTGGCGCGTCCCGCCGCCACGGCGGCCTCGGCCTGCCGCACGCGCGCCGCGTAGTCGCGGTCATCGATCGCGAACAGCGGCTGCCCGTTGGTCACCACCGCGCCGTCTGCCACCAGGGTCCGCGTCAGGACGCCGGACACCTGCGGGACCACGTCGACGTTGACGCGTTCCTCAAGCGTGCCGAAGGCGGTCACCACCACCGGGGCATCCTGCTGGACGGCCGGCGCACACTGCACGACCACCGGCGGACGGCCGCCCGGCGCCCCGCCGGCGCCCGCGGCCGGGCCGGCCTTGCGGCAGGCGCCAGCGCCCAGCGTCAGCGCCCCGCAGAGAATGACAACGGAACCTTGTCGACATACGCGCTTCATGACTTTGAACACCCCCCCTACTTCCCGACCGCGCCACGCGGCCGCATTCCGCCGGCGCCCGCACGAGAGCCACCCACCTCCGCGGCCCCTTCATCCAGGCTGCCGGCCGCGTGGGCCAGCGCCACCAAACTGGTGAAGACATCCTGACGGGCGACGATGACCTGCCGGCGAGCCTGGGCCAACTGCGCCTCGGCGGTCACGACGTCCAACATGCTGCGCAGGCCCGCCCGGTAGGCCTCGAGCGCCAGGCCGTGGGCCGCTTCCGCGCTGCGCACCACGGCCAGGCTGGCCGTGTGCCGCTCGCGCGCGGTTTCGTACGCCGCGTGACGGCCCCACACCTCGGCGCTGGCCGCCAGCTCGGCCTGGCGCAGCAGCTCGCGGGAGGCGGCCGCCTGGGCCTCCGCGGCCCGCCGCGCACTCGCGATCTGCCAGCCGTCGAACAGCGACCACTGGATGCTCACCCCCGCGCCGAACGTCGTGTCGCGATCCTGCGCCCCCGGCCGCGCCGTGTCGCCGGCGATGTACTGGTCGTACTCCGTGTGGCTGAGATTCCCGTTCAGATAGAGGAACGGCCAGGCCCCGGCCGCGGCCGCCCGCGCGGCGGCCTCCTGCGCCGCCACGGTCGCGCGCAGCGCGGCCAGGTCGGAGCGCCGGGCCAGCGCCCGGTCCATGAAGGCGCGCAGCTTCTCGACGGGCAGGCCCGGCGGCACGGCGTCGGCCGGCGCAACCACGTTCACCGTCACGTCCGCCGGCAGGCTCAGGGCCTGTGCCAGCGTGCCGCGCGCGAGCTTCAGGGCGCCATCCGCGCCCGCCGCGTTGTAGCGCGTCTGGTCGTACGCGGCCTGCGCCTGCAGCACCTCCAGCTCGGTGCCCAGGCCGGCGCCCTGCCGTTCACGGGCGGCCGACAGGGCGGCCGCCGCGTCCTTCACGCTCGCGGCGGTGGCCTCCACCCCCGCCCCCGCGGCCACGAGTCCGTAATAGGCGTTCGCCGCGCCCAGGAGAATGTCCTGCAGCGTGCGGTTGAACCGGTGGTTGGCCGCATAGACCGTCTGCAGGGCCTGCTCCACCGCCGCGCGGCGGCCGCCGCCGAAGCTCAAGACGAGATAGCTCAGCTGCACGCCCGGCCCCACGCTCAGGTTGTTCTGATCGCTGAGATCGGGATCGGCGTCCACGCGCCGGCGCGCGGCGCTCAGCGTGCCCGCCACGTTCGGCATGAACCGCCCCTCGGCCTGGTCCACCTGCGCCGCCGCGGCGCGGGCCTCGTTCCACGCCTTGCGGCTGGCCGGATGGCGCTGCAGGGCCAGCTCGGCCAGCTCGGCCAGGGTCAGCGGCCGGCTCAGGTCCGGCGCGTCGGCCCGCACGGCGGCCCACCCCGCCGTCCCCAGGCCGCCCGCGCCCGCCGGGGGGATCCACTTGGTCTGCGCATCCTCCGGCACCGGGGCCGTGACGCACCCCGCCACCGCCGCCAGCGCGGCAGCCAGCGCCACCGCCGCGTGCCAGCCACCCCCCGCCTTCGTTCGTCTCACACCCATAACAGCCTCACGTTCCCTTGCCGCCGGCGAGCCGTGCGCCCGCCGCCGGCCGCAGCAGCGCGTGGACGAGCGCCCGCACATAGGCCCGCGGCGCGCCCGGCCGGTAGCCGAACAGCGTTTCGCACATCACGTAATGGTAAAGCGCCCCCACCAGCGCGTGCGCCACGATCTCCGGCGGCGCCGCCGCCAGCCGGCCCGCCCGCCGCTCCGCGCGCAGGTACTGCGCCAGCTCGCGCGCGTGCTGCAGGGGCGGCGGCTCAGGCTCCCGGAAGTCGCCGGCAAAGGTCACCCCGCTGGAGCGCACCAGCATAATCCGCGGCAGAATCGTCTGGAAGCGCCGCAGCAGGTGCATGCCCGCGCTTTCCAGCGTCGCCTGGATGCTCCCGCGCCCCACCGCGGCCTCCAGCTCCTGCCGCACGCTCTCCGCGCCGCCCTCGTTGCACATCGCCGCCCGGAACAGCCCGCACTTCGACTTGAACCGCTTGAAGAGCGAGCCCTCCGACACGCCCGCCTCGCGCGCGATCGCCGCCGTCCGCGCCTGGTAGCCCTCGCGCATGAACACCGTGCGCGCAGCCTGGAGGATGCGGTCGTCGCTGATGGTTACCGGTCGGGACATGGGGAAAGCCGTCTCCTTCTGATAAATGAGTGCGTACTCACTATTACAACGCCCCGCGGCCGTCAAGCGGTTTCTGCACCGGTTTCTTCAGCGTCCCCTCTTGACCCTGCCGGAGGGACACGGTAATGTTCGGCCGCATTCCCGCCCCACCGGGTTCGTCGGGCCGCGGGGGGGGCGCAAACACCTGGAGGAAAGAGACCATGTCAGTTCGGAAAGTCGGGATACTCACGGCGGGCGGTCTCGCGCCCTGCCTGTCGGCCGCTATCGGCCAGTTGATCCAGCGCTACACCGAGATTGCGCCGGAAGTCGAGATCATCTGCTACCGCGGCGGCTACAAGGGGCTGCTGCTGGGCGACAGCATCAAGGTGACGCCCGCGGCCCGCGCGCAAGCCGCCGTGCTGCTCCAGTATGGCGGCAGCCCGATCGGCAACAGCCGCGTGAAGCTCACCAACGTCAAGGACTGCCTCAAGCGCAAGCTGGTCCAGGAGGGGCAGAACCCGCAGCAGGTCGCCGCCGAGCAGCTCGTCAAGGACGGCGTGGACGTGCTCCACACCATCGGCGGTGACGACACGAACACGGCGGCCGCGGATCTCGCCGCCTTCCTCGCGGGCAACAACTACGCGCTGACGGTCATCGGCCTGCCCAAGACGATCGACAACGATGTCTACCCGATCCGCCAGAGCCTCGGCGCCTGGACCGCCGCCGAGGAGGGCGCCCGGTACTTCGCCAACGTCGTGGCCGAGAGCGGCGCGAACCCGCGCATGCTGATCGTCCACGAGGTCATGGGGCGCAACTGCGGCTGGCTCACCGCCGCCACGGCCCAGGCCTACCGCCGCGAGCTGCTGCGCCGGCCCTTCGCCCCCGCCCTCGGGCTCACGCGCGAGTCGCTCGACGTGCACGGGATCTACATCCCCGAGATGCAGGTCGACATCGCCGCCGAGGCCCGGCGCCTGCGCGGCACGATGGACCGCCACGACAACGTCAACATCTTCATCAGCGAGGGCGCGGGCGTGACGGACATCGTCGCCGAGCTGGAGCGGAAGGGCGAGACCGTGCCCCGCGACGCGTTCGGCCACGTCAAGCTCGACGCGGTCAACCCCGGCAAGTGGTTCGCCCAGCAGTTCGCCGAGATGCTCGGCGCGGAGAAGACGCTCGTGCAGAAGAGCGGCTACTACGCGCGCGCCGCGGCGGCCAACCGCGAAGACCTGCTCCTGATCAAGAGCTGCGCCGACCTCGCCGTGGAGTGCGCCCTGCGCGGCGACGGCGGCGTGATCGGGCACGACGAGGACCGCGGCGGCGTCCTGCGCGCGATCGAGTTCGCGCGCGTCAAGGGCGGCAAGCCCTTCGACATCGACCAGCCCTGGTTCGGCGACCTGCTGGCCGATATCGGCCAGGCCAGGGGGCCGAAGGTCGCCGTCCAACACTGAGATGACGATTGTTCGCCAGGACTTGCGCCAGTCGCCCGCGCCGGGGAGCCACCAGCTCGCCGTCCACGGCGACACGGTCAGCTTCGAGTTGCGCCTGCCCGGGGATCCGCCCGGACAGGCGTGGCTGCGCACGAACCTGGGGCGGGCGGACATCCGCCACCGCGAGATCATCGATTTCACGGAACAGGCGACGCCCATCCTCGCGCGCGACTGGCACGATCTGCCCATGCACGCCGCCGGCCCGGGGCGCCACGCGCTCACGCTGCCCCTGCATGAGGTCGGCTGCTTCGACGCGAAGACCTTCTTCCTGCCCGCCGAGTCCGACGAGCCCTGGTGGCCGGACGGTCCGAACGTCGCGCTCAAGGTCGAACCCGCGGGCACGGCGGCCGCGAACGCCATCTACACGGCGTTCGTGCGCCAGTTCCGCACGCAGGACCCGGCCGCCTGCAACGAGCTGGAGAACGGCAGCGGGCCTTTCGAGCGGCTCGGCTACTCCGTCATCCCGCCCTCCGGCACCTTCCGCGAGCTGGCCCGCCGGCTGGATTTCATCATCGGCGCCCTGCGCTTTCGCATCGTCCAGCTGCTGCCCATCTTCCCGACCCCCACGACCTACGCCCGCATGGGGCGGTTCGGCAGCCCCTTCGCCGCGCTCGACTTCATGGACGTCGATCCCGCCCTCGCCGAATTCGACCGCCGCACGACGCCGATCGAGCAGTTCCGCGAGCTGGCAGACGCCATTCACGCCCGCGGGGCGCGTCTCTATCTCGACATCCCGATCAACCACACCGGCTGGGCCTCCTGGCTGCAGAACCACCACCCCGCCTGGTTCAAGCGCAACCACGACCGCACCTTCCACTCGCCCGGCGCCTGGGGGGTGACGTGGGAGGACCTCTCGGAGCTCGACTACCGCCACCCGAAGCTGTGGAATTACATGGCCGACGTCTTCCGTTTCTGGTGCCGCCAGGGCGTCGACGGCTTCCGGTGCGACGCCGGGTACATGGTGCCCGTGCCGGTCTGGACCTACATCGTCGCCAGCGTGCGCGAGGCTTTTCCGGACACGGTCTTCCTGCTGGAAGGCCTGGGCGGCAAGCTCGAGGTCACCGAGGCGCTGCTCGGCTCGGCGGGGCTCAACTGGGCCTACTCCGAGATTTTCCAAACCTATGACCGTAACAGTTTCGAGCAGTACCTCCCCTACTGTTTCGCCACCTCGGCCAGCCGCGGCCTGCTCGTGCACTTCGCCGAGACGCACGACAACAACCGCCTCGCCGCGACCTCGCCCACGCACGCGCGCATGCGCACCGCACTGGCGGCCCTCAGCTCGGAAGCGGGGGGGTTCGGGATCACGAACGGCGTCGAATGGCTGGCGCGGGAGAAGGTGGACGTGCACGGGGCGCCGGCGCTGGCGTGGGGCAGCGCGGACAACCAGGTCGCGGCCCTCGGCCGCCTCAACGCCCTGCTCGCCGTACACCCCGCCTTCCACAGCGGCGCGCGCAGCGCGCTCATCCAGCAGGGCGGCGGCAACGTGCTCGTGATGGCGCGGCGCTGCCGGGCGGGCGCGCACCTCGCGCTCGTGCTGGTCAACCTCGACACCACGCAACCGGTCACGGCCCACTGGCCCACGCAGCCCGACGAAGCCGAGGCGCTCGTGGACCTGCTCACCGGCCAGGAGCGCCGCGTGCAGCGCGGCGGCGGCGCCTCGCGGACGCCCCTCGACCCCGGGCAGGTGCTCTGCCTCTCCCCCGATCCCGCCGCCCTCCGCCAGGTGACGGAGGCGCAGGGCCTGCCGCCCGACCATGCGGAGAGCCACGTCGAGCAGCGCCGCGTCCGCGCCAAAGCGCTTGACATCCACGTCTGCCTGCACCCGCGTCGCGACGCCGCCACGCTCGACCTCGACGCGCTGGCACAGCGCCTGCGCGCCGATCCGCGCGCCTGCTGCGCGAAGGAAGGCAGCCGGCCGCCCGTCGCCGTGTGGCAGTGGCCGCGCGACCTGACGCGCACCGTGCTCGTGCCGCCGGGCCACTTCCTCCTCGTGCAGGCCCCGCACCGCTTCACCGCCGACCTGCTGGCCGGCGACACGCCGCTCCGCCGCGAGGAGAGCCTGCCCGACGCCCACGGCGGCCATTTCGCGCTCTTCCTGCCCCGCCCGGCCCCCGCGCGGCCCGAGACCCAGGCGCTGGCCCTCGCGGTCTACGGCCCCGGCCCCGCGCGCCGCGAGCGCGTGGAACTGCTGCGGCTGGCGGACTGGGAGCACACCCCGGCCCTGCTGAGCCTCGACGCCGCCCGCGTCCGCGCGGCCGCGAGCAGCGGCCTCTGCACCAACGGCCGGGGCGCGATGGCGCTGGCCAACGCCGACTGGGGCGCCATCCGCAGCCAGTACCACGCGCTGCTTGCCGCGAACCTGCACCCCGCCTTCCCGGTCGATCGTCATATCATGCTCACGCGCTGCCGGGCCTGGCTGGTCTACCGCGACTACTCCCACGAGCTGAACGCCGCGTGCCAGACCGCCTTCACGACGAACCCGGACGGCTCGCTCCAGTGGGATTTCGCCGTGCCCGCCGGCCAGGGCAAGGTCGTGCCGCTGTCCATCACGCTCGCGCTCGAACCCGGCTGCAACCGCATCCGGCTCGCCTGCGCCCGGCCGCGTCACGGCAACGGACCGGATCTTCTGACCGCCGCCCAGGCCGTCACGCTGGTCGTCAGGCCCGACATCGAGGACCGCAACTTCCACGCCAAGACCAAGGCCTACACGGGCGCCGAGGGCGCCTTCCCCGCCGCCGTCCACGCCGTGCCCGGCGGGTTCCGCTTCCAGCCCGCGCCCGATCGCGCGCTGACGGTCACGGCCGACCGCGGCACGTTCGGCATCGAGCCGCAGTGGCAGTACATGCTCGCCCATCCCTTCGAAGCGCAGCGCGGGCAGGACGGCAGCTCCGATCTCTTCAGCCCCGGCTACTTCGCGCTCGAGCTTGCCGGCGGCGACACGGCCACGCTGACCGCCGCCGCCGCAACCCCCGACTGCCCGGCGCCCGCAACCCCCGCAACCCCCGCGCGCCCCGCGCGCCACACCGCAGCCGACGACCACGCCGAGAGCCTGGAGGCGACGCTCCGCCGCGCCCTCGCCGCCTTCGTCGTGAAGCGCGACGACTCGCTGACCGTCATCGCCGGCTACCCGTGGTTTCTCGACTGGGGGCGCGACACGCTCATCAGCCTGCGCGGCCTGATCGCCGCGGGCCTGCTCAAGGAAGCGCGCGACATCCTGTACCAGTTTGCCCGCTTCGAGCGGCAGGGCACGCTGCCCAACATGATTCGCGGCGGGGACGATTCGAACCGCGACACCTCCGATGCCCCGCTCTGGTTCTTCGTCGCCTGCGCGGATCTGCTCGACCACCTGCGCGCGAAAACGCTGCTCGACCTGGACTGCGCCGGACGTCCGCTGAGCGCGGTCCTCGCGTCCATCGCCGCGGGCTACCGCAAGGGCACGCCGAACGGCATCCGCATGGACCCCGCCAGCGGCCTGATCTTCAGCCCCTCGCACTTCACGTGGATGGACACGAACTTCCCCGCCTGCTCCCCGCGCGAAGGGTACCCCATCGAGATCCAGGCCCTCTGGCACGCCGCGCTGGGCTTGCTGGCGCGCATCGACCCCGGCGGCGACTGGCTGGCCCTGCAGGCGCGCGTCGGGGCCTCCATCGCCCGCCACTACGTGCGCCCCGGCCAGCAGTTCCTGGCGGACTGCCTGCACGCGCGCCCGGGTACGCCGGCGGCTGCGGCGGAGCCCGATGACGCCCTGCGCCCGAACCAGCTCTTCGCCGTCACGCTGGGCGCCCTCACCGACCCCCGCGTGCGCGAAGCGGTCCTCGCCTCGTGCGAGGAACTGATCGTGCCCGGCGCGTTGCGCAGCCTCGCGGACCGACCCGTCCGCCGCCACCTGCCCGTGTCCAACCAGGGCCGCCTGCTCAACAATCCGGGCGCACCCTACTGGGGCGAGTACGGCGGCGACGAGGACACGCGCCGCAAGCCGGCGTATCACAACGGCACCGCCTGGACCTGGCCGTTCCCCTCCTACGTGGAGGGTCTCCACCAGACCTACGGCGCCCCGGTGCGCGCAACGGCCCTAGCGATCCTTTCGAGCAGCGCCCACCTGCTGAACACGGGCTGCCTCGGGCACCTGCCGGAGATCCTGGACGGCAATGCGCCGCACGCCCAGCGCGGCTGCTGCGCGCAGGCCTGGAGCGTGACGGAACTGTACCGCGTCGCCCGGCTGCTGCTGAAGACGTAGCGGAGACCAGCCATGACCCACCCGTTGACAGCGGCTGCGCTCGTGGGGATCGGCGGGTTTGCCGGCTCGATCGCGCGTTACAGCCTGAGCCTCCTCGGCCAGCGGCTGGCCCTCGCCTGGCCCGGCGGCACGTTCGCCGCCAACCTGGCGGGCTGCTTCATCATCGGCGTCATCGCCGCGGTTTCCGAGCGCAGCGAGGCCCTCTCGCCCCAGGCCCGGCTCCTGCTCGCCACGGGCTTCTGCGGCGGCTTCACCACCATGTCCTCGCTCGTCTACGAGACCATGCAGATGCTGCGATCCCACTTGTACCTGCACGCCGCCGGCTACCTCGGCGCCACCGTCGCCGGTTCCCTGCTCGCGTTCATCGCCGGGGCGCTTTGCGTGCGCCTGCTCGTCAGGGGCGCGGGGTGAGAGGGGAAGGTGGAAGGTGGAGGGTGGAGGGTGGAGGGCGGAAGGAAGGCTGAGGGTGGCGGGCTGAGGGTGGAAGGAGGATGACGACATGGAACTGAAGGGTGAAGCGAAACTCCTGCGGATCTTCCTCGGCGAAGCCGACCACCTCAAGCACCAGGCCCTCTACGAGGTCATCGTGCGCGAGGCCCGGCGCGCCGGCCTCGCGGGCGCCACCGCGTGGCGGGGCATCCTGGGCTTCGGCCCGACGAGCCGCCTGCGCACGGCGAAGATCCTCGATTTGTCCAGCGACCTGCCGATCACCGTCGAGATCGTGGACGAGGCCTCGAAGATCGAGCGTTTCCTGCCCACGCTCCACGACCTCTTCGAGACGTCCGGGTGCGGCGGACTCGTGACGCTCGAGAACGTGCAGGTCATCCGGTACACACACGGGGCGGCAGCGGCGGGGGGTTGAGGTCAGCTGCCGCCTCCCCGCCCGCCTTTCGCGGCCCTCCTGCGCGGGCTATCCCTGGCGCGACAGCCGTGCTCACTAACTTGCCACGTCAGAGAAGACCACGCCCTGGCGGGCGCGGCTACGCGGGTCGCGGGGCAGTAACGGCGGGGACCGCCGTCTCCAGGCCTGCGGTCGCCCGTGCCGCCTGATCGCGCCACCATCTCGCGGGGCGCCGAGACCGTCGCCCCTCCAGGCGAAAAGGAACATCCAAGGCTGAAGGGCGGCGGCATCGGCACCTGCTCCTCCCCTTGGGCCTTGAACACTCGCGACAGCAGCGTCCATGAGCGTGCATCAGCGGTCGCATCTCCCCCCACTTGAACATGGCGCGTTGAGCGTTCGCTCTCATTCAGGCGGTCTTCGGCCATCATGAGAATGCTGCTGCTTCGGCACGCTTGACAGATCCCGACCACTTCCGGCAAGCTCCCGTC